>JAEYVF010000193.1 GCA_023432005.1 Actinomycetes bacterium
TGTCGAGCTCGCGCTTCTTGATGAGGAGCTCCTTCTTGGTGAAGCCCTTCGTCGTGTCGTCGAAGTCGATCTCCTCGAGCTCCTTCATGCGCGCGAGGCGCTTGGAGACCGTCTGGAAGTTGGTGAGCAGACCGCCGAGCCAACGCTGGTTGACGTAGGGCTGGCCGACGCGCGTCGCCTGCTCGGCGATGGCCTCCTGAGCCTGCTTCTTGGTGCCCACGAAGAGGATGGTGCCGCCGTGCGCGACGGTCTCCTTGACGTAGTCGTAGGCCTTGTCGATGTAGGCGAGCGACTGCTGCAGGTCGATGATGTGGATGCCCGAGCGCTCGGTGAGGATGAAGCGCTTGACCTTCGGGTTCCAGCGGCGGGTCTGGTGTCCGAAGTGGACGCCGCTGTCGAGCAGCTGGCGGATGGTGACGACGGCCATGGCCGCATTCCTTTCCTCGCAGGCACGGCGGCGCCGGCTCTGCGGTTTCTCAGTTGTCTGCCGCGACCGGTCGGTCGCGATCCCTGGTGCCCCGGCGCGCATCCGCCGCCCCGAGGGGCGGACCGAAGGAGTTGAGCCGTGTGCGATGGGCACGCGAAGTCACCCGCCGAAACGGGTGCTGACGACAGTGTAGCAGCGAGGGTGTACAGGCCGCGCGTGCGGGTCTATGCTGATGCGGCCCGGATGGCCCGTGGCGTCTGCGAGGGAGAGGAGAGACCGATGCGCACCGTCTTCGTCGTGCCCGTGTCCACGACCCTCACCCTCGAGGCCGCCGCCCGCTGATCAGCCGAATCCGCTGACCGCGGATCCGCGGTGGCCGCCATCCGGAGACCACCGAATTGAACGACTTCTTCGGGGACGACTTCGTCATCCCCACCTTCACCTTCGCCGACGTCGAACCGGGCGTCGGCCAGCGCTGGTCCACGTGGCCGGCGATCACCCCGTCCGAACGCGGCCCGAAGCCGTGGCCGGACTGGGTCGTCACCTCCGCCGCCGCGCTCGACACCGAGCTCGGCATCCTCAAGACGGGGAAGGAGGCCGACGTGTTCCTCCTCGAGCGCGCCGTGCCCGACGGCTCGTCGGGCACGCTCATGGCGGCGAAACGCTACCGCGCGGCCGAGCGCACCGACTTCCGGCGGTCCGACGTCTACCGCGAGGGCCGGCTCGAGCGTCGCTCGCGCGACCAGCGGGCGATCGAGCGCGGCACCGCGTACGGGCGCTCGGTGGCGGCCGTCGCGTGGTCGTACGCGGAGTTCACGGCGCTCTCGAGTGCGTGGGAGCGCGGCATCCCGGTGCCCTACCCCGTGCAGGTGAGCGGCACCGAGCTCCTGCTCGAGTTCATCGGCGAGGGGGCCGTCGCGGCCCCGCGCCTCGCCCAGACGGATGCGCGCGGTCCCGCGCTCGAGGCGCTCTACGACCAGGTCGAGGAGATCGTGCTCGGCTTCGCGCGGGCGGGCTGGGCGCACGGCGACCTGTCGCCCTACAACCTGCTCGTGGACCGTGGTCGCGTCGTCGTGATCGACCTGCCGCAGCTCGTCGACGTGATCGCCAATCCCAACGGGATGGCACTGCTCGAGCGCGACTGCCGGAACGTCTGCACCTGGTTCGCCCGGCGCGGGCTCGAGCGCGAGGCCGACGAGCTGTTCGCGCGGGCGGTGGCGGCGCTGTTCTGAGCGCGGGAGAAGCGGGCGGCGTTCACTGCATCCGGCGGGAGAAGTTGCTCCCGCCGGGTGGGCGGTTCGCCGCCCGCTGATGCGGTTGCTCCCGCCGCTCGCTCGACCACCGCAGGGTGGCGTGGCTCGTCCCCCGGCGGCCGCGAGTCCCTTCCTTCACAGAACGTGTCGCCTCGCCTGCGGGCGGGTGCACCGCCGCGCAGCATGAGCGGATGCGCGTCCCCCTCCGTCGTCTCGCCTCCCTCGTGACCGCCGCCGCGCTCTGGGCGTGGCCGATCGCGTCGCCGCACCCGATCGCGCGGCCGTACCTCGCGCCGGCGACGCCGTACGCGGCGGGGCATCGGGGGGTCGACATCCGCGCGGGCGAGGGCGCCGAGGTGCGAGCGCCGGCGGACGGCGTCGTGCATTTCGCAGGCGTGGTCGTCGGCCGCCCGGTGCTCTCGATCGACCACGGCGGCGGGGTGCTGTCGAGCTACGAGCCGGTGGAGACGTCGCTGCAGGAGGGCGATGCCGTGGTCCGCGGCCAGGTGGTCGGCATCCTGCGCGGCGGCCACTGCGCGACGGCGACGTGCCTCCACTTCGGCGTGCGCATCCACGGCCAGTACGTCTCCCCGCTGCTGTTCCTCGGCGGGCAGCCGCGGGCCGTGCTCCTCCCGCCGTGAGCGCCGACGGGCCGCTTCCCCGCGGCGCCGTCACGCGCGGCCGGGCGGTGAAGCGCACATGCGGCGGGGGCAACTGCTCCCGCCGGGTGCGCGCTTCACCGCCCGGAGACGCGGTTGCTCCCGCCGCAGGCGCGGTTGCTCCCGCCGACCGCACTCGCGTTGCGTCATCCTTCCGGAGCACCCGCGACGGGCGATAGACGCCGCGCGGGCCGAGCGATCACCCCCTCAAGGGCGTGCGAGCTCGGCGCCGCCGCTAGGCGCGCGGATGGGCGAGGCGGTACGTCTCGCGCAGCCGCTCGGTCGAGACGTGCGTGTAGAGCTGCGTCGTGGCGAGGCTCGCGTGTCCGAGCAGCTCCTGCACGATGCGCAGGTCGGCGCCGCCGTCGAGCAGGTGGGTGGCGGCGGTATGCCGCAGGGCGTGCGGCCCCGCCGGGCCCGTCCCGGGCAGTTCCCGCAACTCGCGCGCGACGAGCTCGTACACGGTGCGCGTGCTGAGCCGGCCACCCCGGGCGCCGAGCAGGAGCGCCGCACCCGAGTCGTCGGTGCGCAGCGCGGGGCGTGCACGCAGGAGGTAGTCGTCGATCGCGGATGCGGCGGGGGCGCCGTAGGGGACGACGCGCTCCTTCGCACCCTTGCCGAGCACGCGCAGGGTTCGCGCGGTGCGGTCGACATCGTCGATGTCGAGGCCCACGAGCTCGCTCACGCGGAGGGCGGAGGCGTAGAGCACCTCGATGACGGCGACGTCCCGGACGGCGACGTGATCGCCGTCCGCCGCGCGGGCATGCAGCCCGACGAGCAGAGTGTCCATCTGCGCGCGCGTGAGCACGCGCGGCAGGCGGCGTCCGGCGCGTGGGGTGCGCAACCGGAGACCTGGGTCGTGAGGGGTGACGCCGTGGCGTGTGAGCCACGCCGTGAAGGACCGGGCGGAGGAGACCCTCCTGCCGAGCGTGGAGGCTGCGAGTCCGTTCTGCGCGCCGCGCCACAGCCAGTCGCGCAGGGTCTCGAGCTCGAGCGAGGCGGCATCCGTCTCGCCGAGCGCCTCGGCGAACGCGACGAGGTCGGAGAGGTCGTTGCCGTAGGCACGGATGGTGTGCTGCGAGTAGCCGCGCTCGAGCGTGAGCTCGGTGAGGTAGGCCTCGACGGCCGCGCGCAGCTGCATGCGGCCATCGTCGCACCGGGCGGCGATGCCGGGGGCTATTCGGCGGGCGCGCCCGCCGAGCGCAGGTGGTCGTCGAGGTTGAACGCGGAACGCTTGTTGGAGAAGGCCTCGCGGCGCTCCTCGAAGGTCATGGCGGCGAGCGCGTCGAGGAACGCACCGCTGAAGCCCGCGACGCGGGGTGCGTCGCCGATAGGCACGATGGAGTGCACGAGCTGGTCGTCGTAGACGTGCACGAGGTTGAAGGTCTGCCCGCCGTCGATGCCCGCGAGGGTGCCGGGCTCCGCGCTCGAGTCGATCGTGTAGCAGGTGGCGGCGGCGACCGACACGGGCACGCCCGCGAAGGTGCCCGTGGTCGAGTAGTGCAGGTGGCCGGCGAGCACGGCCCGCACGTCGGTGCCGCGGATGACGTCGGCGAGCTCGGCCTGGTGGTCGAGCTCGAGCACCGCCATGAGCTCGACGGGGGTCGGGATGGGCGGGTGGTGCAGGGCGAGCAGAGTTCCATGCGGGGCGGGGGCGGCGAGTTCGGCGCGCAGCCAGTCGAGCTGCGCGGGTTCGAGGTCGCCGTGGTGGTAGCCGGGCACGGTGGAGTCGAGGGCGATGATGCGCAGCCCGCTCACGTCGTAGACGCGGTCTTGCGGGGCGGTGCTGGGCTGCTCCCCCATGAGGATCTCGGCGAACGGCCCGCGCTCGTCGTGGTTTCCCATGACCCAGATGACGCGCGAGCCCATGCGCTCGGCAGCGGGCTCGACGAGCGACGCGAGCCGCTCGTAGGCCTCGGGCTCGCCGAGGTCGGCGAGGTCTCCCGTGATGACGATCGCCTCGGGGCGCATGCCGCTGCGCTCGAGCTGCTCGAAGGCGCGGCTGACGTTCGCGTCGGTGTCGACCGCGCCGTAGAGCGGGCGCCCGCCGCCGAGCAGGTGGGTGTCGCTCACGTGGGCGATGACGTGGATGGGCGGTGCGTGCTGCCCGAGCTGGACCATGCTGCGAGCGTAGCCCGGGCCCCCGTCGCCCTACGAGGCTCTCACCCAGCCACCTCCCTTCTCGCGGACCGCCCCCTCGAGCGCGAGGAGGCCGAGCTCGGCGCGCACGCGATCGACGGCCAGCCCGGAGAGCGCGGCGATCTTCTCGGCCGTGCGCGGGCTGCGCGGTGTGAGGGCGTCGAGGAGGCGGATGCGGGTTCCGGTGGGGTCCGCGGCCGGGCGGACCGCACGTGCCTCCGCCTCCTCGACGGTCTCGGGGACGAGCGTCGCGTCGGCATGGCCGGGCGAGAGCGGAGCGAGCTCCGCGATCTCCGCGGCGCTCGTGACGCACACGGCGTCGTACTCGCGCAGCAGCCGGTGGCATCCGGCGGATGCCGCGCTCGTGATCGGTCCGGGCACGGCGCCGAGCGGGCGGCCGAGTGCGGCCGCGTGGCCCGCGGTGTTGAGGGAGCCCGAGCGCGCCCCCGCCTCGACGACCACGGTCGCGAGGCTCGCGGCCGCGATCAACCTGTTGCGCTGCAGGAACCTCCACTTCGTCGGCGCCACCCCGCAGGGGACCTCGGAGATCGCGACGCCGCGTTCGATGACGCGCGACAGCAGCCCCTCGTGACCCGACGGGTAGAAGCGGTCGAGCCCGCCGGCCAGGAACGCCACGGTGTCGGCGCCGCTCGCGAGGGCGGCTCGGTGGGCCGCACCGTCGACACCGTATGCGGCACCCGAGACGATCGCGTAGCCGCGGTCGGCGAGCCCCGCCGAGAGCTCGACGGTGACGTGCTCGCCGTAACCCGTGGCAGCCCGCGCGCCGACGATCGCGATGCCGCGATCGAGCGACGGGAGCCGCTCGCGCCTCCCGCGCATCCAGAGAGCGACGGGCGCGAACGCGGCGAGATCGTCGAGCCGCTCGGGCCAGTCGGGGTCACCCGGCACGACGAGCGACACCGCGAACCGCGCGGCCTGGCGGAGGGCGAGCAGCGCGTCGGCCTTGGAGATGCGGGGCGTCCACCGGGCGACTGCGTGATCGAGCTCGTCGTCATCGAGCTCGAGGTCGTGATCGCGGAGCGCGTGCCGCAGCATCCCGCCCTCGCGGTCGTCGATGAGCGAGGCGAGCGCGGCCTCCGCGCCGACGGCCGCGATCACGAGGCCCGCGATGCGGTCGCCGGGTTCCGCGATGCCCGTCCAGGTGGCGCGCGCGAAGCGCTCGGCGACGGCGTCGCGGTCGTGCGCAGGGTCGGTGATGGGGCGCACGAGCGACGCGACTGTCGCGTCGGCGATGCCGAGGATGGTCATGCGGCGGCCTTCCGGAGGTAGAGGGCGCGACCGATCTGGTCGAGCCCGGGTCGTTCGACGCCGTCGAGGTCGGCGATGGTCCACGCGAGACGGAGCACGCGGTCGTAGCCGCGCATCGTGAGCGCGCCGCGCTCGAGCGCCCGGTCGAGGCCGGCCGTCGAGCCGGCCATGGGCGCGCCGTTCGAGCGCAGCCAGCTGCCTGAGACGTGCGCGTTGAGCCTCCACGGCGTGCCCGCGAGCCGTCGCGTGGCGCGCTCCCGCGCCTCCGCGACGCGCGCGCGAGCAGCGGCGCTCGTCGTCGCGGGCGAGTCCGCACCCACCCGCAGCTGGGCGGCGGTCACCCGCGGCACGTCGAGACGGATGTCGACGCGATCGAGCAGCGGCCCGGACAGCCGCCCGAGGTAGCGGCGCCGTGCGAAGGGCGTGCACGTGCACTCGGCGTCGCGCACGCCGGAGTTGCCGCACGGGCACGGGTTCGCCGCGAGCACGAGCTGGAACCGGGCGGGGAAGCTCGCGGTGGCCGCGGCACGCGAGATCGTGATGACCCCCGACTCGAGCGGCTGACGCAGGCAGTCGAGCGCCGAGGGCGCGAACTCGGGCGCCTCGTCGAGGAAGAGGATGCCGTGCGCGGCGCGTGCGGCGGCGCCGGGGCGGATGACCCCGCTGCCGCCTCCGACGATCGCCGCGGACGAGGCCGAGTGATGCGGTGCCTCGAGCGGCGGGCGCGTCGCGAGCGAGCGCCCGACGGGCAGGCCCGCGAGCGAGCGGATCGAGCTCACCTCGATCGCGGCGCGCTCGTCGAGGTCGGGCAGGATGCCGGGAAGCCGCGACGCGACCATCGTCTTGCCCGCGCCGGGCGGCCCGAGCAGGAACATGTGGTGGCCCCCGGCCGCGGCGACCTGAACGGCCTCGACCGCGTCGCGGTTGCCCACGATCTCGGCGAGGTCGCCCGCGTCGTCGGGCTCCTCCGGGGCGGGCACGGGCAGCAGCGGCTCGACCTCCACGGGGTCGACCTCGGCACCGTGCCAGATGGCGGCGTCACGCAGGCTCGCGACGGGCACGACCCGCACCCCGGGTACGAACGCGGCCTCGTCGGCGTTGCCCGCCGGAACGATGACCGTGTCGAAGCCCGCCCGCTCGGCCGCGAGCACCATGGGGAGGATGCCGCGGCTCGGTCGCAGGCGCCCGTCGAGCCCCAGCTCGCCGAGATGCACGACGCCCGTGACCGACTCGGGCGCGACCCAGCCCTCTGCCGCGAGCAGCGCCAGGGCGATCCCGAGGTCGAACGCCGAGCCCGTCTTCGGCAACGACGCGGGCGAGAGGTTGACGGTGACGCGGCCGCTCGGGAAGTCGAAGCCGCTGTTGCCGACCGCCGACCGCACGCGCGCCTTCGCCTCGCCGAGTGCGGCATCCGGGAGCCCCACGAGCACGAATGCGGGCAGGCCGCTCGCGGTGTCGGCCTCGATCTCCACGGGTGCGCCGTCGAGCCCGAGCAAGGCGACCGCGTGGGCGCGGCCGACCCCCATCAGAACACCCCCACGAGGTGCTCGATGCGCGGTTCCGCACCGCGCGGCGCGAGCACCGCGACGGCGTCGATGCGGATGCGTCCGCGCTCGCGAGGGTGCGCCTCACACCACACCCCCGCGAGCCGTCTCAGGCGCGCGAGCTTCACGGGCGTGATCGCCTCGAAGGGATGCCCGAACGCGGTCGAGGTGCGTGTCTTCACCTCGACGAAGACGAGGGCGTCGCCATCGCGCACGACGAGGTCGATCTCGCCGTGGCGGCAACGCCAGTTGCGCTCCACGAGCCGGTAGCCGCGCTCGATCAGATGCCGTTCCGCGAGTCGTTCGCCGCGTCTGCCGAGCTCGTCCTTCGCCGCCATGCGGGACAGACTCGCGGCGCGGTGGCCGCGGCGGAGCCCGCCCGCCCGGAACCGGGGACGGAGTCAGCGGCTCAGCCCTGTGGAGGATCGGCGCGCAGCCACCCGCCCGCGGCGGCGGGGCGTCGCCCGCGCACCCACACCCGCGGCTCCCCCACGACCTTCACGCCATCCGTCAGCCACCGGGTCACCCCGGGTCCCCAGCCCGCGATGAGCGAGGCGCTCATCTCGTCGACGGGCAGCGGCCGCCCCGCGAGCACGAGGTACTGCGCGATCGAGAGCCGCACGGCGTTCCACTCCCGCGCCACCTCGGCCCAGTCGGGGATCACCCAGCGCCCGTCGCGACCCGTCGCCCGGCCCCAGTCGGCGCGCCGCGACGAGGTGACGTCGATCGGATGCCGTCGGCACAGCGTCACCCAGGACTTCTCGTCGAGGTCGAGCACGCGTCCCGCCCCGCGCGTCGGCGACACGAGCGCCCGCTCCCAGCCGAGGGCGTCCTCGACGAGCGCGAGCCCGCACGGCACCTCGGCGAACGCCTCGCTCGCGGAGGGCAGGCAGGTCGGGAACGACCACCACGTGCCCGAGGTGCGCTCCACGACCCGCCCCTGCACATCGGCGACGCGAGCGCTCGCCTCGTCGTGCGCGGTGTCGTCGCGCCACTCCGCCAGCACGGCATCCGGATCGCGGAACCGGACCGTGCCGCTCACGTCGACGTCGAACTCCACGCGCCAGCCTGCGCCGAAGGACGAGGTGCTCCATCGCGCAAGCAGCCCGTCGGCCGCGATGCGGTCGGCGACCACTGCGAGTCCTTCCTCGACCTCCGCCCGAGAGGCGAGCGCGTCGCGCGCGCTCGGCGCCTGCCAGTACATCGCGTCGTCGACGGTCGCCGCGAGACACGCGAGCACGGCGGCGTCGTCGGCGAGCACGGCATCCACCGCCTCGGCGCGGATGCCGTCGAGCGCCCGCCGCACCTGCATGAGCCCCGTGGGCGGCGGCAGCGGCTCGTCCGCGCCCACCCCGACGCGGAGCACGCGGACGCTGCCGTCGTCGGCATGGAAGGCACGCTCGGCGTCGTGCACGACGGGCACGAGGTCGGGCTCGGCCGCGAGCGCCACCTCGAGGCAGAGCCGCCGCCCGCGGGGCGCCGCGAGGAGGCCTGCCGCCGAGGGGACGCGCATGATCAGCCCTGGTAGCCGATGAGCCAGTGCACGCCGAAGCCGTCGCGCACCTGGCCGTCGTGATCGCCCCACGCGCGCGCGGTGAGCGGCTCGAGCACCTCGCCGCCCTCCGCGAGCGCGGCGAACCAGCCCTCGAGCGTCGCGGGCTCCGCGGTGCCGAGCAGCGAGAACATGCCGCCGCGCATCCGGAACGCGTCGTCGCCGCCCGCGGCGTCGGCGGCGAACAGCGAGACCGGCCCCCTGAGCGAGCCGTGGGCGATCGCATCCGCCGGTCCGTCGTCGCGCCCGAAGTCGGCGTAGCTGTTGAGCTCGAGCTCGCCGCCGAAGATCTCGTGGTAGCGCGTGAGCGCCTCGCGGGCCGTGCCGGGGAGCAGCAGGTAGGGGGTGAGTCCGGCCATGTCACCACGCTACTCCGCGGGTCTACCGTGGGACAGTGACCGAGATCATCCGCGATGCCGCCCCCTCCGATGCCGAGCGCATCACCGACATCTGGGCGATCGGATGGCGCGACGGCCACCTCGCCGACGCGCCCGCCGAACTGGTCGCCGAGCGCACGCGCGAGAGCTTCGTGCCGCGCGTCGCGGCCTCCCTCGGCGGCACGCGCGTCGCCGAGGTCGACGGGGTCGTCGCGGGCTTCACGATGATGCACGGCGACGAGATCGAGCAGGTCTACGTGCACGCCGACCATCGCGGTTCGGGTATCGCGGGCCGGTTGCTCGCGGATGCCGCCGAGCGCGTGCGCGAGGCGGGTCACGCCGTGCCGTGGCTCGCCGTCGCCCGCGGCAACGCCCGCGCCCGCCGCTTCTACGAGCGCGAGGGCTGGACGGATGCCGGCGAGTTCGCCTACGACGCCCCGCTCGAGGGCGGACGCACCCTCCCGGTGCCCTGCCACCGCATGGAGCTACGCTCCCCCGCCACCTCCCCCGCCCGCGCCGACGCTCGGAGCTGATCCCCGCGACTCAGCCGCGGTCGGCGGCGTCGAGGCTCATGCGGGGGCACGCGCCGCCCCGCGCCTCGGGCACGTACTCGTAGTGCCACGGCTCGTTCGCGAGCGTCTGGCAGAGCCCGTACGCGGTCCCGTGCTGCGACAGCCAGTCGAGCGCGTCCCAGTCGCCGAGGTCGACGGCCTCACCCGACACGTGCTTCGAGGACACCGGCGTCGCGACCCAGCGGGCTGCCTCGGCCTCGGAGCCGTAGCGGGCCACCGCGTCGGCGCGCAGCGAGGCCTGCAGCGCGGTCGAGCGCCATCCGCTCGTGACGGCGAACTCGACCCCGGATGCTCGCGCGTCGGTCGCCGCCGCCCGCAGCGCCGCGCGCAGCTCGGGCGTCAGCCGCTGGACGGCGGGCACGCCGTCGTCGAAGACGCTCGGCCGGTGCTCGCCGTCGATGGCGCCGTCGTCGACGCCGAGCACTCCGTCGTCCTGCCACGCGTCATCGGCGGACGTGTCTCCGCCGCGCGTCCCGGCGTCGGCGGCGAGCGGCGTGGACAGCACCTGCACGGTGCACGCGGTGGCGCCGAAGAGCAGCACCCCGACGAGGACGGATGCCGCGGCCCGGCGCGTGGATACCTCTGCGATACGCATGCCTCCATCGCACGCGAGGGGATGTTGCCGGGTCGTCGCGAGAATCCGATATGCGGGCGACACGCGCCCGGCGTGCCCGATCGCCTAGAGCTGCTCGCCGTCGAGGTAGACCCAGCGCCCGTCGACGCGCGAGAAGCGCGAGCGCTCGTGCAGCAGACCGGCGCCTTCCGGCGCCCGGTACGACGCGCGGAACTCCACGACCCCTCGGGCGTCATCCGCTCCGCCCGCGACGGTGTCGACGATCTGCAGGCGACGCCACACGACATCCGCGTCGAGGGCGAGCTCGGCGGGCCTGGTCGACGGATGCCACGACGCCAGCAGGTACGCCGCGTCGCCACGCGCGAACGCCGAGAACCGGGAGCGCATGAGCGCCTCGGCGGTGGACGCCGGCAGCCCCGCGTGGATCGCCCCGCAGCACGCCGTGTACGCGTCGCCCGAACCGCACGGGCACGCCGCGTCGCTCATCCGATCACTCGTCGAGCGCGAGCTCCTTGGGGAGCTCGAGGTCCTTGTCGCCGCGCACCTCGACGTTGACGTCCTTGAAGGTCAGCACGCGCACGCTCTTCACGAAGCGGTCGGCGCGGTACACGTCCCACACCCACACGTCGTTCATCGTGAGCTCGAAGTAGAAGTCGTGCTCGGCGTCGTGGCGCTCGAGCGTGACGTCGTTGGCGAGGTAGAAGCGTCGCTCCGTCTCGATCACGTACTTGAACTGGCCCACCACATCGCGGTACTCGCGATACAGCGAGAGCTCCATCTCGCGGTCGTAGTCGTCGAACTCGTCCTCGTCCATCGGGGATGAGTCTAGTTCTGCGCGAGCGGCGGTGTCGGCCGAGGGCTAGAACAGGGCGGGCTGCTTGAGCCAGCTCCAGCGGTGCAGGGCCGAGGCGCCGAGGCGGTCGATCGCGGCGTAGTGGGTCGACGACGCGTAACCCTTGTTGCTCGGCCACTCGTAGCCCGGATGCGCGCTGTCGGCCTCGATCATGAGCCGGTCGCGGTGCACCTTCGCGAGCACGGATGCCGCCGCGACGCTCGCGCAGTCACGGTCGGCCTTGACGCGGGTGACGACGCGCGGGCGCGAGGTGTCGGGCCAGGAGGCGATCGCCGGCGTGAGCCAGTCGTGGGAGCCGTCGAGCACGACGACGGCCGACTCGACGGGCACTCCCGCCGCGACGAGCGCCTCGAGACCGCGCACCGCGGCGAGCCCGAGGCCTGCGATGATGCCGAGCGCGTCGACCTCGGCGTTGTCCGCGAGCCCGACGGCCGAGTGCGGCGCCCACGCGAGCACCTCGGGGTGCAGCTCCTCGCGGCGCTGCTCGGACAGCAGCTTCGAGTCGCGGAGCCCCTTCGGCATCCGCTTCACGTCGGGCAGGAACACGCCGAGGCCCACGGCCACGGGGCCCGCGATCGCGCCGCGACCCACCTCGTCGACGCCGATCACGATCGTGGCCCCGTCGCGGAAGAGCCCGCGCTCCATGCGCAACGTCGGGTCGGCGACGGTCATCCCTCGGCGCCCTCCGCCTCGTCGCCGGTCTCGGCGCCCTCGGGGGCGTCGTCCGGCGCGGGCGTCGGGGCGGGAGTGCCGCTCTCGACGCCGTCGAACACGAGCGGGTAGTCGTCGAGCCAGGTCCAGCGCTCGACGGGCCAGGAGATGAGGATCGCGCGGCCCACGACGTTGCCCTCGGGCACGAAGCCGTTGCCCGGCTTGTCGCGGTTGTAGCGGGAGTCGCGCGAGTTCCAGCGGTTGTCGCCCATGACCCAGAGGGAGCCCTCGGGAACGGTCACGTCGAAGTCGTCGCGCGAGACCCGCGTCACGCCCTCGGGCAGCTTCACGTACGCGTCCTCGTCGATCGGCACGCCGTTGACCGACATCCGCCCGAAGTCGTCGCAGCACACGACGTGGTCGCCCGGCAGCCCGATGACGCGCTTGATGAGGTGGTCGTTCGAGTCGGGCGCCGTGAGGCCCACGATCGAGCCGAGCCACTCGAAGAAGCCCGAGATGGGGTCCTTCGGGGGCTCGTATACGGGATCGAGCCAGCCGCCCGGGTCGGTGAACACGATGACGTCGCCGCGCGACACCGGGGTCAGCTCGGGGACGAGCTGGTTCACGATGATGCGGTCGTTGACGATGAGGGTGTCCTCCATCGACTCCGACGGGATGTAGAACGACCGGATGAGGAAGGTCTTGATGAGGAAGGAGATGACGATGGCCGCGAGCACGATGACGAGCACGTCGCGCACGAACAGGGCGAACCCGCGCTTGCGCTTGTCGGAGGCCTCCGTCTCGGCGGCCTGGTCCGCGTCATCCGCGGGTGTCTCCTCCGCGCGCGCCTGGGTGTCCTCGCTCATCACTCCCCTGAGATCCCTGCAAGCATAAGCGCGGCCCCGCGCCCCCGACGGCATGCGACACCCGCGGCGGCGAACGGGTGCGCGAACGCGACGGAGCCCGGCCCCGCGGATGCGGGAACCGGGCTCCGGAACGGATGCGGCGGGGCTCAGGCCTCGCGGCGCTCCTTGATCTTCGCCTTCTTGCCGCGCAGCTCACGCAGGTAGTAGAGCTTGGCGCGACGGACGTCACCGCGGGTGACGACCTCGATGTGGTCGATGACCGGCGAGTGCACCGGGAAGGTGCGCTCGACGCCCACCTGGAAGCTGACCTTGCGGACCGTGAAGGTCTCGCGCACGCCCTCGTTGGCGCGGGCGATCACGACGCCCTGGAACACCTGGATACGCGAGCGGCTGCCCTCGATGATGTTGACGTGCACCTTGACGGTGTCGCCGGGGCGGAACTCGGGGATGTCGGAACGCAGCGAGGCGGCGTCGACGTCGTCGAGGATGTGCATGGGATTCTTCGCTCTCTGCGCCCGCCACAGGTCGAACGCGGGTATACGGAAATCAGAGTGTGGGTTGCGCCTCTCGCTGCGACGACCCCCCTGTGGCAGGGCCGCGCGGAAGCACAATCGACAATTCTGCCATACCGGGGCCGTGACGAGCGACCGCGGACTCCGTCGCCCTCCCTCAGCCTGCGACGGGCGGTTCGTCCCACCGCGTCTCGGGGGTGGCGCACGTGCCCCGGAACACGTACTGCGAGGGGAGCTTGCGCTCGTGGCTCGTCCAGTCGATGGGCGGGCGCTTGGCGTCGTCGGGCACGTAGCCGAGCCGGTACACGGCCATGAGCTCGAGCTCGTCGGGCACCTCGAGCAGGCGCACGATCTCGTCCCAGCGGCCCGGCACCTCCATCGGGAAGGAGATGAACTGGATGCCCATGCCGAGCATGGTCGTCGTGAGCCACACGTTCTCCATCGCGGCGCCCATCGAGAACACCGAGTAGAACGACGAGAGCTCGCCCGGCCGGTACTCGGAGCGGTCGAGCATGACGCCGAGCAGCAGCGGCGATCCCGCGACCAGCTTGCGGTTCTCCTCGCCGAGCAGCTGCGGCACGCGCATGGTGTTCATGAGCTTCTGGCCGCGCGCCGTGAACACCTGGCTCGTGAAGGGCCGCAGCGGGGCGGGCAGCTTGTCGAACAGCATCCCGCTGCGCTTCTCGGCCATCTCCTGCTTGCTGAAGCGGAAGTACGGCTTGTAGCGCTCGAAGAAGGTGCCGTTCGACATCGCCTCCGTCATCGACTCGCCGCTGATGCGCGCGATGGTCTCGATCGTGTCGCGCTCCTCGACGAGCACGAAGCGCCACGGCTGGCTGTTGAGCTGCGACGGCGCGCGGCTCGCGACCTCCATGAGAAGCCGCTGGTGCTCCTCCGAGACGGGCCGCGGGTCGAGCGGGCCGTTCGTCGTCTTCCGGCGGCGCACCACCTCGAGGAAGTCCATCAGCGTGCTCCTCTCACGGGGCGCCCTCGGCGCGCGCCCCTCTCAGTCGTGCGGGGCGGACGCGGCCGGGTGGTGACGGCGAGCGCCGCCCCGAGGAAGGGCGCGACGGATGCCGCGAGGAGCGGATGCCGCCAGCCGCGGGTTCCGGCGTACGGGATCGCGGCGAGCGGCGCGAGCGCCGGTGCGAGCACGGCTCCCTCTGCCCCGCGCTCCGCGAGGAGCGCGATCGTCGCGGCCGTCGTCGTGCCCGCCGTCGCGATGTAGAGCGCGTGATGCACCCAGCGCGCGCGGCCCGTGCGCAGCCTCCCGGTCGCCACGCCGATGCCGAGCGTGCAGCTCGCGGCGTAGGAGCACGCGGCGGCGATCGTGAGGGCCCGCGAGATCATCGACTCCCCTCCCCCAGCCCGCGCACGAGCAGCAGTCGGAACGGCGTCGCCGTCTCCACGTGCCAGCCGGCTGGCGCCGCCTCGGCGAGCTCGGCGGCCGTGTAGCTGCGGCGGATCGAGAGCCGCCCGTCGTCGTAGAGGAAGGAGCGCCGCGCGACCGGGCGCGTCGCGAGCGTGTAGAGCGCGAGCGCCGTCGACGACCGGCGGATGTCGTTATGGAGCGCCCGCGGCGCGAGGCGCGCGCTGTCGGCGAGGAACGGTGCGAGCTCGTCGAGGTGGTGCAGCACGTGGTTCGACACCGCGAGGTCGAAGCGTTCGCCCGCCCCCACGAGCTCGGCCGTCGAGGCTGCCCGCAGCACGACATCCGGATCGGGGGTGCGCGACGCGAAGGCGTGCGCACGCGCGTCGGGGTCGATCGCGGTCACCTCGAGCCGCAGCCCGTCGCGCCGCGCCCAGCCGGCGAGCGCGCGGGCGACATCGCCGCCGCCCGATCCGATGTCGAGCAGCCGGAAGGGCGCTCGAGCCGAGAGCAGAGGGCGGATGCGGCGCCGGTAGATGCGGCCCCAGCCCGCGAGCACGCGATTGACGACCCGGAACTGGCGGTAGGTGCTCTCGAGGAGGCTCAGGTCGCACGCGGGGTCGTCCATCCACTCGCGCTCGAGGGTCTCGCGCTCGCGGAGGGCCGTCATGAGACTCCCCCGTCCTCGACACGCAGGCGCGCCGCCTCGAGCGTGAGCCCCGGCCCGAAGGCCATCGCGCACACGATGCCCGCGCGCTGCTCGGCGAGCAGGCGGCGCAGCACGAAGAGCACCGTCGGGCTCGACATGTTGCCGTGGTCGGCGAGCACACCGCGCGAATGCCGCATGGCATCGTCGGGCAGCGCGAGCGCGTCCTGCACGTGGTCGACGATGCTGCGACCGCCGGGATGCACGGCCCATCCGCTCACCGACCCCGGGCCGTCGGGGAGCAGGGGCGCGACGGCCTCGCGGATGCCCCGCCCGATGATGCCGGGCACCCTGCTCGAGAGGCGCATGAGGAAGCCGCCGTCGCCGATGGTCCAGCGCATCTCGTCGATCGAATCGGGCAGCAGGCCCGTGAGGAAGCCGTCGATCGCGAGCGAGGGGCCGGGCGCGCGGCGCGCCGCGACGACCGCGGCGGCCGCGCCGTCGGCGAAGAGCGACATCGCCACGATCTGCTCGGGCTCGTCGGTCGCGCGCAGGTGCAGCGTGCAGAGCTCGACGCACACGACGAGCACGACGGATGCCGGGTCGGCGCGGCAGATGGCCTCGGCGGTGCGCAGCGCGGGGAAGGCGGCCGAGCATCCCATGAAGCCGACGTGCAGCCGCGCCGTGCCCGCGTCGAGACCGAGCTCCTGCACGAGCGCGAGGTCGGGGCCGGGCGAGACGAAGCCCGTGCACGACGCCGTGATGACGTGCGTCACCTCGCTCGCCTCGACTCCCGCCGCCGCGAGCGCTCGCCGACCCGCCTCGACGGCGAGCGGCGAGGCATGGCGGGCGTAGAGGTCGTTGCGCGCGCCCGTCGTCGCCGGCACGATGCGGCCATCCGCGTCGAGCAGCTCCGAGTCGCCGCCCTCGACGAGCGACTCGACGACCGTCGCACGGCTGTCGATGCCGGAGCTGTCGAACGCCGTCGCCACGAGGCGGGCACCGAGCCGCGAGAGGCCGGGCTGGGAGAGCAGGATGTCGCGGGCGCGCTCCTGGGACAGGACGGCGGGCGGTGTCGCCGTCTCGATCGCCAGGATGCGCGCCGTCACGTAGCGGGGCCGTCCGAGGCGGGCGGGGTGACGTCCTTCGAACGCACCACGATGACCTCGCCGATGTCGAGCGGCTGCTGCTGCCGGGGCACGGATGCCCGCTCCCCCGCGAGCGTCGCGTCGATGTCGTCCATCGCGGCCCGCAGCCTGCGCCGGCTCTCCGTCACGAGCTGCCACGCCGCGAACCAGAAAGCGCCCAGCACGAGCACGACGGCGGCCGCGACGATCGCCGGATGCGCGACGAGGCCCGCCGCGAGCAGGACGAGCCACAGCGCGCCGAGCACGACGGCATCCCAGGTCGACACCCCGCGCTCCTGCCGCACGCCGGGGCGCCAGACGATGAGGCCCCCGATCGCGAGCAGCGCCACGAAGAGGATCGGGCTCACGATGAGGTAGCCGAGGAAGCTCCAGCCGATGCCGTCGAGCAGGATGCCGCGGCCGACGAGCACCCATACGGGGAGCACGACCGCGAGCGGGAACAGCAGGCGGTAGACGACGCGGCGGACGACCATCCGTCAAGGCTACGCTCGAAAGGTGATCGAACTCCGGACTCCTGCTGAGATCGAGCAGATGAAGCCCGCCGGGCGCTTCGTCGCGAGCGTGCTCGAGGCGACGCGCGATGCGGCCGACGTCGGGGTCAACCTGCTCGACCTCGACGCCCTCGCGCACGAGATGATCCGCAAGGCGGGCGCGGAGTCCTGCTACATCGACTACCACCCGAGCTTCGGCGCGTCGCCGTTCGGCAAGGTCATCTGCACCTCGGTCAACGACGCCGTGCTGCACGGGCTCCCCCACGACTACCGCCTGCGCGACGGCGACCTGCTCTCGCTCGACTTCGCGGCATCCGTCGACGGCTGGGTGTGCGATTCGGCTCTCTCGATCGTCGTCGGCGAGCCCGACCCGGCGGATCTCGAGCTGATCGCCACGACCGAGCGCGCGCTCGACGCCGCCATCGCCGCGGCGACCGTCGGCCACCGGATCGGCGACATCTCGGCCTCGATCGGCGACGTGGCGGAGGCGGCGGGGCTGCCCGTGAACCTCGACTTCGGCGGTCACGGCGTCGGGCGCACGATGCACGGCGACCCGCACGTCGCGAACGACGGCCGACGCAAGCGGGGCCTGCCGCTGCGCGCGGGCCTCGTGCTCGCGCTCGAGCCGTGGTTCATGCGCGGCACCGACGAGATCTACACAGATCGCGACGGATGGACCCTCCGCTCTCGCGACGGTTCACGCGGAGCGCACTCCGAGCACACCGTGGCGATCACCGCGGAGGGTCCGATCGTCTTGACCGCTCGCTCGAGCTGAGCGGTCAGGCCTCGACGGCCACCGACGCCACGGCCGGCGCGGGCGCCGCTGCGGGTGCCGCGACCGGTCGGCGGCGGCGCACGGCCCGTGCCGTGTCGCCTCCGAGCGCCGTGCCCCTCGGCTGACGGGCGCGGTAGGTGGCGTAGAGCGGGATGCCCACGAACGCGAGGCCGCCGATGAGGTTGCCGAAGATGGTCGGCAGCTCGTTCCACAGCAGGTAGTCGAGCAGGGTGAAGTCGGCGCCCAGCAGCAGTCCCGACGGGAACAGGAACATGTTCACGATCGAGTGCTCGAAGCCCATGTAGAAGAACACCATGATGGGAAGCCACATCGCGACGACCTTGCCGACGAGGTTGTCGGACATCATCGAGGCCACGACGCCCGTCGACACCATCCAGTTGCAGAGGATGCCGCGCACGATGAGCGTGAGCATGCCCGCGGCGCCGTGCTCGGCGTAGCCCACCGTGCGCCCGTGGCCGATCTCGCCGATCGCCTGGCCGACGGCGGACGCCTCGCTCGAGAAGCCGTAGGTGAAGTAGATCGCCATGAGCACGGCGACCGTGAAGGCGCCCAGGAAGTTGCCGAGGAACACGAGCCCCCAGTTGCGCAGCATCCCGCGCACCCGGATGCCGGGGCGCCTGTCGAGGACGGCGAGCGGCCCGAGGGTGAAGACACCCGTCAGCAGGTCGTAGCCGAGCAGGTAGAGCAGCACGAAGCCGACGGGGAACAGCACCGCGCCGAGGAGCGGCTGCCCCGTCTGCACCGACACCGTGACGGCGAACGCGGCGGCGAGTGTGAGCAGCGCGGCGCCCATATAGGAGCGGATGAGGGTGTCGCGGGTCGAGAGCTTGATCTTCTTCTCGCCCGCGTCGATCATGCGGGTGACGAGCTCGGCCGGCTGGACGTAGGACATGGGGCCTCCGGGGGAACGGGGTGGACACGTGTGAAGCGTGGTCCCCAGCATGGAGCGCGGATGTTTCCGGCGGCCTCGCGCGCTGTTGCGGCTGTCGAACGAATCGATCACATGGCCGTCCGGGCCACGTGAGGTCGCGCTACTCGCCGAGCAGCTCGGGCCGGTTGCGGCGCGTGCGCTCGAGCTGCTGCTCGCGCCGCCAGGCGGCGATCGCCGCGTGGTTGCCCGACAGCAGCACGGGCGGGGTCTCGAGCTCGCGCCACACGGCGGGCTTCGTGTAGCTCGGGTACTCGAGCAGCCCGTCCTCGTGGCTCTCCTCGACGAGCGACTCGGGGTTGCCGACGACTCCCGGCACGAGACGGCCCGCCGCCTCGATCATGGCCATCACGGCGACCTCTCCCCCGTTGAGCACGTAGTCGCCGAGGCTCAGCTCGCGCACCTGCGCGACCTCGGGACGTGTCGCGGTGTGCTCGACGACGCGCTGGTCGATGCCCTCGTAGCGTCCGCAGCAGAACACGAGGTGCGACGCCGCCGCGAGCTCTCGCGCGACGGGCTGGCGGAAGAGCTGCCCGGCGGGCGTCGGGAAGACGACCACGGCGTCCGTCGCGCCCGCGAGGATCGCGTCGAGCGCCTCGCCCCAGGGCTCGGGCTTCATGACCATGCCGGCGCCCCCGCCCGCGGGCGTGTCGTCGACCGTGCGGTGCCTGTCGTGCGTGAAGTCGCGCAGCTCGTGCACGCGCACGTCGATCAGGCCGCTCGCGCGTGCCTTGCCGAGCAGCGACACGTCGAGCACCGAGAAGAACTCGGGGAAGATCGTGACGACGTCGATACGCACCCGTCGAGCGTAGCCGGGCCCGGCTCAGGCGGATGCCGCGGCGTGACGCTCGAGCACGATCTCGACGAGCTCGGTCGGCGGGGAGGCCCCCGCGGCGAGCAGGGGCGCGCTCGTGACGTCGGCCCCCGCCGCGGCGGCCAGGTCGGCGAAGTAGCCGGGCGCGAGCAGGTAGCTCGCGACGACGACGCGGCAGTGCGGATGCGCCGCGCGCGTCGCGGCCACGGCATCCGCGAGCCGGGGGCCCGCGGCGGAGATGTAGCCCACCGTCACGGACCGTCGCAGGACGTTGGCCAGCCGGTGCGCCGTCTCGACGCAGTCGGCGAGGGCGCGCGCGTCGCTCGAGCCCGCCGCGGCGAGCACCACGGCGTCGTCGTGACGCAGCCCCGCCTCCGCGAGCCTCCGCGCGAGCAGCTCGACGAGCCTGTCGTCGGGGCCGAGCGCGGGCGCGACCGTCACGCCCTCGACGGCGGCCGCGTCCTGCGCGAGATCGACGTGCACGTGGTAGCCGGCCGAGAGGAGGAGGGGCACGACGACCGCCGGGGCGCCCGCGGGAAGACCGCCGAGCACGGTCGGCACATCCGGCTGCTGCACGTCGACGAAGCCGCCCGCGACCGCGACCTCGGGGCGCGCCTGAGCCACGGCCTCGACGAGCGCGGCGACCGCCGCGGCCCCCGAGGGCGAGGACGTGCCGTGGGAGATCGCGAGCAGCGCGGGCGGCGCGAGCGTCGCGACGGATGTCACGCGGCGATCTCGATCTCGATCATGCCGCCGACGACGCGTGTGCGATACGTCGAGAGCGCGAGCGAGGGGTCGTCGAGGCATGCACCGGTCTGCAGGTCGTAGACCTGCTTGAGCAGCGGGGAGGCGATCGTCGCGCGCTCGCCGCGCGAGCCGACGATGCCGCGCGCCATCACATACGCGCCCATGACCGGGTCGCGGTGGTCGACGGCGTACAGCTCGCCCGGCGCCGCGAGCACGAGCGCGATCTGGCGGCCCTCCACGAGCACCGCCTCGCCCCACTCCGGCTCGAGCGCGTCGGCCTCGCACGCGGGGAACCACCCCACGGACGCCGGCTCGGCGGACTCGTCCCGGGAAGCGGCGGAAGTGGTGCGCTCGGGGATCGTGAGGGTCATGCCGTCCTCCTCGTGTCGCGGATGCCCTCGACGCTAGGCGCGGCGTGTTACGCCCGACCTGCCCTCGCGGTTTCGCTCACGTGACGCTGTGCTCACACCCCCGCGGGTGGCGCGTGCGTCAGATGTGAGGTGTCTGTTACACGGGCGAAACGGCAGGGCAACCGCCCGTTCCTAGCCTCGAAGCACCGACGAGAGGCAGAAGATGACGGATTCCCCCGCACCACGTCGCGTCGTCGTGATCGGCGCGGGGCCCGCGGCGCACCGCCTCGCCGACGCGATCCGCACCCGCGGCGAGGCCCACCGCATCCGACTCTGGGTCATCGGCGAGGAGGAGCACCTCCCGTACGACCGCGTCGCACTGAGCCGCCGCTTCCTCGGCGGCGACGACCTCACGCTCGACGCGAGCGTGTGGGACCACGAGGCGATCACGCTCCTGCGCGGGGAGCGCGCCGTCGCCCTCGATCGGGTCGCGCGCACCGTGACGACGGATGCGGGGCGTGTGCTCCCCTACGACGACGTCGTGTTCGCGACGGGGTCACGAGCGCCCGTGCCCGAGGTGCCGGGCGCCGAGCACGCTCGCGTGTACCGGACGATCGCCGACGTCGAGGATCTCGCGGCCGAGGTGCGACTGCTCGCCGCCGTGCTGGGGCGCCCCCCGCGCACGGTCGTCGCGGGCGGGGGCCTGCTCGGGCTCGAGGCGGCCGGGGGCCTCGCCGAGCTCGGCGCGGACTCCGCGATCGTGCACTCCGGCGGATGGCTCATGTCGGCGCAGCTCGACGAGGGCGCGGGGCAGGCGCTCGGCCGGCTCATCGCCTCGCGCGGCATCGCGATGCACCTCGGCACCCGGCCGCGCGAGATCCTCGCGGCCGAGGGCGCCGTCACGGGGGTCAGGCTCACGAACGGGCAGACGATCCCCGCCGACCTCATCGTCTTCGCGATCGGCATCGCGGCGCGCGACGAGGTCGCCGCGGCCGCGGCGATCGAGGTCGCCCCGCGCGGCGGCATCGTCGTCGACGAGGAGTGCCGCGCGTCCGATCCGCGGGTGTGGGCGATCGGCGAGGTCGCTCACGTGCAGGGACGCTGTGTCGGGCTCGTCGCACCGGCCAACGCCATGGCCGAGGTCGTGGCCGACCGGCTGCTCGGCGGCGACGCGACCTTCACGACCATCGACGACGCGACGAAGCTCAAGCTCGCGGGCGTCGAGGTCGCGAGCTTCGGCGACGCGATGGGGGCGACCGAGGGCGCCCTCGAGGTCGTCTACGCGGACCCCGCGCGCGGCCTCTACCAGAAGGTCGTCGTCTCCGACGACGCGCGCACGCTGCTCGGGGGCGTCTTCGTGGGCGACGCCGCGCCCTACCTGACGCTGCGGCCGATGCTCGGGCGCGCGCTCGCCTCGGAGCCCGCGGCCTACCTCTCGGCGTCGGGCGCCGAGACCGCAGGCGCCGAGGAGCTGCCCGACGACGCCCTGCTGTGCTCGTGCAACAACGTCTCCGTGGGTGCTGTGCGGGCGGCGGTGCACGGCGCCGACGGCGTCGATCCCTGCCGCACGGTTCCCGAGCTCAAGGCGTGCACGCGGGCGGGCCTGCAGTGCGGATCGTGCGTGCCGCTCGTGAAGAAGACCCTCGAGCAGGAGCTCGCGAAGGCCGGTCTCACCGTGTCCCACGCCCTGTGCGAGCATTTCGCGCAGAGCAGGCAGGAGCTCTTCGAGCTCATCCGCGTGCTCGGCATCACCTCGTGGGAGGACACGCTCGCGCGCTTCGGCACGGGACGCGGCTGCGACATCTGCAAGCCCGCCGTCGCGTCCATCCTCGCGAGCCAGCACGACGCCTACGTGCTCGACGGAGGCCGCGGCGCCCTGCAGGACACCAACGACCGCGCGCTCGCCAACATGCAGCGCGACGGCACCTACTCCGTCGTGCCCCGCATCCCGGGCGGCGAGATCACGCCGGAGAAGCTCGGCGTGATCGCGCGCGTCGCGACCGAGTTCGGGCTCTACACGAAGATCACGGGCGGCCAGCGCATCGACATGTTCGGCGCGCGGCTCGATCAGCTGCCCGACATCTGGGCGCAGCTCGTCGACGCGGGCTTCGAGTCGGGGCAGGCCTACGGCAAGGCGTTGCGCAACGTGAAGAGCTGCGTGGGCTCGACGTGGTGCCGCTTCGGCGTGCAGGACTCCGTGGGCATGGCCGTGCGGCTGGAGCTGCGCTACCGGGGGCTGCGCGCGCCGCACAAGTTCAAGTTCGGGGTCTCCGGATGCGCGCGCGAGTGCGCCGAGGCGCGCGGGAAGGACGTCGGCGTCATCGCCACCGACGCCGGCTGGAACCTCTACGTGGGCGGGAACGGCGGCTTCCAGCCGACGCACGCGCAGCTGCTCGCGAGCGACCTCGACGACGAGGCGCTCATCCGCTACATCGACCGCTACCTCATGTACTACATCCGCACGGCCGACCGCCTGCAGCGCACGGCTCGCTGGATGGAGGAGATCGACGGCGGCCTCGACCACGTGCGGGCCGTCGTCGTCGACGACTCGCTCGGCCTCGCGGCGGAGCTCGAGTCGGCGATGGCGCGGCATATCGAGAACTACGAGGACGAGTGGGCGGCGACGCTGCGCGACCCCGAGCGACTCGCCCGCTTCCGCAGCTTCGTGAACGCGCCGGGTGACGCGGCGCCCGGCATCCCCCGGGTCCGTGAGCGCGGTCAGGCGCGTCCCGCGACGGCCGCGGAGCTGCGCGAGGGCCGCGTGCTGCTCACGGGGGCCCGCATCCCCGTGCGCGACGCGTCGGGACGGGGAGGCGAGGATGACTGAGCGGATGGGGCGCGTGACGCTCGTGGGCGGCGGCCCCGGGGCGCGGGAGCTGCTGACTCTCGGCGCCGTCGACGCCCTGCGGTCGGCGGACGTCGTGCTGTTCGACAGGCTCGCGCCCTACGAGGTGCTCGCCGAGTTCTGCCCCGACGCCCTGCTCATCGACGTCGGGAAGCAGCCCGGCCATCACGCGGTGCCGCAGGAGGAGATCGAGGCGCTGCTCGTGCGCCACGCGCTCGCCGGCGCGCACGTCGTGCGCTTCAAGGGCGGCGACCCGTACATCTTCGGCCGCGGCGGCGAGGAGGTGCTCGCGTGCCGACGCGCGGGCGTGCCCGTCGAGGTGATCCCCGGCGTCACGAGCGCCGTCGCGGTGCCTGCCGCGGCGGGCATCCCGCTGACCCACCGCGGCGTGAGCCACGCGTTCACGGTCATCTCGGGGCACGCGCCGCTCACGGCATCCGAGTGCGCGCACCTCGCGGGGCTCGGCGGGACGATCGTCGTGCTCATGGGGGTCAACGCGCTCGCCGCGCTCGCGCCCGGGCTCGTGCGGGCCGGGATGGCGCCCGGTACGCCCGCCGCCGTGGTCGAACGCGGCCACCGCAGCGGGCAGCGCACGACGCTCGCTCCGCTCGCCGAGCTCCCCGGCGCGGCGGCGCTCGCCGGGGTCCGTTCCCCTGCAGTCATCGTGATCGGCGAGGTCGCGCGGCTCGCGGCGGCGGGCGATGCGGAGGCGGAGGCGGCGCTGCGACGTGCGGGCGAGGCGGTGGCCGCCCCGTGACGAACGCCCTGCTCGACGACGCGGTCCCCGGGTTCCGCCCCGACCAGCTGGAGGGGTTTCGGATCGGCGTCACGAGCGAGCGGCGCGCGGCCGACCTCATCGACGCCCTCGAGCGCCGGGGCGCCCAGGTCATGCACGCGCCGACCCTGCGCATGGAGCATGCGCGCGACGACGCCCGCGTCATCGCCGACACCCACGCCATCATCGACGCCGAGCCGGACGTCGTGCTCGCCACGACGGCCTTCGGGATCCGCCGCTGGCTCGAGGTCGCGGATGCCGCGGGCCTCGGCGACGAGCTCATCGACGCGATGGGCGCCGCCCGTATCCTCGTGCGCGGACCCAAGGCGCGCGGAGGCGTGCGCGCTGCGGGCCTCGACGACTCGGGGATGAGCGAAGAGGAGACGACGGCCTCGCTCGTCGAGAAGGTGCTCGCCGAGTGCGCGCCCGGTCTGACGATCGCCGTCCAGGCCCACGGCTACCTCGACGCAGCCCAGCTCGATCCGCTGCGCGCGGTGGGGCATCGCGTGCTGCTCGTCGCGCCGTACCGCTGGCGCTCGCTCGACGACACGGATGAACGCATCCCGCGGCTCGTCGAGGCGATCTGCCAACGGCAGCTCGACTGCGTGACCTTCACGAGCGCTCCCGCCGTCGACGCGCTCTATGCGGCATCCGAGGGCCTCGGGGCCTACGACGAGCTCGTCGCGGCGTTCCGCCGCGGCGTCGTGGCGGCGGCCGTGGGCCCCGTGACCGCGGCTCCACTGCACGCGGCGGGCATCCGGCCGCTGCAGCCCGATCGCTTCCGCATGGGAGCTCTCATCCGACTCGTGTGCGAGAGGCTGCCCGAGCTGCGGGTGGCGCGCGTGCGCACGCCGCACGGCGACGTCGTCGTGCGCGGCACGATCGTCGAGCTCGACGGGCGCCGCATCCCGCTCACGCCCACGCCGCTCGCGCTCCTGCGCACCCTGCTCGACGCGGAGGGCGCGGTCGTCTCCCGCGAGCAGCTGCTGCGCTCGGTCGGCACGGCCGACGAGCACGCGCTCGAGATGGCGCTCAGCCGACTGCGGCGCAGCCTCGGCGCCCCCATCATCGCGACGGTCGTCAAGCGCGGCTACCGCGTCGACGTCGCCGCCTGACGGTCCGGGTCAGCGGCCGGCGGGCCAGTCGCGGGCGGCGGGGCCCACGTAGAGCTGCTGCGGGCGGCCGATCTTGGTGCCCGGGTCGTTGTTGGCCTCGCGCCAGTGGGCGATCCAGCCGGGGAGTCGGCCGATCGCGAACAGCACGGTGAACATGCGGGTCGGGAACCCCATGGCCTTGTAGATGACGCCCGTGTAGAAGTCGACGTTCGGGTAGAGGCGACGCGACTGGAAGTAGTCGTCGCTCAGCGCGATCTCCTCGAGCTCCTTCGCGATGTCGAGCAGCGGGTCCTTGACGCCGAGATCGGCGAGCACCTCGTCGGCCGACTCCTTCACGAGCTTCGCACGCGGGTCGTAGTTCTTGTAGACGCGGTGCCCGAAGCCCATGAGGCGGATGCCGTCCTCCTTGGCCTTGACGCGCTCCACGAACTTCGACACCGACTCCCCGGAGTCGCGGATGCGGGCGAGCATGGTGAGCACGGCCTCGTTCGCGCCGCCGTGCAGCGGGCCGTAGAGGGCGTTGATCCCGGCCGAGATCGAGGCGAACATGTTCGCCTCGGTCGAGCCGACGAGACGCACGGTCGACGTCGACGCGTTCTGCTCGTGGTCCTCGTGGAGGATGAGCAGGCGGTCGAGCGCCTTCACGAGCACCGGGTTGACCTCGTAGGGCTCGGCGAGGTTGCCGAAGTTCAGCTTGAGGAAGTTCTCGATGAAGTCGAGCGAGTTGTCGGGGTAGAGGAACGCCTGGCCGAGCGCCTTCTTGTGGGCGTAGGCCGCGATGACCGGCAGCTTGGCGAGGAGGCGGATGGTCGAGAGCTCGACCATCTCGGGGTTCTTCGGGTCGAGCGAGTCCTCGTAGTAGGTCGAGAGCGCCGATACCGCCGACGACAGCACCGACATCGGGTGAGCCGTGTGCGGCAGGGCGGAGAAGAAGCGCTTGAGATCCTCGTGGAGGAGGGTGTGGCGACGCACCTTCTCCGAGAACTCGGCGAGCTCCGACTGCGTCGGCAGCTCGCCGTAGATGAGCAGCCACGCCACCTCGAGGTAGGTGGCGTTCTTGGCGAGGTCCTCGATCCCGTAGCCGCGGTAGCGCAGGATGCCGGCGTCGCCGTCGATGTACGTGATCGCGCTGCGGGTCGCCGCGGTGTTCACGAATCCCGGGTCGAAGGTGTTGTAGCCGGTCTGCTTCGCGAACGTCGAGAGGTCGACGACGTCTCGCCCGTCCACCGCCTTCAGCACCGGGAAATCGGCGACCCGATCGCCGAGGTTCAGGGTCACCTTCTCGCTGCTGGTCGCGTCGCTCACGCCTACAGCCTACCGGCGCTGAGGCGCTCGACCGCCGCGTCCACCCTCTCGTCGGTGGCGGTGAGCGCGACGCGCACATGGCGCGCGCCCGCGGCGCCGTAGAACGAGCCGGGGGCCACGAGGATCCCGAGCCGCGCGAGCGCGCCCACGGTCTCCCAGCAGTCCTCGTCGCGCGTCGCCCACAGGTAGAGCCCCGCGCGGGAGCCGTCGATGCGGAATCCGGACGCCGTGAGGGCCCCGACGAGCGCGTCGCGGCGTCGACGGTAGAGCTCCTTCTGCGCAGCGACGTGCCGCTCGTCGGCGAGGGCCGCGATCATGGCGGCCTGCACGGGCGCGGGCGGCATGAGGCCGAGGTGCTTGCGGGCCGTGAGCAGCTCGCCCACGAGGTCGCTGCATCCCGCGAGGAAGCCCGCGCGGTAGCCCGCGAGATTCGACTGCTTCGAGAGCGAGTACACCGAGAGCGTGAACCGACGCGATCCCTGGGTCACCGCCGGGTGCAGGATGCTCGGGGTCGGCTCCTCGGAGTCCCAGTCGAGCTCGGCGTAGCACTCGTCGTTCGCGATGACGGCGCCGAGCGCACGGGCCCGCTCCACCGCGCGGCGCAGGAATGCGAGCGAATGCACCCGCCCGTCGGGGTTGCCGGGGCTGTTGAGCCACACGAGCTTCGTCGCGGCGGGCCACTCCTCGGGCTCGTCGGAGGTCAGCACCGTCGCGCCGACGACCGCCGCGCCCACCGCGTAGCTCGGGTAGGCCGCGCTCGGCTGCACGACGACGTCGCCCGGGCCGAGCCCGAGGAGCGTCGGGAGCAGAGCCACGAGCTCCTTGGAGCCGATCGTCGGGATGACGTTCGCGACCGTCAGGTCGGGCACCCCGCGCCGCCGCGCGTACCACTCGACGATCGCCTCGCGCAGGGCGGGCGAGCCCGCCGTGAGGGGGTAGGCGTGCGCGTCGGTCGCCGCCGCGAGCGCCTCGCGCACGGATGCCGGGGTCGGGTCGACGGGCGAGCCGACGGAGAGGTCGACGATGCCGCCCGGATGCGCGCGCGCCTCGTCGCCGTACGGCGTCAGCAGGTCCCAGGGGAAGTCGGGCAGCGCGAGGGGCACGTCACAGGCCCCGGGTCACTGGCCCTGGGGCGGGAGCGCGGCGACGATAGGGTGGTCCCCCGGGATCACGCCGACCTTCGCGGCCCCGCCCGGAGATCCGATCTCCTCGAAGAACTCGACGTTCGCCTTGTAGTAGTCGGCCCACTGCTCCGGCAGGTCGTCCTCGTAGTAGATGGCCTCGACGGGGCAGACCGGCTCGCACGCACCGCAGTCGACGCACTCGTCGGGGTGGATGTACAGCATCCGGTCGCCCTCGTAGATGCAGTCGACGGGGCATTCGTCGATGCAGGCGCGGTCTTTGACATCCACGCAGGGAAGGGCGATGACGTAGGTCACCCGACCATCCTAGATCGACTCGGCGGGGTTGCCCCGACGCCGCGGCAGCGGCCAGAGGGCACCGGCGAGGGCGACGACGGTCACGCCGAGCAGCCACAGCGTGCCGATCGCATCCGCTGCCACCACGACGATGTCGGCCGGCACGAGCGCGACGGCGAACGCGGCGCCGAGCACCCCGACGACCGCGGCGGCCGTGACGACGGCCTCCCCGAGCGCGAGCCGCGTGCCCACGACGAAGAGCGCCACCACGACGAGCCCGCCGATGAGCAGCCACGGCGGCGTCGCCGCGTGCGCGAACGTCGTCACGGCCCCGATGGCGGCGCCCACGCCGAGGGCGAGCAGCGCGGAGACGGCGCGGATGAGCTGGGTCACGGCGCAACGATATCCGGATGCCGCCGGGGCCGGCGCGCGGGCCGGCTGCGGATCGGGGCGGTGCCGTCGGCCCGTCCCGATCCGCAGCGCGGCTCGATCAGTGACGCGGGCGTGCCGCCGCGACGCGCCGGCCGCGGCCTGCGACGACGAGACCGCCGCCGATCAGGAGGAGCGCACCCGCCGCGAGGAGGGCGGGCGTGATGTCTCCCACGCCCGTCGCCGCGATCTCGGTCGCCCCGCCGGTGGCGGCGAGGCTGTAGGAGACGAACGTCGTGAAGTGGCTGGTCCAGATCACGAGGTCGGCGCCGTCGTCGATGGCGCACGCATCGTCGACGGTCGCGGGGGTCGCGGAGGCGCACGTCGCGGTGATCGCCGTGAACACGCCGCCCTGGATGAAGCCCGCCTTCTTGCCGGCCTGGCCGGGGAGCACGAGCTTGACGGGGCCGTCGAACTCGAGGCGCGACGTCGCGGAGCCGACCTCGATCGCGAGGGCGACGGTGGCCTTCTGCGTGCCCGTCGAGGGCACGGTGACGCCCGTCTTGACGACGGGGAGGGAGATCACGCCGTCCCAGCTCGGGTCGTCGGAGGTGACCGTGGCGCCGGCGGGGATCACGAGCTCGACGCCCGCAGGGGTCGTCACGGTGACCTCGACGGGCACCGCGATCGTGCCGCCGACCGGCGTGCCGAGGTCGAGCGAGACGTCGCCGGCACCGTCCGGCACGTTCACCTCGAAGGGGCCCTCGGCGGGCAGCGGGATCACGACGGGCTCGGATGCGGTGGGCATGATCGCGCCGATGCTCCCGCCGATCGGCAGGGTCGCGACGAGGGCGGCGCCGTGCGCGCGCTCGATCGTGACCGTGACCGAGGTGGGCACCGAGGTGGGCGTCCACACAGCGCCCGGGTGGTTCCAGCTGCTGCTCGCGCTCTCGTCATAGCTGCCGGCGCGGATCACGATCGGCACGGTGAGCGACCTCGGTCCGCCCATGTTGAGCGCGCTGAGCAGCGCGGGCTTGCTCGTCTTGACGACGGCGGGGGCGCCCTCCCGGTCGACGCGCACGACGACGCGCGTGGCATCCGTCACATCCCGCACGCGCACGTCGACGGCGATGCCGGCGTAGTCGGCGCCGTCCCGGAAGTTCGCGGCGGGGCTCGTGAACGCGGGAGCAGCGGGCATCACATCGGCGAGGGCGACGCCGTTGCGCGTCGCGGGGAGGCCGATCGTGCGGCTCAGCAGGATGTCGCCGTCGCCGTCGACGAGCTCCACGGTCGTCCCGGTCGGCACCGTCTCGGCGGCCCACGTGGCGTCGGGCTTCACCCACGACGAGCTGCCGAGCTCGTCGTAGCTGCCCTGCTGGATGACGATGGGCGCCGTGACCGCCTGTCCCGCCTTGAGCGTCGCGACGACACTGCCTGTCGGCTTGTCGACCTTCACGACGTCGCCCCCGACGGCGCGGTGCACGACGATCCGCACCTGATCGAGCTCGGCCACGAGGTCCGTCTCGTACACGCGGATGTCGACGGCGTACCCCGAATACGTGCTCGAGACGACGTACGAGTCGATCTTCCAGGCGTCGTCGGGAGCCGCCTGCGCAGCGGCGGCCGGCAGCGCACCCATCGAAGAAAGGCCGATGAAGGCCGCGAAACCGGCGAGGAGGCGAGTACGGGTGCGCACGCGGAGGACAGGTGCTTCGGTCTTCATCGACATGACGCCTTTCGGGTTGTGTACCCCGAAAATAACAGAGCCGCGCTCAGCTCGTCACGACGCCTTCTCGGGGGTCAGGCGTTGGCGTTCTGTCGCTTGAGCCGCGACGCGGCGCGGGCGCGCTCGGTCTGGTCGAGGTTGACCTTGCGGATGCGCACCACCTCGGGCGTCACCTCGACGCACTCGTCCTCGCGGGCGAACTCGAGGCACTCCTCGAGCGTGAGCTTGCGCGAGGGGGTGAGCTTCTCGAAGTTGTCGGCCGTGGAGGAGCGCATGTTGGTGAGCTGCTTCTCCTTGGTGATGTTGACGTCCATGTCGTCGGCGCGCGAGTTCTCGCCCACGACCATCCCCTCGTAGACCTCCTGCGTCGGCTCGACGAAGAACGACATGCGCTCCTGGAGCGCGATCATCGCGAACGGCGTCACGACGCCCGCGCGGTCGGCCACGATCGAGCCGTTGACGCGCGTCGTGATGTCGCCCGCCCACGGCTCGTAGCCGTGCGCGAGGGCGTTCGCGATGCCCGTGCCACGCGTGATGGTGAGGAACTCGGTGCGGAAGCCGATGAGGCCGCGCGAGGGGACGATGAACTCCATGCGCACCCAGCCGGTGCCGTGGTTCGTCATGCCCTCCATGCGGCCCTTGCGGGCGGCGAGCAGCTGCGTGATGGCGCCGAGGTGCTCCTCGGGCGCGTCGATCGTGAGGTGCTCGAAGGGCTCGTGCACCTTGCCGTCGATCGTCTTGGTGACCACCTGCGGCTTGCCGACGGTGAGCTCGAAGCCCTCGCGTCGCATGTTCTCGACGAGGATGGCCAGGGCGAGCTCGCCGCGGCCCTGCACCTCCCATGCGTCGGGGCGGCCGATGTCGACGACGCGGATGGAGACGTTTCCGATGAGCTCGCGGTCGAGACGGTCCTTGACCATGCGCGCCGTGAGCTTGTGACCCTTGACCTTGCCGACGATGGGCGAGGTGTTGGTGCCGATCGTCATCGAGATCGCGGGCTCGTCGACCGTGATGGCCGGGAGCGGACGGATGTCGTCGGGGTCGGCGATCGTCTCGCCGATCGTGATCTCCTCGATGCCGGCGACGGCGACGATGTCGCCCGCGGATGCCGACTCCGCCGGGTAGCGGTCGAGGGCCCTCGTCTTCAGCAGCTCGGTGATGCGCACGTTGGAGTGGCTGCCGTCGTGGCGCACCCAGGCCACCGTCTGGCCCTTCCTGATGGTGCCCGCGAAGACGCGCAGCAGGGCGATGCGGCCGAGGAACGGCGAGGCGTCGAGGTTGGTGACCCACGCCTGCAGGGGCGCCTCGTCGTCGTAGGCGGGCGCCGGGACGTGCGTGAGGATCGCGTCGAAGAGCGGCTCGAGGTCGTCGTTGTCGGGCAGCTCGCCGTCGGCGGGCCGGTTCCAGGACGCGGCGCCGTTGCGCCCGGAGGCGTAGATGACGGGCAGCTCGAGGAGCGCGTCGACGTCGAGGTCGGGCATGTCGTCGTGCAGGTCGCTCGCGAGCCCGAGAAGGAGGTCGTGGCTCTCCTCGACGACCTCGGCGATGCGCGCATCCGGGCGGTCCGTCTTGTTCACCGCCAGGATGACGGGGAGCTTCGCCTCGAGGGCCTTGCGCAGCACGAAGCGCGTCTGGGGCAGCGGCCCCTCCGACGCGTCGACGAGCAGCACGACGCCGTCGACCATCGACAGGCCGCGCTCGACCTCGCCGCCGAAGTCGGCGTGGCCGGGGGTGTCGATGACGTTGATGGTCACGGGGCCGTCGGTCGCGTGCACGCCCTCGTAGATGATCGCCGTGTTCTTGGCGAGGATCGTGATGCCCTTCTCGCGCTCGAGGTCGTTCGAGTCCATGGCCCGCTCCTCGACGTGCTCGTGCGAGCCGAAGGAGTGGGTCTGGCGCAGCATGGCGTCGACGAGGGTGGTCTTGCCGTGGTCGACGTGCGCGACGATGGCGACGTTCCGGAGGTCGGAACGGTGGGCGATGGGCATGGAGGATCCTCGGGATATGGGAGGGGAAGTCGTGGGCGCCCGAGCGGGCGACGTTCCATCCTACCGGAGCCGGTAGGGTGACGCCGTGAACGAGCGCGCCGACGATCGCCTGCGCGTGTTCGCGGGCCTCGACTTCTCGGCCCTCGCCGAGCCCCTCTCCCCGCGCCCGCGCGTCTGGCGCCTGCGGCGGGAGCGACCCGGATGGCTCTGGGTGCTGTCGATCGTGGCGATCATCACGGCGGGGTCGACGCTCGTCTTCGCGCTCCCCCGCTCCCTCGTCGCGCTGTTCTCCGGCACGACGCCCGCCGCGGCGATCTGGCTCGCGAGCTGGACGGCGGCGAGCATCGCCGTCCTCGTGGGAGGCATCTGGTTCCACCGCCGCTGGAACCGCCGCTACGGCCGCAGGGTCGCGCCGATCGAGCAGGAGCTCGCCGCCTTCGCCGAGGCGAACGACCTCGTGTGGAGCCCGGTGTCGCGCGTCGACCACTCGCTCCCCGCTCCGTCAGGATGCGAGGGCAAGGTGCAGCGCCTCACCCCGCTGCTGCAGCCCGCCGAGGGCTCGGGGTGGCCGCCGTTCCTCATCGGCCGCCGGTTCTTCCACGACCCCGTGCCGCCGGACTTCGTTCCGACGGCGAGGCGCCCCTACCCCGGTCACGTCGATGGCGGTCTCTTCCTCGCCGTGCCGATGCCGCGCCGCCTGCCCCACATCGCGCTGCTGCGCGACCACGAGCTGTCCGACACGCCGCTCGACCTCGGCGCCGCCTACTCGATGGGCATCGAGTTCGACGAGGCGTTCACGCTGCTGTGCCCACCCGGCTACGAGCGCGACGCCCTCTACCTCTTCACCCCGGATGTCATGGCCGCGATGCTCGACGACGCGGGAGGGGCGCAGTGGGGCGCCGAGGTGCTCGACGATCAGCTGTTCTTCCGCTTCCCCCCGAGCACCCTCCAGGCCGTCGTCGAGGAGGACCTGCGGCGCGCCTTCCTGCTCGTCGAGCGCACCTCGGTGCAGCTCATGGAGCAGGCCCGGCGCTACGCGGACGCGCGCATCGGCGAGCGCTCCCTCGACCTCATCGCCGACCCGGGGCGACGGGTGCGCCGTCGTCGCACGACGCCCGCGCTCCTCATCGGCGCGTGGCTGCTGCCGCTCATGGTGCTGTGCCCGTTCGTGCTGCTGCTGGGCGAGGGCCTCCTCGCCCGCTCGGCCTGACGAGCCTCAGCCGACCGGCGTCGCCGTGGGTGCGCCGGGCTCCCACTCCCACGCGTTCCACAGCACGCCCCGCGCGAGCGGCGAGCGCGTGACGCCCGAGATCCGGTCCGACACCGCCGTGAGGGTGGGATGCGCGAAGAGGGGGACCCCGTACGCGCTGTCCCACAGGAGGGCGTCGAGCTCGCGGAGCGCCTCGGTCTGCTCGTCCGCGTCGTCGGTGCCCGTGATGCGGTCGACGAGAGCGTCGGCCTCCGGGTCGGAGAAGTGGTTGAGGTTGGCGACGGCGGAGTCGCTGCGGAACACGGCGGCGACGGCGGCGGGGCCGAGGCGGGTGGTGTCCCACGCGAAGAGCGCGGCGTCGTAGGCACCCGCGACCCCGAGCAGCGCCGTCCAGTCGGGGCGCGAGCAGTCGGTCACCCGGAAGCCGGCACGCGCGGCGGAGCTCTGGATGAGCTCGAACGCGGCGACGCGACGCGCGTCGGCGCGGTCGTACAGCACGCACACCTCGGGCGAGGCGACGCCCGCCGCGGCGAGGAGGGTCACGGCGGCGTCGACGTCGGTCGACCGGAACGCATCCGAGCCGTTCTCCGCGATCGCGTCGGCGTAGCCGGGGGCGCCGGGACGCAGCACGAACGAGTCGAGCGGCGCGGCATCCGCCTGCACGGGCTGGACGAGCTCCTCGACGATGCGCTGTCGGGGGACGACGTGCAAGAAGGCCTCGCGCACGCGGGCGTCGCCGAAGACGCCCGACTTCGAGGCCGAGAACTGCAGATCGAGGTGCTCGAAGGTCGCCTCGGTGCCCGCCGTGACGGTGACGCCCTCGACCTGAGACAGCCTGGCGGCCAGCTCGGCCTCGGGCGCGGGGGCTGCGACGTCGACGCGGCCGTCCTCGAAGGCGCGCACGAGCTCGCCCGGATCGCCCACGGTCTCGAGCACGAGCGTCTCGATGGCGGGCGCGCGCGATCCGCGATACCGCGGGTTGGCGGTCAGCGTCACCGAACCGTCGGAGACCTCGGAGACCCGGTACGGCCCGCTCGCGACGAGCAGCTCGGGGTCGGGCGCAGCTCCCGCGAGGTCGTACGCGGAGTTCCACACGTTCGCGATCGCCGAGAGCTCGGCGGTGTCGCCCTCCTCGATCGCCGCGACGAGCGCGTCGCGCGCGGCGGCCGCCGCGTCCGTGTCGGGGTCGGATGCGGGGTCGGCGTCTGCATCGCGCAACGGCAGCCCGAGGGCGCGAGACGCGACGACGTGCGCGGGCAGTCCCGGCGCGAGGGCTGTGCGCCACCCCGCGGTGAACTCGTCGTAGTGGACGAACAGCGAGCGCCCGTCGTCGCCGAGCTGCGGCGTCTGGGTCGCGAGCTCGAGGCCGCGCCCTCGGGCGCCGTCGAAGAGCACGACGTCGTCGGGGAGCTCGCCGAAGCGGCCGGTATCGGGGTCGACGTAGGCGCCCGTGTCGGCATCCGGGGTGTCGAGGGCGCCCGAGTTGGCCGCCCACGCGAGCAGCAGGTCGGCGGGCGTCACGGGAACGCCGTCGGACCAGCGCGCATCGGATGCGAGCGTGTAGCGCACCGTGAGCGGGTCCTCGTCGGTGACCTCCGCCGTGCCGAACGAGGTGTCCTCGACGAGGCCGTACTCGGCGTCCGGATAGGCGAACGCGCTTCCCGTGAGGTAGGCGACGTCGGCGTTGAGGGCGGCCGCGCGGCCGAACGAGGTGTTCGGGTTGAGCGAGGTGAGCGAGCCCGTCACCGCGACCGTCGCGCGCGACCCGTCGACGACGCGGTCCTGATCCGTGCAGCCCACGAGTGCGACCGCGACGGCGACCGTCGCGACGCCGGCGAGTGCACGGACGAAGCTCACCCGCTCCACACTACGGCGAGCGGCCGCCGTCGCGTGTCGCACGCGACGGCGGCCGTCAGCCGGTGGGGTGCGCTCAGGCACCCAGCGGGATGTCGGCGCCCGGGATGGCCGCCAGCAGCTCTCGCGTGTACTCGGTCTTCGGGTTCTCGAAGACCTCGTCGACGGTCGACTGCTCGACCACGCGCCCCTTCTGCATGACGGTGACGTGGTCCGCGATGACGCGGACGACGGCGAGGTCGTGCGTGATGAAGAGGTAGGTGAGCCCGAGCTCGGCCTGGAGGTCGGCGAGCAGGTTGAGCACCTGCGCCTGCACGAGCACGTCGAGGGCCGAGACGGCCTCGTCGAGCACGACGATCTCCGGCTTGAGCGCGAGCGCGCGCGCGATCGCGACGCGCTGGCGCTGGCCGCCCGAGAGCTCGTTCGGGTAGCGCGTGAGCACCGTCTCCGGCAGCGCCACCTGCTCGAGCACCTCGCGCACGCGGGCGCGACGCGACTTCTGGTCCCCGACCCCGTGCACATGCAGGGGCTCGGCGATCGTGTTGCCGATGTTGTGCAGCGGGTCGAGCGAGCCGTACGGGTCCTGGAAGACCGGCTGCATCTTGCTGCGCAGCTTGAGCAGGTCCTGGCTGCCGAGCTCGGCGACGTTCTTGCCCTCGACGAGGATCTCGCCCTCGGTGATGTCCTCGAGGCGCAGCAGGAGCTTCGCCGCCGTCGACTTGCCGGAGCCCGACTCGCCCACGAGGGCCATCGTGGAGCCCTTCGGCACCTGGAACGAGATCTTGTCGACCGCCGTGAACGGGATCGACCGCGGGCCGCCCGTGCGGATCTTGAAGACCTTCGTGACGTCGCGGAACTCGATCACGGGAGCCGCGTCGACCGTGGGGGCATCGGATGCCGCGCGCTCGGCCGCCGTGACGAGGTCGAAGGACGCGTCGGCGCCCGCCACCTCGGCCGACGCGAGCGAGGCGCCCGACGAGACCGCCGACTGGATGCGCTTGGACGCGAGGCTCGGAGCCGCCGCGACGAGACGCTGCGTGTACGGGTGCTGCGGGTCCTGCAGGATCTCGCGCGCGGGGCCCGACTCGACGATCTTGCCGCGATGCATCACGACGAGGTTCTCGGCGCGCTCGGCCGCGAGGCCGAGGTCGTGCGTGATGAAGATGACCGCCGTGTTCCGCTCGGTCGTGAGCGTCTCGAGGTGATCGAGGATCTTCTTCTGCACGGTCACGTCGAGGGCGCTCGTCGGCTCGTCCGCGATGAGCAGCTTCGGGTGCGACGAGAGGCCGATGCCGATGAGCACGCGCTGGCGCATGCCGCCGGAGAACTCGTGCGGGAACTGACGGAGCCGCTGGTCGGCATCCGAGAGACCGGCCTCCTTGAGCACCTCGACGGCGCGCTTGCGCACCTCGCGCTTCGAGGTCGCGAGCCCGTTCGCGCGGATCGTCTCCTCGACCTGGAACCCGATGCGGTGCACGGGGTTGAGCGAGTTCATCGGGTCCTGCGGGACGAGGCCGATCTCCTTGCCGCGCACGCCCTCCATCTCGCGCCGCGAGAGCTTCGAGAGGTCGCGACCCTCGAACATCACCTTGCCGCCCGTGATACGGCCGGAGCCCGGGAGGAGGTTGATGATCGCGTGCGCGGTCGTCGACTTGCCCGATCCCGACTCGCCGACGATCGCGACGGTCTCGCCCGGGTAGAGGTCGAAGCTCACCCCGCGCACGGCCGGCACGAACCCGTCCTGGGTCTTGAACGCGACCTGCAGGTCCTCGACGGAGAGCAGGGGCTCGAGAGCGGTCACCGGGTGGCCCTCGCCTTCGGGTCGAGCGCGTCGCGCACCGTCTCGCCGAGCATGATGAACGCGAGCACGGTGACCGACAGGGCGATGGACGGGTAGATCAGCGTGAACGGCGCCGTGCGGAGGCTCGTCTGAGCCGCCGAGATGTCGTTGCCCCACGACATGAAGATGTTGTTGGGCAGGCCGACGCCGAGGAACGACAGGGTCGCCTCGGCCGTGATGGCACCCGCGAGACCCACCGTCGAGATGATGATGACGGGGGCGATCGAGTTCGGGAGCACGTGCGTGAACATCGTGCGCACCTTCGACAGGCCGATCGCCTCGGAGGCCATGACGTAGTCGAGGTTCCTCACCCTCAGCACCTCGGATCTCAGGATTCGGGCCGTGGATGGCCAGCTGAAGAACCCGATCGCGAGCGAGATCACCCAGATGTTCCGGTCGTGCAGGAAGAGCGACATGATCACGACGGCCGCGAGGATGTACGGGATCGCGAAGAAGATGTCGCCGAGGCGCATGAGGAGCGAGTCGAGCCAGCCGCCGAAGTAGCCCGCGAAGGCGCCGATGACGATGCCCATGACCGCCACGAGGATCGTCACGATGACGCCCACGGAGAGCGAGGTGCTCGTGCCGTGCACGATGCGGGAGAACACGTCGCAGCCCTGCTTCGTGAACCCGAGCGGGTGACCGGGGATCGGGCCGTGGTCGGAGATCCGGGTGCCGATCGGGAGGCCGAACTGCTCGGCCTGCGCCTCGTTCGAGATGCTCAGGATGCAGTTGTCGTTCGGCGGGACCGACGTGAACACGCCCGGGAAGAACGCGACGAACACGATGAACGCGATCACCACGGCCGAGACCCAGAACATCCAGCGGCTGCGCAGGTCGCGCCAGGCGTCGAGCCAGAGGTTCGACTTGCGGTCGCTCACGCGCACCGCGTCGACGGCGCCCAGCCCGCCCTCGTCGACCTCGGCGACGAAGTGGGGGGCGGTGCGGACGGGATTCTTACTTGACATAGCGGATCCTCGGGTCGAGCACTCCGTAGAGGAGGTCGATGGCGATGTTCACGAGCACGTACACG
>JAEYVF010000104.1 GCA_023432005.1 Actinomycetes bacterium
GCGGGCGCCACGGCCGCGAGCACATCCTGCTTGCGGATGCGACCGCCGACCCCGGTGCCCGTGACGCCGTCGAGCTCGACGCCCTTCTCGTTCGCGAGCTTGCGGACGATCGGGGTCACATAGCCCGCGTGAGACGCGGGGGCGGCGGCCGGAGCCGGAGCCTCGGGGGCCGGAGCCTCGGATGCGACCGCGGGAGCCGGGGCGGGAGCCTCGGCGACAGGCGCAGCCGGCTGCTCAGCGGGGGCGTCTGCTGCGGGGGCCGGGGCGGCCTCCGCAGCAGGAGCAACGGTCTCGGGGGCCGGTGCCGCCTGGGGCGCAGGAGCCGCCTCAGGAGCGGGAGCCTCGGCCGCGGGGGCCGCAGCCTCTGCGGGAGCGGGGGCCTCAGCTGCGGGGGCCTCAGCAGCGGGCGCCTCCGCAGGAACCTCGGCAGGAGCCTCGGGCGCAGGAGCCGCCGCAGGAGCGGCCTCGGCAGCAGGAGCGGCCTCGGCAGCAGGAGCGGCCTCGGCAGCAGGAGCGGCCTCGGCAGCAGGAGCGGCCTCGGCAGCAGGAGCCGCCTCGGCAGCAGGAGCCGCCTCGCCTCCGCCCGAGCCGTCGCCGATGCGCACGAGCGGCGCACCCACCTCGACGGTCTCGTCCTCGGCCACGAGGATCTCCTCGACGATGCCGGCGACGGGGGACGGGATCTCGGTGTCGACCTTGTCAGTCGAGACCTCGAGCAGAGGTTCGTCGACCTCCACGCGGTCGCCGACCTTCTTCAGCCATCGGGTCACCGTACCTTCCGTGACACTCTCGCCGAGTGCCGGGAGGCTGACGGATTCGCTCATCGGTGATGCTCCTTGTTCTGGCGTGTCGTTCTAGCTTAGCCGCCGGACTCAGCCGTGCAGAGGCTTCCCCGCGAGGGCCAGGAAGGCCTCGCCGAGCGCCTCGTTCTGAGTGGGGTGGGCGTGGATGTAGGGGGCGATGTCCTCGGGGTAGGCGTCCCAGTCGACGACGAGCTGCGCCTCGCCGATGAGCTCGCCCACGCGGGCGCCGATCATGTGCACGCCGACGACGGGGCCGTCGTTGACCCGGATCGCCTTGATGACGCCCGAGGTGCCGATGATGTGGCTCTTGCCGTTGCCCGCGAGGTTGTACTCGACGGCCGTGATGTTCTCCGCGCCGTACTGCTCTTCGGCCTTGGCCTGCGTGAGGCCGACCGAGGCGACCTCGGGGTCGGAGTAGGTGACCTTAGGGATGTTGACGTCCTCGACCATGATCGGGTCGAGGCCCGCGAGCACCTCGGCGACGTAGATGCCCTGCTGGAAGCCGCGGTGCGCGAGCTGCAGGCCGGGGACGATGTCGCCGACCGCGTAGACGCCCGGGACGGTCGTCTGCAGCTTGTCGTCGACGACGACGAAGCCGCGATCGAGCTGCACGCCGACCTCCTCGTAGCCGAGGTTCGCCGTGAGCGGGCCGCGTCCGACGGCGACGAGGAGGAGGTCGGCCTCGACGGTCCCGCCGTTCTCGAGGGTGACGACCACGCCGGACTCGTTCTGGGTGACGCCTGAGAAGCGCACGCCGAGCTTGAACTCGATGCCGCGGCGGCGGAAGGCGCGCTCGAAGTGCTTCGAGATCGACTCGTCCTCGTTGGGGACCAGGTGCGGGAGGGCCTCGATGATCGTGACGTCGGCGCCCCAGCTCTTCCACACGCTCGAGAACTCGACGCCGATGACGCCGCCGCCGAGGACGGCGACCTTCTTCGGCACGAAGTCGAGGGCGAGCGCCTGCTCGGAGGTGATGACGCGGCCGCCGATCTCGAGACCGGGGAGCGTGCGCGAGTAGGAGCCGGTCGCGAGGATGACGTTGGTGCCGCGGATGGTCTGGTCGCCCACCTGCACGGTGTTGGGCGAGGTCAGACGGCCCGTGCCCTCGATGGTGGTGATGCCGCGGCCCTTGATGAGACCCTGCAGGCCCTTCCACTTGCCGGCGACGATCCCCTCGCGGTAGGCGGTCACCGCGGCGATGTCGATGCCGCCGAACTGGGTCGTGACGCCGTACTTGGCGGACTCGCGGGCGACGTCCGCCACCTCGGCGGAGTGGAGCAGAGCCTTCGTCGGGATGCACCCGACGTGGAGGCATGTGCCGCCCACCTTGTCCTTCTCGATGAGGGCGACGGACTTGCCGAGCTGGGCGTAGCGCAGGGCGGCGGCGTAGCCACCGCTTCCCGCTCCCAGGACGACGAGGTCGTAGGTCTGCTCTGACACTGGAGAAACTCCCTTGCGCTTCGCGTGTCGGAATCCCCGCGATATCGGTGGTGTCGCGGAGCGGGAAAGGGCAAGGCGTTCCTTGCCGAGTCGACCCTACTACGCTCCTGCGAGGTGCGCCGTCAGTGCGACGAGCGTGCGCACGGCGACTCCCGTCGGCCCCTTGCCGACCCCGCCGTAGGGTCCGCCCGTGTTGTACGCGGGGCCCGCGATGTCGAGGTGCGCCCAGCCGATGCGCGCGCCGGGACCGTCGCCCCCGGCCTCGCCGACGAAGGCGCGCAGGAAGTGCCCGGCGACGAGCATGCCGCCCGCCGTCGCGCCGAGCTTCGCGTTCGCGAGGTCGGCGATGTCGGAGTCGAGCACCGCGCGCAGCTCGGGCGGGAGGGGCATCGGCCACATGGGCTCGTCCGCGCGCTTGGCCGCGGCGAGCATGAGGTCGACCGCGGCCTCGTCGCCCATGACGGCGACCGTGCGCTCGCCCATCGCGATGCGAGCGGCACCCGTGAGCGTCGCGACGTCCACCAGGAGGTCGGGGCGCTCGGCCGCCGCGGCCGCGAGGCCGTCGGCGAGCACGACGCGACCCTCGGCATCCGTGTTCGTCACCTCGACGGTCGTGCCGTTCCAGGTGCGCACGACGTCGCCGGGTCGCAGGGCCGTGCCTGAGGGCATGTTCTCGGCGAGGCACAGCCACGCCGTGACGCGCACACGCGATCCGCGGCGCGCCGCGTCGAGAACGGCCGCAAGCGCCGTCGCGGCGCCCGTCATGTCGTACTTCATGGTCGCCATCGAGGCCGGCGGCTTGAGCGAGAGCCCGCCCGAGTCATAGGTGATGCCCTTGCCGACGACGGCGAGATGGCTCTCCGCGCCCTCGGGGGCATAGCGTGCGATGAGGAGACGGGGTGCTCGGCTCGATCCGCTCCCCACGCCGAGGATGCCGCCGAAGCCCTGCGCCGCGAGCTGCGTCGGGTCGAGCACCTCGAGTTCGACGGGCAGGTCTCCGACGAGCTCCCGCGCGCGCTCGACGAACGTCGCGGGGTAGAGGTCCGACGCGGGTTCGTTGACGAGGTCGCGCACGAGGTGCGTCGCCGCGGCGGTCGCGGCGGCACCGGCGACGACGCGCTCCCCGTCGACGCTCTCCGGCACGCGCAGCGAGATGCGGGCGGCGGGACGCTTCGCGGTGGTGTCGCCCGTGCGGTAGGCGAGGTAGGCGTAGGCGCCGCTCGCCGCGGCCTCGAGGGCGGCCTCCGCGAGCTCGTCGTCGTCGACGGGCAGGGCGAGGGCGAGGGAGTCGATGCCGGTGGCGAGGCGCCCTGCGGTGCCCGCAGCCGAGCGGATGGCGGCGCGCCCGGGCTCGGCGCCGAGGCCCACGAAGGCGATGGGGCTGCGCCCACCGGGGAGCACCGGCCCGCGGCGGAACTCGTCGGCCGCGCCCGTCACACCGAGCGGCGCGAGGAGCTCGGCGATCCCGGCCGGGGCGTCCCCGACGACGACCGGCCCGTCGGCGCCCTTCGTGACGCCGAGGACGAGGAGCGAGGCCTCGATGTCGGCGAGCGGGGCGGACGTGACGGAGAGCTCGGGTGCGGTCATGCGGTCAGGGTAGTCCCCGGGCGCGAGCTGTTCGCTGTGAGCATCACGCCGCGGCCCGCCTCATCCGGCGACGCCCGTGAGGCGGCTCCTAGACTCGGAGGCATGCATCAGAACCCGCTCTACGAGGTCGTCGGGGACGTCTCGGACGTGCCCACGGGGCTGCATCTCGTCGCCGGTCTGACGGGCTTCACCGACTCGGGTTCCGCCGTCGGTCAGATCACGGAGGTGCTGCGCGGACTGCCCTCCGTGCGCGACCTCGTCGTCTTCGACAACGACGCCCTTCTGGACTACCGGGCGCGCCGTCCCGTCATGTTCTTCGACGAGGATCACCTCTCGTCGTACGAGCCCGCCCGCCTCGTGCTCTCGCTCGTCGAGGACGAGCTCCACCAGCCCTTCCTGCTGCTCACCGGCTACGAGCCGGATTTCCGCTGGGAGGGGTTCACGCGCGCCGTCATCGAGCTCGTCGAGCGCTTCGACGTCGCCGACACGACGTGGATCAACGCGATCCCGATGCCGACGCCGCACACGCGGCCGATCGGCGTGACCGTGAGCGGCAACCGCGCGGAGCTGATCGATGCGTTATCGGTCTGGCGCCCGCGCACGCAGGTGCCCGGGAATGTGTTGCACCTGCTCGAGTACCGGCTCCAGGAGGCCGGCCACCCGACGGCCGGCTTCGTGCTGCTCGTGCCGCACTACCTCGCCGATACCGAGTACCCGGTCGCCGCGGTGGCCGCTCTCGAGAGCATCAGCGCCGCCACGGGGCTCATCTTCCCGAGCGACGAGCTGCGCGAGGAGGGCCGGGAGTTCACGCTCAAGGTCGAGGAGCAGGTCGCGGGCAACTCCGAGCTCGAGCGCCTCGTGCGCACGCTCGAGGAGCGCCACGACAGCTACATGGAGGAGAACCCGCTCCCGTCGCCGCTCGTCGACGAGGACGGCGAGCTCCCGAGCGCCGACACGATCGCCGCGGAGCTCGAGCGCTTCCTCGCGTCGCGCCGCGACGAGCCCCGACCCTGACCGCGCGTAGCCTGGGGGAGTGAACTCCGCGCGGTCCTGGCTCGTGTTCGCCGGGGCCGCGTTCGCGTATCTCGTCGCCGTCATGCAACGCACCTCGTTCGGTGTCGCGGGCGTCGAGGCGACCGACCGGTTCGAGGTGAACGCGGCCGTCATCTCGACCGTCGCGGTGGTGCAGATCGTCGTCTACGCGGTGCTGCAGATCCCCGTGGGCGTGCTCGCGGATCGGATCGGCGCCCCCGTGCTCATCGTGACCGGCGCCGTGGTGATGGCCGCGGGCCAAGGGCTGCTCGCGATCGCCGACGGCGTCGGCCTCGCGATCCTCGCGCGCGTGCTCGTCGGCATGGGCGACGCCGCGACGTTCGTGAGCGTCCTGCGTCTGCTCCCCGCGTGGTTCGAGGGGCGGATCCTCCCGCAGCTCGCGCAATGGGTCGGGATGACGGGGCAGTTCGGTCAGATCGTCTCCGCCTTCCCGCTCGCCCTCCTCCTGCATCTGGCTGGGTGGACGCCGACCTTCCTCGCCGCCGCGGGCGCGGGCGTGCTCTCGGCGCTCGTCGCCCTCGCCGTCGTGCGCCGCGGTGCACGGCTCGCGACCACGGCCGAGATCTCCGTGATCGACCCCCGCGAGCTCGGATTGCGCGCGAGCCTGCGCCGCCCGGGCACGCGGATCGGCTTCTGGGCGCACCTGCTGGGCGGCACCCTCCCCTCGATGCTCGGCATCCTGTGGGGCTACCCCTTCCTCACGGCGGGGCTCGGATACGACGCGGCCACCGCATCCGGCGTCTTCTCGCTCATGGTCGTCGGCACGCTCGTGTCCGGCCCGGCGATCGGGCTGCTCGTCGCCCGGCATCCGCTGCGTCGCAGCGATCTCGTGCTCGCGCTCACCTGGTCGGTGTTCCTGATCTGGGCGGTCGTGCTCGTGTGGCAGCCGGTGCCGCCGGTATGGCTCGTCTCGGTGTTCTTCCTCGGGGTCGGCGTGTGCGGGCCGGCTTCGCTCATCGGGCTCGACGTCGCGCGCAGCGAGAACCCGAGTCACGCGCACGGATCGGCGACCGGGATCGCGAACTCGGGCGGTTTCGTCGGCGGCTTCGTCTCGATGCTCCTCGTCGGCGGCGTTCTCGACCTCGTGGACGAGGTGCGCATGGCCTCCGGCCTGCCCTCGCAGCTCTACAGCCTCGACGGCTTCCGGATCGCGTTCCTCACGGTCTTCGCGGTCGCGCTCGTCGGGACGATCGGCGTGCTGTGGACGCGGACGGGCGCGCGGCGACGTCTCGCCGAGGAGGAGGGAATAGAGATAGCCCCCCTGTGGGTTGCACTCTTCAGAGCACGCGGCGGGAGGCGACCCCCGCGTGTGCGAGAATAGACAACCGAGACCCGGTCGATTCCCCGTGGAGCGCGTGACGGGCAGGCGAGATCCTGCTGCGTGACGTGCGGGGGACTTGACACGGGTCTACGTACTGCCCAGACGCACCTCCCCACCCGCGAAAGGGGTCAGCATGGCCACCCCCCGCAACACCACGACGAAGGATGCGGTCAAGGACGACCGCGAGAAGTCCGCCGCCGCACCCGCCAAGACCGCCGCCAAGGCGCCCACGAAGACGGCCGCCAAGGCGCCGGCGAAGACCGCCGCGAAGACGCCGGCGAAGAAGGCGCCCGCCAAGGCCGCCCCCAAGGGCAAGGCCTCGGCCGCGAAGGCCAAGGACCCGGAGCTCGACGCCGGCGACGAGCTCGACGAGGACACCGATCTCGAGCTCGACGGCGACATCGAGGAGGTCGCCGAGGGCGACGAGGCGGTCGTCGACGCGCCGGAGGGCGACGAGGCCGACGGCGACGGGGCACCCGAGCCCGCCGCGAAGGACGACGCAGACGACGACGCCGAGGAGACCGAGGACGACTCGGCCAGCCGCGACGAGCCGCTCCCCACGGGCGCTCTGCGCCTGTCGATGAGCGACGACGAGGACGAGGTGCCGGTCTACTCGGCCGCCATCACGGGCGCGACCGCCGACCCCGTCAAGGACTACCTCAAGCAGATCGGGAAGGTCGCCCTCCTCAACGCCGAGCAGGAGGTCGAGCTCGCGATGCGCATCGAGGCCGGCCTGTTCGCCGAGGAGAAGCTCTCCCACATGACCGACCAGGAGAAGCGCAGCCAGCTCGGCCGCGAGCTCTCCTGGGTCGCGCGCGACGGACAGCGCGCGAAGAACCACCTCCTGGGCGCCAACCTCCGCCTCGTCGTGTCGCTCGCGAAGCGCTACACGGGTCGCGGCATGCAGTTCCTGGACCTCATCCAGGAGGGCAACCTCGGCCTCATCCGCGCCGTCGAGAAGTTCGACTACACCAAGGGCTTCAAGTTCTCGACGTACGCGACGTGGTGGATCCGCCAGGCGATCACGCGCGCGATGGCCGACCAGGCGCGCACCATCCGCATCCCCGTGCACATGGTCGAGGTCATCAACAAGCTCGCCCGCGTGCAGCGGCAGATGCTGCAGGACCTGGGTCGCGAGCCCACGCCCGAGGAGCTGAGCCGCGAGCTCGACATGACCCCCGAGAAGGTCATCGAGGTGCAGAAGTACGGTCGCGAGCCGATCTCGCTGCACACGCCTCTCGGCGAGGACGGCGACAGCGAGTTCGGCGACCTCATCGAGGACACCGAGGCCGTCGTCCCCGCCGACGCGGTGGGATTCACGATGCTGCAGAAGCAGCTCGAGTCGCTCCTCGACTCGCTCTCGGAGCGCGAGGCGGGTGTCATCCGCATGCGCTTCGGCCTCGGCGACGGGATGCCGAAGACGCTCGACCAGATCGGCGACACCTTCGGCGTGACGCGCGAGCGCATCCGTCAGATCGAGTCGAAGACGATGGCGAAGCTGCGCCACCCGAGCCGCTCGCAGTCGCTGCGGGACTACCTCGAGTAAGGGGCGCCGCGTGCGCGTGCTCCTGGCCGTCTGGGCGGCCAAGCTCACGGCCGCCCTGCTGCGGGTGCTCGGGCGTCAGGGGACGCACGTCCCCGGCATCGTCGCCCGTCGCATCCACCCCGGCATCATCGGGGCCGTGCAGCATCCGCCGCGCGTCGTCGCGGTCACGGGCACGAACGGCAAGACGACCGTCTCGAACATGCTCGCGGAGGCCCTCACGGGCGAGGGGATGCGCGTGGCGAGCAATCGCAGCGGATCGAATCTCGCCGCGGGCATCGCCGCGTCGCTCATCGCCGCCGTGGACTGGCGCGGCCGCTCGCGCGCCGACGTCGGCGTCCTCGAGCTCGACGAGCGCTCGGGGCGGCTCGTGCTCCCGGGGCTGCACCCCGACATCCTCGTCTGCACGAACCTGACGCGCGACTCGATCAAGCGCAACGCGCACCCCGAGTACATCGCGTGGATCCTCAGCTCGGAGCTCGCGGGCGACACGACGCTCGTGCTGAACGCCGACGACCTCATCGCCTCCTCGCTCGGCGGCGAGTCCAATCCGCGCGTGCACTTCGCGGTGGACCGGCTCCCGAGCGACACGGAGCACCCGACGGGAGCCGCCCTCGACGCGATGACCTGCCCCGTGTGCGACCAGCGGCTCGCGTGGGATCACTGGCGCTTCAACCACATCGGACGCGCGCACTGCACCGCGTGCGGCTTCCGCTCGCCGGAGGCGGCCTACCGGGCCCGCGACATCGACGCGTCCGCCGAGCGGGTCGTGCTCGATTTCGACGGCGAGCAGCGCGAGGTGCGGCTCGTCAACGACAACATCGTCAACGTCTACAACGAGATCGCGGTCGCCGCGGTGCTCGATGTGCTGGGCGTCCCGCGCGACAGGATCGTGCGCGCCTTCGAGACCCTCGCCCCTCCGGCCACCCGGTTCGCATCCGAGCGCATCGGCGACGCCCTCCTGGTGCGCCTGCTCACGAAGGGGCTCGTGGGAGTGGCCTGCTCGCGCGCCTTCGAGTACCTGCGCTCGTTCCCCGGCCGCAAGGCGGTCGTCATGACGATCGACGAGTGGAGCGAGCGCGAGAACGAGGTCGAGAACACGGCCTGGATCTACGACGCGGACTACGAGTACCTCGCCGACGAGACGATCGAGCAGATCGTCGTCGGCGGCAATCGCCGCTTCGACCAGGCGCTGAGGCTCGCGATCGCAGGCGTCGACCCCGCGCGTATCGAGACGCTGGAGTCGGAGACCGAGCCCGCCGAGCGGCTCGACATCGGCCACGCCGACGTCGTGTTCAACCTGCACAGCGTGCACAACGCCCTGACGACGGGCAACAGGGTGCAGGAGCGGCTCCGCGCGCGCCTGCTCGAGCGAGCGGGGGCCCGCCGATGAGCCTCACGATCGAGATGCTGTTCCCGGAGGTCGCCAACCTCCACGGCGACAACGCCAACATCACCTACCTCGCGCAGTGCCGCCCGGACGCGGAGGTCGTGCGCACGGGCCTCAACGAGCGCCCTGCGTTCCTCGACCGCGACGTCGACCTGCTCTACCTGGGGCCGCTCACCGAGAGCGGCCAGCTCAAGGCGATCGACCGCCTGCGGCCGCACCGTGCGGCGCTCGAGGAGCGCATCGCATCCGGAGCCGCGACCTTGTTCACCCACAACGCCCTCGAGGTGCTCGGCACGCGCATCCGCAACCCCGACATGGGCTACGACGCCGAGGGGCTCGGTCTCATCGAGCTCGAGTCGACGCTCGCCATGATGGGCCGCTACAGCGGGAAGGTCATGGGGCCCGTGCCCGAGCTCCCCGCCGATCGCCCCGTCGTCGGCTACAAGTCGCAGTTCTCGATGGTCCGCGTCGCCCCGGGCGTCGAGGGGTTCCTCACGGCGGAGCGCGGCATCGGCCGCAACACGACGACGGCCGTCGAGGGCGTGCGGGTCGGGGGCCTCGTCGGCACCTCGCTCATCGGGCCGCTCCTCGTCATGAACCCGCACTACACCCGCGCACTGCTCGCGCGGCTCGACCCGGATACGGAGCCGCGGATCGCGCACGAGGAGTACGCCGTCGCGGCGTACGAGGCTCGTCTGCGCGAGTTCCGCGACGACCGGCGCTGGCACGCCGGCGAGCGGGTTCAGAAGCCGATCGCCGCGCGGTAGCGGGGGAGGAGCCCCTCGCGGATCCCCGACACCGAGGGCTTGGACTGGTAGACACCGGAGTTGGGGTTGCCCTCGATGATGACGGGGCCGCCGGGGGTGATGGCGATGTCCCAGCCGACATACGGCACCTCGGGCACGACGCGGGCGGCGCGCTCCAGCATCGGCATGACCTCGTCGTAGAGCGGCACCCGGAAGCCCACGATCGACGTCCCGGTGAGCGGATGGACCGCGTAGCTCGTCCCGCTCTCGTCGAACGCCGCGAAGCGGGCGGTTCCGGTCTCGTCGAGCATCGTGTACATGCCGCCGTTCGAGAAGTTGTCGATGTCGCCGCCGTTGCCCATCTTGAGCACGCTCGCGAGCGGGTGCAGTCTCTCGCCGTCGAAGTAGGTGATGACGCGCAGGGAGTTGACGCTCGTGGGGCACAGCGACGCCATCTCGGGGTGCTGGTCGATGTAGCCCTCGAGCAGGAACTGGCGGTGCTCGAGGGCATCCGCGAGGAAGGCGTCGACATCGTCGACGTCGTCGCGCTCGACCTTGCGGATGCCGTGCCCCGACAGGCTGTCGGGCACCTTGAGCATCGCGCGGCCGCGCGCGTCGAGGAACGCGCGGACAGCGAGAGCGCCCGTCTCACGGAGGTCGATCCACTCGCGCCCGATGAACTCCGAGAAGCGCGCGTTGAAGAGGAGCTTGTCGGCGAAGATGCGCCGCAGCTCCGGATCGTTGAGGGTCATCGCGAGGTGGTTCGACTTCGGATGCGTGATGAACGTGCGCCGCTCGGCGCCGGTCAGCATCACGACGTCCCAGTCGAGATAGTCCTGGAAGCCGAACTCGTAGCGCACGGAGCACCACAGCATGTCGGCGACGATGAGGAGACGCGGCTTCCGTGTCAGCGGCCGCGCCGCGCCCGCGATCCGCCACACGTTCGCCGGGTTGAGGCGTGCTGCGCGGCCCGCGAGGTACCGCAGTCGGCGGCCGAGGCCACCGGGGGCTTCAGCCACTCAGCGATCCTCGGCGAGGCGGTCGCTCTCGTCGTGCCAGTCGAGCGCCGTCTCGATGAGCTTCGGCTTGTACTCGGCGCCGTGGTGGGCGCAGAACAGCAGCTCGCCCGAGACGAGGGTGACGCGCACGTACGCCTGCGCGCCGCACATGTCGCACCTGTCGGCCGCGGTGAGTGCGGGACGCTCCAGCTCGACGGTGCCATCGGTCGTGATCTGAGACATGTCCTGCTCCTTCCCTCGGGTCGCGGTGTGGTGCCGTGTGTCCATACAAGCACGAGGTCCCTGACAATGCCGGGCAGGCGGTGGGTATTTCGCCCGTGGCGTACGGTTGACGCTTCCTCAGCTGCATCTAGCCACCTGCCAGGCTCCGCCGCTATCGTGACTGGCCATGGGGGAACAGCAGGGGGCTGTCCTCGACGTCGTGCCCGAGACGGAGCCGATCGTCGAGGTCGTGCCCGAGACGGAGCCGATCGTCGAGGTCGTGGCGAGACCCCGCCGCAGGATCGGGCGCCGCGGTGCGCTCGCGATCGCGGTCGTGGGCGCGCTCGTGCTCACGGGCGGCGTGACGGGTGCGGTCGCCTGGGCGAACCAGCTGGCGCACGACTCCGCTCTGGAGGCCGCATCCGAGGCGCGTGGAGAGGCCGCGGCCGCCGCGACGGCTCAGCGCTCGGCGCTCGACGCGCTCGAGGCGGCGGGCGCCGCGGCGATCGCCGCACGCGACGCGGTCGCCCAGAGCGTGCTGCCTCATGTCGAACTGCTCGGGGGGACGGAGGCGCTCGCGCCGGTCACGGCCGCGCACACCGCGCTCTCCGAGGAGCTCGTCGAGCTGTATGAGACGGACGCGCCGACGGCGGACGCGCTGCGTCCCGGGTTCCGACCGATCGCGGCGCCCGGGCCCGTCGACCCCGCGCTCGACACGGAGGCACTCGAGGCACTCGCCGTCCAGCTCGCGGCAGAGTCCGAGTCGATCGACGAGACACGATCCGAGCTCGAGGCGAGCACCGTGGAGCTCACCGCCGCGGTCGAGAAGCTCGACGGCGCGCTGAGCGAGCTCGCCGAGGGTATCGGGGCCGTCAACGCGGCGCTCGTCGGCGCGCGCACGCTCGCCTCCGCCGACAGCGCGGCCGCGGCGGCAGCCGCCGTCGAGGCGCTGGGCGTCGCCGAGAGCCCGACTGAACTCCCGGCCCTCTTGGCGGGATACGCCACCGCGGCCGCGGGCGTCATCGCCACGCACGACGCGGAAGCCGCGCGCATCGCGGCCGAGCAGGCC
>JAEYVF010000139.1 GCA_023432005.1 Actinomycetes bacterium
ACCCGAGGCATCCGCGATGACGTCGACGGAGTACTCCTCGCCCGGCAGCAGGTCCTGGACGATGAGACCCTCGTCGGTGGGCAGCGCCTCGAGCGCAGCGCGGTCGGGCACGACGCGGATGCCGCGGCTGCCGGCGCCGCTGCGCGGCTTCGCGAAGACGGGGAACTCCCAGTCGACGGCGAGCGCGTCGGGGCCCGCGAGCACGGTGCGCGGCACGTTCGCGGTCGGCGCACAGCGCTCGGCGAGGGCGAGCTTGTCGAGCGCGGTCGCGAGGGTGTCGGCGCTCGGTGCGGCGAGCACCGCGGGCGCGAGCTCGTCGCGGCGCTCCGCGAGGGCCGCGAGCTCGACGTCGACCGTCGAAATGACGACGTCGATGCGGTCGCGCGCGACGAGGTCGGCGAGACCCGGCACGAAGGCGTCCGACCGTCCGGGCTCGACGAGGCGGCGCCGCTCGGCGGGCACGAGGTAGAGGCCAGCCGCCCAGCCGTCCATGTCGGCGGCGAACACCGTCACGTCGTCGCGCCCGAGGAGCGAGCGCACGACGGCCACGCCGGCCGCCCCGCCGACCCCCGTCACGAGCACGCGCGTCATCGGGTCTCGCCCGTCGTGCGCTCTCCCATGGCGCGGTCGCGCACGGGCGTCGAGAGGTCGGCGGTCTCCCGCACGATCTCGAGCGGCTCGACGCTCTCTCCGCCGCCGAATCGCGACCAGTAGCGCGCTGTGGCGGTCACGAAGTCGGGCGCGAGGTAGCTGCGGGCGTCGGTCTGCGAGCGGAAGCACGCGAGCAGTTCGAGCTTGCGCTCCACGAAGCCGTCGATCGACACGAAGCGCGTCGGCCGGAAGTCGACCGTCGCGGAGGGGCTCTGGTAGCACGCCACGGTGTCGATCGTGCGCGTCGCGACGATCGTCGCCTCGTGCACGGCGCGGTGGTCCTGGTGCCGGTCGTGGTTGGTGTGCGTGTACACGACGGTCGGCACGACCTCGCGCACGACCTCCTCGATGAGTCGCACGGTCGTGCCTCCGCCGGGGATCTCGGTGTCGGTGAGGTCCTTGAGGAAGAGCCGCGCGCCGAGCAGCTCGGCTGAGGCGAGCGACTCGTGCTGCCGATCGTCGGCATCCCCGCCGCGCGCCCCGCGCGAGAGGGTGAGGATCGTGATCTCGTCGCCCGCCGCGCGGTGCGCCGCGAGGATGCCGCCGACCCCGATCTCGACGTCGTCGGGGTGGGCGCCGACGGCGAGCACGTACTGCTTCTGGGTGCTCGCCTCCCGCCGCGCGCGTCCCTCGTCGGCGAGCCGCGTCACGACCTCCACGAGGCGTGCCGAGTCGAGCGGCTTCGTGAGGAACTCGTCGGCCTGGGCCCGCAGCGCCGACACGGCGTAGTCCACGGAGACGTGCGCGGTCATGATGACGACGGGCATCCACGGTGTCTCCGTGCGGATGGCGCCGAGCAGGTCGAGTCCCGAGAGGCCGGGCATCTGGATGTCGGTGACCACGACATCCGGCCGGAACGCGGCGATCGCGGCGATCGCGGATGCCGCATCCGGTACCGTCTGCGTGACGCACCCCGCGCGTCGCTCGAGCACCGTCTTGACGAACAGCGCCACATCCGGGTCGTCATCGACGACCAGAACGCGGCGGGACTCCTCAGTCATGTGACACCCCCGTTCCGAGCCTAAAGCCCTCGGGGGCCGTGGGCCAGAAGCTCAGGGCTCGGCGTAGAGCACGCGCGCGAGCGCGTCGAGCACGCGCGCCGAGCGAGGGCCGAAGCTCAGCACCTCGCCGTCGTCCATGTCGACGATGCGGCGGTGCTTCCCCGCGGTCGTGAGTGCGAGCGCGGGCTTGGCCGCGAGCAGCCCGTCGACACCGCCCGCCGAGGCGAGGCCGTCGGTCATGACGAGGATGACGTCCGGGTCGGCCTTCACGAGCGCCTCGTCGGTCATGGGTCGCATGCCCTGCCAGCCCAGCTCGCCCGCGACGTCGCGCGCACCGAGGGCTTCGATGAGGTGGTCGGCGCCCGACTCCTCGCCGAAGAGGTAGTAGATGCCGCTGCCGCCGCGCAGATAGAGGAAGACGATGCGCAGCTTCCGCTCGGGGTCGGTCGGCGCGATCGCGTCGATCTGGGCGCGGATGCCATCGATCTCGCCCGCGAGCCGCTCGGCGAGCAACTCGCCCGCCTCCGTCACGCCCAGGGCGGCCGCCACGTCGCGCGCGAGCTGCACGGCGCCCTCGAAGCTCGGCTCGTTCTCGAGGAAGACGACCGTGACGCCCGACTCGCGCAGCTGCGCGAGCACGTCGCGCGGGCCGATGCTGCCGTCGGTCAGCACGAGCGTGGGGCGCAGCGCGAGCGCCGCCTCGGCGTTGATCGCGTGCGCGCCCGAGGTGACGACAGGCAGGTCGCCCGCGCCGGGGAACGTCGTCGTCGTGTCCCGGCCGACGAGAGTGTCGCCGAGGCCGAGGCCCCACACGGTGGCCGCGAGCGAGCCGGCCAGGTCGAGCGCGAGCACGCGCGAGGTGTCGGCCACGGTGACGCGCGTGTCGCCGCCCGTGTCGTGGGAGACGACGGATGCCGGCAGCGCCTGGGTCGGGTTCTCGGTGACGGGCTCGATGGCCTCCGATCCGGCGACCGCCGTGCGGGGCCCCTCGGCCGCGCGAGGGTCGGCGTACAGCTCGAGCTCGGCGAGCGGCCGCGTGTCGACGGGGGAGGTGCTCTCCGCGCCGTTCTGCGGCTGCGGTGTCGCGGTGGCGCATCCGGCGAGCAGCGCGACGGATGCGACGGCCGCGACGGCCGCACGGAAGACTCGGGTCACCACGCCATCTTACGGCGCGGTTAGGCGAGCCTTACCTGGTCGTCGGTGAGCACGAGGCTGACTAGGGAGTTAGGTCGAGGCGTCGCTGCAAGAATGTCCGGTTCGGGGGTGCGACGAGAGGTCGATCGTCTCGTCGTCTGCCCAGGGGACGATATGGGACGCGATCAGGAACTCCCTCGTCTTGACTCCGGTGATCGCGCATTCCCACCCGTAGTTGTCCTTCACTACTTTGGCGAAGGCGCGCTGCACCGGCACGAACGATGACGCCAAGCGTCACTTGATGGCGATGTTTCCGGCGGCCGAGGTCTTCGATACACCGAAGCCGGAGTCTCTCCTGGAGCGGATTGTTCACATTGCGACCAATCCGGGTGAACTCGTGGTCGACATCTTCGCGGGCAGCGGCACCACTGCGGCCGTTGCCCACAAGATGGGGCGCCGATGGATCGAGGCAACTCGGCGACCTTTCGCCAAGACTCGTGCGACGCCGAGGGCGGATGGGGACACGCCTTGATCTCCCAGCACGCGTCGGGCGGACGCACAGGGTCCGTACTTACCATGAATGCATTCCCGCGGCGGCGCTGTGGTGGTCGCCGCCGCGGGAGATTCCCCCGGAGCGTCGCAGCTCCGCGAGACGGCCCGCCAGAACCCCCCCTCAGGCGGGCCGTTTCCCTGTTCCGGGGCCCTCGAAACACTCGCGCAACATCGCGGCCCTACGCTCGGTCCATGGGTGAGCTGTTCGAGGGATACGGCGCCGTCGCCACGCGCCGCGCCGGCAGCCCGCCCTGGGACGAGATGTTCGCATCCGCCGACACCGCCCGCCCCGCCTACCGCGAGATCCACGCCGCCCTCGCCCGCATGACGCAGGAGGAACTGCGCGGGCGCACCGAGTCGCTCGCCGACTCATACCTCGCGCAGGGCGTCACGTTCGACTTCGCAGGGGAGGAGCGCCCGTTCCCCCTCGACGCCGTGCCGCGGGTCATCGAGCAGGCCGAGTGGGTGACCGTCGAGCGCGGCGTCAAACAGCGCGTCAAGGCGCTCGAGGCCTTCCTCTCCGACGTCTACGGGCTGCAGCGCGCCGTGCTCGACGGGGTCATCCCCGCGAACCTCATCAGCTCGTCGAGCCATTTCCACCGCCAGGCGTTCGGCATCGAGCCCGCGAACGGCGTGCGCATCCAGGTGTCGGGAATCGACCTCATCCGCGACGAGCAGGGCGCGTGGCGCGTGCTCGAAGACAACGTGCGCGTGCCCTCGGGTGTCAGCTACGTGATCTCGAACCGCCGCGTCATGGCGCAGACCCTGCCTGAGCTCTTCGTCTCGATGCGCGTGCGGCCGGTCGGCGACTACCCGCAGCGCCTGCTCGCAGCACTGCGCGCATCCGCCCCCGAGGGCGTCGACGACCCGACCGTCGTAGTGCTCACGCCGGGTGTCTACAACTCCGCCTACTTCGAGCACACGCTGCTCGCGCGCCTCATGGGGGTCGAGCTCGTGGAGGGGCGCGATCTCTACTGCTCGGGCGGGCGCGTCTTCATGCGCACGACGGCGGGGCCGACGCGCGTCGACGTCATCTACCGCCGTGTCGACGACGAGTTCCTCGACCCGCTGCAGTTCCGTGCCGACTCGATGCTCGGCTCGCCGGGGCTCATGCTCGCCGCGCGCCTCGGCAACGTCACGATCGCGAACGCGGTCGGCAACGGCGTCGCCGACGACAAGCTCGTCTACACCTACGTACCCGACCTCATCCGCTACTACCTCTCGGAGGAGCCGATCCTGCCGAACGTCACGACATGGCGGCTCGAGGAGCCGGGCGCCCTCGAGGAGGTGCTCGACCGGCTCGACGAGCTCGTCGTGAAGCCCGTCGACGGCTCGGGGGGCAAGGGCCTCGTCGTGGGACCGGATGCATCGCGCGAGCAGCTCGACGAGCTGAGGACGCGGCTGCGGCGCGACCCGCGCGGATGGATCGCGCAGCCCGTCGTGCAGCTCTCGACCATCCCGACCCTCGTCGACGACGGCCTGCGCCCCCGGCACGCCGACCTGCGCCCCTTCGCCGTCAACGACGGAACGGATGTGTGGGTGCTGCCCGGCGGCCTCACGCGCGTCGCGCTCCCCGAGGGTCAGCTCGTCGTCAACTCCTCCCAAGGCGGCGGCTCGAAAGACACCTGGGTCGTCGGCGCTGACGCGCTCGCCTCGACCGATCACAACATCCAGGGGCTCGTGGCCGAGCAGGCGGCCGTCACGTCGGCGATCCCGATCATCGCCGGGCCGCACGCGCGAGACCACAACCCGCAGGACGCACCGCGACGCGACCAGCAGCAACAGCAGCAGCAGCAGGCGGAGGTGGCAGCATGCTGAGCCGCATCGCGGAGAGCCTGTTCTGGATCGGGCGCTACATCGAGCGCAGCGACGGCACGGCGCGCATCCTCGACGTGCACCTGCAGCTGCTGCTCGAGGACCCGTGGATCGAGGAGAACCTCGCGTGCCGCTCGCTGCTGAGCGTCATGGGCGTCGAAGTCGAGCCCGACGCCGACATGGAGCGCGCCGATGTGCTCTCGATCCTCGCCGTCGACCGCAACCAGCCCGCGTCGATCGCCTACTCGCTCGCCGCCGCCCGCGAGAACGCCCGCCGCGCACGCGAGGTCGTGAGCACCGAGCTGTGGGAGGTGCTCAACACCACCCGCGCCCGGATGCCGCGCAAGGTCGCGAGCGACAAGGTGCACGAGTTCTTCGGATGGGTGCGGGAACGCGCCGCGCTCGCCGTCGGCATCATCGAGTCGGCGACGAGCCGCGATGAGGCCTACCGCTTCTTCACCCTCGGGCGCTCGATCGAGCGCGCCGACATGACCGCGCGACTGCTCGCCACCCGCTCGCTCACCGAGGCATCCGGCCCGAGCTGGACCACCATCCTGCGCTCGGTCGGCGCCTACGAGGCCTACCTGCGCACCTACCGCGGGGTGCCGAGCGCGCGCAACGCCGCCGAGTTCCTGCTGCTCGACCGGCTGTTCCCGCGCAGCATCCTGTTCTCGGTCACCCGCTCCGAGCAGTGCCTGCGCGAGATCGAGCCGCGCGCCGACCGGGTCGGTGTCTCCGACCAGGCGCTGCGGCTGCTCGGCCAGATCCGCTCCGAGCTCGAATATCGGCCGATCTCCGACATCCTCGACGACCTGCCGCGCCACATGGACGAGGTGCAGCTCGCGACGAGCGCGGCATCGGAGGCCATCCGGCAGCGCTACTTCCCGACGAACGCGGCCCCCAGCTGGGCGGGGGAGTCCACGTGAACCGCCTCCGCATCCGGCACAGCACCGGCTTCCACTACCAGGGCGCCGCCACCGCCTCGTACAACGAGGCGCGGATGCTGCCCGTCACGGGCGACGGGCAGCTCGTGCTCTACTCCAACCTCGACATCACTCCGATCTCGAGCACCCACTCGTACGTCGACTACTGGGGCACGCGCGTCTCGGGCTTCGAGATCCTGACGCCGCACGAGGAGCTGGCGCTCACGGCGACGAGCCTCGTGGAGGTGCGGGCGCGCGACGCGGTCGAGCGGGGCCTCGACTGGGAGGAGCTCGCGGCGGAGACGGCCCGGGCCACCGCCTACGTCGAGCAGCTCGCGCAGACCCGCCGCACGCGACCGCCGCAGGAGGTCGTGGAGCTCGCACGGTCGCTCGTCGCCGAGCACGACGACCCGTGCGAGGCGGCGCGCGCCGTGTGCACGGCGATCGGCGAGCGCATCGAGTACATGCCGGGCGTCACGGGCGTGCACACGACGGCGGCCGAGGCGTGGGAGCATCGCAAGGGCGTCTGCCAGGACATCACGCATCTCGCGATCGGCGCCCTGCGCTCGGTCGGGATCGCGGCGCGTTATGTGTCGGGCTACCTGCATCCGCGTCCGGATGCGGAGCTCGGCGTGACGGTCGCGGGCGAGTCGCACGCGTGGGTCGAGTGGTACTGCGGACAGTGGCACGGCTTCGACCCCACGAACCTCATCGACATCGGCGACCGCCACGTGATCGTGGGGAGGGGCCGGGACTACACGGATGTCGCGCCCCTGCGCGGCGTGTACGCGGGCCCGTCGAGCTCGCGCCTCTTCGTGACGGTCGAGATCACCCGCGAGGCCTGACCGGAGTGGGCGCCGCCACCCGTCGTGAGGGGAGGTCGTGCGCGCCGCGTAGGCTGAACCGGCCATGACCTCGCCCGACGCCCAGGACCCCACCGAGGCGATCGAGCTGCCGCGGCGCCGACGCTTCGTCGACCTGAGCCCGCTGCGCGAGCATCCGGTGTTCGCCCGGCTCTTCATCGGCACCTCGATCTCGGGCATCGGATTCTGGGTGACGTCGGTCGCGGTCGGCCTCTTCGTCTTCGACATCACGGGCGACACCTTCGCCGTCGCACTCGTCGGCGGCATCTCGCTCGTGCCGATGATCGTCGCGGGGCTGTGGGGTGGGATGCTGGCCGACGCGTTCGACCGTCGCCGCGTGCTCATCGTGTCGAGCGTCGTCGCGTGGGCGGCGATCATCGGGCTCGTCGTGCTCGCCGCCGTCGACGGGGCAGTCGGCGGGCGCCCGCCGGTGTGGCCGCTCTACGTGCTCACGACGCTCAACGCGGCCGCCGCGACCATCGCGAACGCGACCCGCAGCTCGGTGACGCCGCGCATCGTGCCCGAGCACATGGTGTCGCGCGCCAACGCCCTCAACGGCATCACCTTCGGCCTGCAGCTCACCATCGGCCCCGCGCTCGCGGGAGTGCTCGTCGCCACGATCGGGTTCCCCCTGACCTTCGCGGTCGACGCCGTGCTCTTCACCGCCGGGTTCCTCGGCGTGCTCGGGCTGCCGAAGCTGCCGCCGCTCGGCGAGACGGTGCGGCCCGGCTGGGAGTCGCTCAAAGACGGGATGCGGTTCCTGCGCACGGCACCCAACATCCGTATGAGCTTCCTCGTCGACATCGTCGCCATGAGCCTCGGTCGGCCGTACGTGCTGCTGCCGGCGATCGGCGCGTCCGTGCTCGGCGGTGGCGCGGTCACGGTCGGCGTGCTCACGGCGGCGACCGCGGTCGGCACGTTCCTCACGGGCCTCTTCAGCGGGCCCGTCGCGCACGTGCACCGCTACGGCGTCGCGATCGGCCGCGCGATCATGGTGTTCGGTGCGTTCACGGCGCTCTTCGGGGTCGTCATCGCGATCGCGGCGACCGGATGGTTCGGGCCGGTCGGCGAGGGATGGGACGAGGTCAACCTGCCCCTCCTCCTGCTCGCGGCCGTCGCGCTCGCCGGCACGGGGGCATCCGACGAGGTGAGCGCGATCTTCCGCTCGACGATGCTGCTCACAGCCGCGCCCGACGAGATGCGCGGGCGCCTGCAGGGCATCTTCATCGTCGTCGTCACCGGCGGGCCGCGTGTGGGCGACCTGATCGCGGGCGGCCTCGCGGTCGTGTCCACGTTGTGGCTGCCGCCCGTCGCTGGCGGCCTCGCGATCGTGGCGATCATCGCCGTGCTCCTGCGAGTGCAGTCCACGTTCCGCCTCTACGACGCGCGCGACCCGCGGCCGTAGCGGCACGCCGGCCGGCCAGCGCTAGCGTCGGCGGAAGCGGATGCGGCGTCGCCGGGTCGCGGACGGCTCCGGGGCGGGCGGTGGCGTCAGGCGCGCCGCGCGGCGCTCCTCCCACGCCGCGAGCTCGGCCTCGACGTCGCGCGGCTGGGTGATGACGGGCGG
>JAEYVF010000164.1 GCA_023432005.1 Actinomycetes bacterium
CCGCCCGAGGTGCGGACGCTCGATCGGGCGCTCACGCGGCTCGCGGAGGTGCTCGGCGGCGCGCCGCAGGCAGCCGGCTCCGGTGCGGCAGGCGGGACGGCATTCGGCCTCGTGACGGCGTGGGGCGCGCGCGTCGTCTCCGGGTCGGCCGCGGTCGCTGCGCTCACGGGCCTCGACGAGGCCATCCTCCGCGCGGACCTCGTCGTGACGGGCGAGGGGCGCGTGGATGCGGCGACGGCGACCGGGAAGGTGGCGGGCGGGATCCTGCGCCGGGCCGACGTCGCGAGCGTGCCCGTGGCGCTCGTCGCCGGCTCGATCGACGCGGGCACCGCCGAGGGCCGCGTCGCGGTGTCGCTCACCGAGCTCGCGGGCTCCGCGAGCGCCGCCATGGCCGACGCGCCCCGCTGGCTCGAGCTCGCGGGTGCCGAGCTCGCGACCCGCATCGGGGCCGGGGGCAACGTTCTGCGCGTACCGTCCGTCTGAAGAGGTAGAGGGGAGGATGCCGTGAGCGAAGCCGCCTGGGAACGCGTCGTGACGCAGCTGGTCGCCGAGCGCGGCGACGCGCTGCTGCGCTACGCGACCCTCCTCACGGGCAGCGCGGACGATGCGGCCGACCTCGTGCAGGACGCCCTCGTGCGCACCTTCGGCCGGCTGCGCAACGGCTACACCGTCGCGAGCGCCGAGTCGTACGTGCGCCGGGCCATCCTCAACGCATCCGTCGACCGCGGACGCCGCGTCACCCGGTGGCGCAAGGTCGCCCCCAGCCAGTACGAGCCCGACATGCTGCCCTCGGCCGACGACGCCACCGACCTGCGCATCGACGTGCACGGCGAGCTGCGCAAGCTCAGCCCTCGCGAGCGCGCCTGCCTCGTGCTGCGCTACTACGACGACCTCAAGGTCGACGACATCGCCGAGGCCCTCGGCATCAGCTCGGGCGCCGTCAAGCGCTACCTGAGCGACGGGCTCGCCAAGATGGCGATCGCGCTCGCCGACGACGGCACCGCGGCGGATCGCCTCGGCCCCGGCGGGGCGCGTCCCGGAACCGGCACGACGCCGCTGCGCACCCCCGCGCTGCCGCGCGACCCCGTCGGACCCGATGCGAAGGAGGGCCACCGTGCCCACCGAATCTGAGCTCCGCGCCCTGCTGCGCGGCGACGGCGAGGGCGGCGACCGCCTGGACGCCGACCGCATCATCCGGCTCGCCCGCGCGCGTCGGCGACCCAAGCGCGTCGCCCTCGGCGCCCTGACCGGCCTCGCGACCGCCGCCGTCGTCGTTCCCGTCGCGATCGGCGTCGGGATGCCGCCGCCCATGAGCGCGAGCGACGATGCGGGCGCGGCGCTCGCCCCCGAGAGCGCGAAGGATCAGCGGGAGTCCGACGCGGTCGCCGGCGAGGAGGGCTCGAGCGCGCTGTTCGTCACGCAGGAGCCGTGCGGGGCCGAGGTGGTCGCCGCGCCCTCGACCGTCGTGTCGCTGGCGCCCATCACCGCCGCCTCCTCGACGGCGTTCGCGCCCACCGCGATCACGATCGCGGCGGACTTCGTGCCCGAGGAGGCGGCGCAGCTGACGCTCGCGAGCGTCGTCCTCGTACGCGACGGCGTCGTCGCCGGGTACGGCTCCCTCGACGCCGTGCCGCTGTCTGCCGGGGAGACCACCGTGCCCGCCGAGCTCGCGGTGCTCGCCTGCCCGCTCGACGATCCGGAGCGCGAGGCGCGTCTGGCTGCGGGGACGTACCAGCTCGTGGTCACCTGGGGCTCGCTCGTGACGGCCGAGTCCGGCCGCAACCAGGACGTCCAGGGCGTCGTGGGCGAGCTCACCATCCGCTGAGACGGGTCGCGGAATAGGATTCCGGTGTCCGCGCGAGGCTCGCGCGAGAGACCGGAGCGCGCATGACCTTCGTCGTCGTCCCGCAGTGGCAGGGGTCGCCCTCGAGCCGTGCGATGCGCCTCGCCGAGGGCGCCCAGGCCATCCGCTCGGACCTGCCTTCCGCCGCGACGCGCGTCGTCGACGTGCCGCTCGAGGCCGGCGACGAGCAGGGCACGGGTGTCGCGCGGTTCGGCTCGATCCAGCTCGTGCGCGAGCGGCTGAGCGACGCCTTGCGCGGGCTCGCCGATCCGGCGATCGTGATCGGCGGCGACTGCGGCGTCTCCGCGGGCGCCGTCGCGCACGTCGCGGGCCCTGACCTCGCTCTCGTGTGGTTCGACGCGCATCCCGACCTCAACACCCCCTCGACATCGCCCTCGGGCGCGTTCGGCGGGATGGTGCTCGCGTCGATCGTCGAGGACGGCGTCGTCGACCCGTCGCGCGTGATCGTCGCGGGCGCACGCGAGTGGGATCCGGGCGAGGAGGACTTCGCGCGCGAGAAGGGCGTGGTCTCGCTCGGCGTCGACGCGCTCGCGGATCCCGCGGCGCTCGCCGAGACAGTCGCCGCGACGGGCGCCGCACGCGTGTACGTGCACATCGATCTCGACGTGCTCGACCCCGCCGAGTTCGACGGGCTGCTCGAGCCGATCCCGTTCGGCGTACCCGCCGCACAGCTCGCCGCCGTCGTCAAAGCCCTCGTCCAGCGGTTGCCCCTCGCGGGCGCCACGATCGCGTCGTTCGCACCCGAGTCGCCCGAGAGGGCCGTTGACGACGCCCCCACGATCCTGCGGCTCATCGCGGCCCTGCGCGGCTGACGCTCACGGGCCTACGCTCGGTGCATGAGCGCGCGCGAGGTCGACGTCGTCGTGATCGGGGCCGGCACCGTCGGGGAGAACGTCGCCGACCGCACCCGGCAGGGAGGCCTGTCGACGGTCCTCGTCGAGGCTGAGCTCGTCGGGGGCGAGTGCTCGTACTGGGCGTGCATGCCCTCGAAGGCCCTGCTGCGGGCGGGATCCGCGCTCCGCGCGGCGCGTGACGTAGCCGGAGCGGCGGAAGCGGTCACGGGCACCCTCGACGCGCGCGCCGTGTTCCGCCGCCGCGATCGCATCACCCACGACCGGGACGACACCTCGCAGGTCGAGTGGGTCGCCGGCGCGGGGATCGAGCTGGTGCGCGGCCACGCGCGCATCGTCGGCCCGCGACGCGTCGTCGTCACCGCCGACGACGGCGCCGTCACGGAGCTCACGGCCCGCCACGCCGTCGCCGTGTGCACGGGGTCGGTGCCGGTGCTCCCCGCCGTCCCCGGGCTCGCGGAGCTGGAACCGTGGACCTCACGCGACGCGACCTCGGCATCCGAGGTGCCTCCGACGCTCGCCGTGCTGGGCGGCGGAACGGTCGGATGCGAGCTCGCGACCGCGTATGCGAGCCTCGGCAGCCGTGTCACGCTCATCGCGCGGGGAGGGCTGCTGGGCGGCCAGGAGCCGTTCGCGGCGGAGCTCGTGCAGGAGGGTCTCGAGGCCGCGGGCGTGCGGGTGCTCACCGGCACCTCGGTCGTCGAGGCGCATCGCGCGGAGAAGAACGCCGTGCTGACCCTCGGCGACGGTTCGCGCGTGCTCGCGGAGCGGGTGCTCGTGGCGACGGGCCGTGTGGGGCGCACGCGCGACCTCGGTCTCGAGGAGATCGGCCTCGTCGCGGGCGACGCGATCGACGTCGACGACACGATGCGCGTGCCCGGCTTCGACTGGCTCTATGCCGTCGGCGACGTCAACGGCCGCGCGAAGCTCACCCACCAGGGCAAGTACCAGGCGCGTGCCGCGGGCGATGCGATCGCCGCTCGGGCGGCGGGACGTCCCGTCGACGACGCGCCGTGGGGTGCGCACGTCGCGACGGCCGACCATCGGGCCGTGCCGCAGGTGACCTTCACCGAGCCGGAGGTCGCGTCCGTCGGCCTCACGGCCGCTGCCGCCGAGAGGGCCGGGCTGCGCACGCGCGTGGTCGACTACGACCTCTCGTGGCTCGCCGGCGCGACCGTCTATGCCGACGACTACCGCGGGAGGGCCCGCGCCGTCGTCGACCGCGACCGCGGTGTGCTCGTCGGGGCGACCTTCGTGGGACCGGACGTCGGCGAGCTCCTGCAGGCGGCGACGATCGCCGTCGTCGGCGAGGTGCCGATCGACCGGCTCTGGCACGCCGTGCCCGCCTATCCCACGGTGAGCGAGGTCTGGCTGCGGTGGCTCGAGGAACTCGGCCGCCCCGGAGCGGACGCGTGATCGCACCCGTCCGACCCGAGCATCCCAACCGGATGGAGCGGGCGGCAGCCGCGCTCGTGCGCGCCGTCGTGCGCGTGCCGGGGATGCGGCGCATGCTGCTGTCGCGCGTCGTCGCGCTCCCCGGCTACTGGTTCGCGACGGGCTGCGCGTTCGTGTGGGGCACGATCCTGCTCGGGCGACACCGGCGCAGCCACGGACTGCACATCATCCACCGCTTGCCCCGCTGGTCGTTCGGGCGTGGCGGCACGACGATCGGCGCGATCTACCTCACGCGCGAGAACCTGGGCGACGGCGTGCTCGAGCACGAGGCCGTGCATCGCGCGCAATGGCGGCGCTACGGGCTCAGCATGCCCGTGCTCTACCTCGCGGCGGGTCGCCTCGCGCGCACGAACCGCTTCGAGGTCGAGGCGGGGCTGCGGAAGGGCGGCTACGTGTGAGGATCAGGCGGAGGTGAGCGCGTGGGCGGCGCGGTCGCCCGAGACCCACGCGTAGACCTGGTGCTCCCGCTCGGCCTCGACCGGCAGCATCTCGGCGAGCCACGCGTCGACGGCGACTCGCATCGATCGGCCGAGGTCGCGCTGCAGCCACGTGACGCACACGCGACCGGGCGCGGCGATCGCGCGGATGCCCGACGCGTCGGCGACCTCGAGGAACACCTGGCCGCGGGTCTTGGCGGGAAGCGTGGCGAGCACGGTCTCGACGATCGCGATGTCGGCGTCGACAGCCCCGAGCAGCACCGAGTCGCCCTCGCGGGGATTCCAGGCGATGGCGGCGGGGAGCACGTCGGAGAGGAGCATCTCCATCAGTATAGGTCAGCCTTACCTAACGCGGCTGCGAGTCCGCCGAGCCTTCCGCGTCACGCCGACCAGGCGGGCGGATGGCGCCGCTGCCAGCCGAGTCGCCGCTCGAGCTGCGCGCCGATCGCGAGCAGGGTGCGCTCGCCCCCGGGGCGCCCGACGAGCTGCACGCCCATGGGAAGCCCCGCATCCGTCGTCGCCACGGGCAGGGCGATGGCCGGCAGGCCCGACACGTTCACGAAGCTCGTGAACGGCGTGTAGCGCACCTGCTGTGCGAAGTTCTCCTCGCCGTCGTGGGCGTCGTACCAGCCGATCGGCCGCGGCGTGAGCGCGAGCGCGGGCATGAGCACGGCGTCGTACGGTGCGAAGCGCGCGATCGTGCGGCGCTCGAATGCCGCGAGCCACTCGAGGGCCACCCCCAGCTCACGCGCGCCGAGGGCGCGCCCGCGCTCGACGAGCCAGCGGGTGAGCGGCTCGACGAGGCCCAGCTGCTCGTCGCCGAGGGGAAGCGTCGCGGCGCCCGCCTGCCAGATGGTGCGGAATGCGGAGGCGTAGCCCGGCTCATCCGGCATCCGCAGCTCCTCGAGGCCGTGGCCGAGCGACGCGAGCTCCGCGAGCGCGAGGTCGACGGCGGCACGAGCAGCGGGGTCGAGGGTCAGCTCGTACGCGGTCGACCACGGGGAGTCGAGCGTCACGGCGAGCTGGAAACGCCCCTCCCCGCGCGTCGCGGCCGCGAGGAAGGGGCCGTCTCCGTGCTCGTCGGGCGGCGCGGTCGCCCACGCCGCCGGTGCGCCGGGGGCCGCCGCGAGCGCGTCGAGCAGGAGCCCGGCATCCGCCACGGTGCGCGCGAGCGGGCCCGCCTGCAC
>JAEYVF010000042.1 GCA_023432005.1 Actinomycetes bacterium
CCTCGGCGGGGCGCACGCCGGCGTCCGCGCGGCCGTCGGATGCGGGCGGCATGACGGCGAGGAGCAGCGCTGCGATGCCGAGAGCGACTCCCCCGCCCAGCACGATCCTGCGGCGGGCGCCGGGGAGAGCATCCAGCCGCACGCGGACCCCTGACGCGAGCCGCCGCAGCCGTTCGAGCGGTGCCCGCGCGGACCGTGACGCGTGCGATCCCTCTGCGACGTCGCGGACGATCGGGAGAAGCCGCCCCGCGGTGCTCCTCGGTGCCGATCCGGCATCCGGCTCCCCCGCGCCGAGAGGCGTCGGCGCGGCGAGCTCCGCGAGCCCGCCGCCGAGCACGGCGAGCAGCTCGCCCCCGGGAGCCTCGGCGACGTCGCGCGCGAGCTCGCGGGCCGCCGACGAGCGGGGTCCCTCCACGCCTGCCAGAAGCGCCTCCGCGAGACCGCGCAGCGCGTCGCGATCGGCGACGACACCCCGGACGCGCTCCCGGGCGACCTCCGGTGCGCCCGGCGCGAACAGCTCCGCGTGCGTGAAGCCGTCCAGCACGGGGCCCTGGTCGGCGACCACGACTCGCTCGGCTGACAGCCGCGCGTGCGCAGCCCCCGCGTCGTGCAGGCGCTCGATCGCCGCGACCACGGGACCGAGCACGCCGACGACCTCCCCTGCGCGCCACGGGCCCCGCTCGGCGACGAGCGAGGCCAGTCGCGGCCCGGCCACGCGGGCGAGGACCGCTGCCGGAGCCCACACGTCGGAGACGACGTCGAGCACGGGCACGACACCCGCGCCGCTCGCCCGCTCGAGCGCTGCCAGCTCCCGCCGGCGGAGGCGGGCGCCCACCTCGTCGAGCGCCCGCAGCACCAGCGCGGCGGTGGGCTCGGGCCCCTGGAGGTGCACGAGCAGAGTCTCGGTGTGGGGATCGCGTTCGAGCACCCGCAGGACGCGGATGCCGGCACGCTCACGGAAGGCGGTCACCCGGCGATGCTGACGCGATCCAGGCGCCGCCCGTGGGCCGCGGCGACCGTCCCGCGACATCCGGAGTCGATCGCCGGTGTGGACGACCGGACACCGCATAGGGTGGAGTCGTGGTCGACTACGTCGACGCGGGGCTAAGCGCCAACTCCGTGTCGTATTCGACGGCCCTCGAACGCCAGCGTGCACTGCACGCCGACGTCGTGAGCGGCCGGGCGCCCGATACCGTGCTCCTTCTCGAGCACCCCTCCGTCTACACCGCCGGGAAGCGCACCGACCCCGGCGAACGGCCCGTCGACGGCACGTCCGTCGTCGACGTGGATCGCGGAGGCAAGATCACGTGGCACGGGCCGGGACAGCTCGTCGGCTACCCGATCCTGCGCCTCGCCGACCCCGTCGACGTCGTCGCGTACGTGCGGCGACTCGAGGGCCTCCTCATCGACGTGCTCGCCGATCACGGCGTCGAGGGCGCGCGCGTCGAGGGGCGCAGCGGCGTGTGGATCGAGCGGTCCGGACGCGCGGCCGACAAGATCGCCGCGATCGGCATCCGCGTCGCCGACGGCGTCACGATGCACGGCTTCGCCCTCAACTGCAGCAACGACCTCGAGCCCTATTCCCGCATCGTCGCGTGCGGCATCCGCGACGCCGGGGTCACCACCCTGAGCCGCGAGCTCGGCAGGGTCGTCACGCCGACCGACGTCGTGCCGGATGTCGTGCGCCGCTTCGAGGAAGCCCTCGCGGGGAGCCTCGCAGTCGTGCGGGCGGGGGTGCCCGCGTGAGCGCCGAGCCCGGAGGCCGCAAGCTCCTGCGGCTGGAGGTGCGCAACGCGCAGACCCCGATCGAGCGCAAGCCCGAGTGGATCAAGACGCGCGCCAAGATGGGGCCCGAGTACACGGCCCTGCACTCCCTCGTGACGTCGGAGGAGCTGCACACGGTGTGCCAGGAGGCCGGCTGCCCCAACATCTACGAGTGCTGGGAGGATCGCGAGGCCACCTTCCTCATCGGCGGCAGCCAGTGCACCCGCCGCTGCGACTTCTGCCAGATCGACACCGGCAAGCCCGCGCAGTACGACACCGACGAGCCGCGCCGGGTCGCCGAGTCCGTGCAGCGGATGGGGCTGCGCTACGCGACCGTGACGGGCGTCGCGCGCGATGACCTGCCCGACGAGGGCGCGTGGCTGCACGCCGAGACCGTGCGCGCCATCCACGCGGCGAACCCGGGCACGGGCGTCGAGATCCTCGCCACCGACTTCTCCGGCGACCCCGAGCTGCTCGCGGAGGTGTTCGACAGCCGCCCGGAGGTCTTCGCCCACAACGTGGAGACCGTCCCCCGCATCTTCAAGCGCATCCGCCCCGCCTTCCGCTACGAGCGCTCGCTCGGGGTGCTGACGGCCGCGCGCGACGCGGGGCTCATCACGAAGTCGAACCTCATCCTCGGGATGGGTGAGGAGCGCGAGGAGATCAGCCGGGCACTGCGAGATCTGCGCGACGCCGGGTGCGACATCATCACGCTCACGCAGTACCTGCGCCCGACGCCCCGGCACCTTCCGGTGGCGCGCTGGGTGCGCCCGGAGGAGTTCGTCGAGCTCAAGGAGGAGGCCGAGGAGCTCGGCTTCCTCGGCGTGCTCGCGGGGCCGCTCGTGCGCTCGAGCTACCGTGCCGGCCGCCTCTGGGCGCGTTCGATGCTCGCGAAGGGGCGCGAGCTCCCGGACGGGCTGCGGCATCTCGCGGAGAGCGAAACGGCGTTCGCACAGGCGGTGTCGTAGCACGCCCTAGGCTTGAAGCCATGGCACGCAGCAGCACCCCCGAGAAGGAACCCGGCCGCATGAAGCAGATGTGGCAGGTCTTCCAGATGACCCGCCGCTCCGATCCCGGCATCACGTGGTACCTGATCCTGGCCTTCATCGCGCCGATCGCCGCGTCGATCGTGCTGTCGCTGCTGTTCTTCGGCGAGAACTGGCTCGGCATCGTGCTCACGATCATCACGGGCGTGCTCGCCGGCGTGCTCCTCGCGCTCGTCGTGCTGGGGCGTCGCGCCGAACGGGCGGCGTACTCGCAGATCGCGGGCCAGCCCGGAGCCGTCGGTGCTGTGCTCAAGAACGGCCTCCGCCGCTCGTGGATCGGCAGCGAGGAGCCCATCGCCTTCAGCGCGAAGACCCGCGACGCCGCCTACCGCGCCGTCGGCCGCCCGGGCGTCGTGCTCATCGGCGAGGGACCGCGCTCGCGCACCCAGCCGATGCTCGACAAGGAGCGCGCCAACGTCGCGCGCCTCCTGCCGAACGTGCCGGTCCACCTGATCTTCGTGGGCCCCGACGCCGACGCCGTCCCGCTGTACAAGATCTCGGCGCGCCTCAACAAGCTGCCCCGCAAGCTCACGAAGGCCGAGGTCATCCAGGTCGACAAGCGCCTCAGCTCCGTCGCGAAGGTCAAGGGCTTCAAGATCCCCGGCGGCATCGACCCGATGCGCATGCGGGCACCGCGCCCGCGCTGAGCGTCAGGCGGGCTCGAGCAGCCATACGGCCATGTTCGTGCTGCTGCCCCCGATGCACGTCTGGTAGTACGCGGCGTAGCCGCGCGGGAGGGCGGATGCGTCGCTGCCGTACGCGAGACCGCTGACGATCCCTGCGACCCGATACGTGCCGTAGCCGGGGAAGTCGACGAGGGCGCCGGGTCCGATGCGTCCCCACGCACTCCCGCCGCAGCTCCAGTGCTCGGCCGCGTAGAGGGCGGCGCCGAGCCAGCCGGCCACGCCGGAGACGTTGACCGAGCCGCGACAGGCGTCGATCTGCGCCTGACCACCGGTGGTCCACACGCCCTCGACGTGGGCGATGCCGCCGCCGGCAGGCACCCACCCCGTGGAACGCGCGCTCGCCGCCGCTGCCGCAGCGGCGGCGGCCGCTGCGACTCGCGCCGCCTCCTCGGCCGCGATGCGGGCCTGCTCCGCCTCCCAGGCGGCGACAGCCGTCTCAAGCTCCTCCTGTGCCGCGCCGAGCGCCTTCTCGCCCTCTCCGAGCGCTGCGGCAGCCGACTCCTCGGCACCGGGCCGCAGGGACGCCTCGGGCCAGACGAGCAGCGACCGCGCCTCGCCGAGGAGCCGTTCCGCGAACTCGACCTCGCGCGTGAGGGCGACGCGCGCGCCCTCGTCGAGCACGTGCCCGTCGGCAGCCTCGTGTGCGGCGCTCGCAGCTGCCAGCTGCGCCTCCAGCTCCCCCATCCGCTCGACGAGAATGCTCCGGGGCGACGGGGCCGAGACGCCCGCCGCGGCACGTGCGGCGATCGCGTCAGGCGCCGCCGTCACGACGGCAGGACTGAGGAGAGCGACCGATGTGATCGTCGCGACGACGAAGATCGACGTGCGGGCACCCAGGGCGAGCGAGGACGCGTGGACGGATGCCGGGCGCGAGACGCGACGGGGTGCGACGGACGCCCGGTGCCAGCCGTGGCCGATAGCCGTCATACCCGTACCTCGCCATCCTGAATGCGATGGAGAGACGTCGGGTACGCCTCGCTCTGCTCAGTGTGGCCAGTCGTGTCCCCTTTCGCAACTTTCGGGGTACACGCGGGATCAGACGCGGACGAGCACCGTCCCGGCCGATCTGTCGTGGAGGCCCCGCTGATCGCGATCCCAGATGAGGGCGGGCACGCCCAGGCAGAGCAGCAGGGTGCGTACGAGCGGCCTCCAGAGCCCGAGGTAGCCCCCCGTGAGCGGGACCACGCGCAGTCGGACGATGAGGTGCCCGAGACTGCCGTTCACGACGATCAGGAACAGGTACTGCAGCGCGGCGAAGATGCCGAGCGTGATGAAGGGATCGGTGCCGAGCGCCGTCGGGAAGAACGCCCACGAGAGCAGGTAGGCGACACCCCAGTCGATGAGGATCGCCACGAGGCGCCGGCCGAGCCGGCCGATCGAGCGCGGTCCCTGCTCGGGGAGCCCGAGCCGCTCCCCCGGCCAGCGGTTCTCGACGGGTTCGACGGGTGCGGAGCTCACCGGTCTACTCTAGGCATCGGGGTGTAACACGCCCGAAACAAAGCGGTCATGGTCGGGAAATGCCACCCCCATACCCTCTCAAACGGCTGCACCCGCAGCCGACCCGTTCCACGCCCTTGGAGTAATCCCCTATGTCCAAGCCTCTGTTCAGCGACTCCTCCGAGGTGCTGAAGTTCATCAAGGACACGGATGTCAAGTTCCTCGACATCCGCTTCACCGACCTTCCCGGTGTGCAGCAGCACTTCAACATCCCGGCCGCCACCGTGGATGAGGACTTCTTCACGGTCGGTCAGCTCTTCGACGGCTCGTCGATCCGCGGCTTCCAGTCGATTCACGAGTCCGACCTGCAGCTCATCCCGGACATCTCGACGGCCTACGTCGACCCCTTCCGTACCGAGCGCACCCTCGTGATCGTCTTCGACATCTACAACCCGCGCACCGGCGAGATCTACGGTCGCGACCCGCGCCAGGTCGCCAAGAAGGCGGAGAAGTACCTCGCGTCGACGGGCATCGCGGACACCGCGTACTTCGCCCCCGAGGCCGAGTTCTACATCTTCGACGACGTGCGCTACGAGGTGAAGCAGAACAAGTCGTACTACGAGGTCGACTCCTCGGAGGCCGCGTGGAACTCGGCTCGCGTCGAGGAGGGCGGCAACCTCGCCAACAAGACCCCCTACAAGGGCGGCTACTTCCCGGTGACCCCGGTCGACCAGCACGCCGACCTGCGCGATGACATCGTGCTCAAGCTCCAGGAGGTCGGCCTCGAGGTCGAGCGCAGCCACCACGAGGTCGGCACCGCCGGTCAGGGCGAGATCAACTACAAGTTCGACACCATGGTGCACGCCGGTGACGACATCCTGAAGTTCAAGTACATCGTCAAGAACACGGCGCTCGAGTGGGGCAAGACGGCGACGTTCATGCCGAAGCCGCTCATGGGCGACAACGGCTCGGGCATGCACACCCACCAGTCGCTCTGGAACGACGGCAAGCCGCTGTTCTACGACGAGCAGGGCTACGGCGGGCTCTCGGACGTCGCGCGCTGGTACATCGGCGGCATCCTCAAGCACGCGGCCTCGCTCGCCGCGTTCACGAACCCGACGGTCAACTCCTACCACCGCCTCATCCCGGGATTCGAGGCCCCGGTCAACCTGGTCTACTCGGCCGGCAACCGCTCCGCCTCGATCCGCATCCCGATCACGGGCACCAACCCGAAGGCCAAGCGCATCGAGTACCGCGCGCCTGACGCCTCCGGCAACCCGTACCTCGCGTTCGCGGCGCAGCTCATGGCGGGCATCGACGGCATCAAGAACAAGATCGAGCCGCACGAGCCCGTCGACAAGGACCTCTACGAGCTCCCGCCCGAGGAGGCCAAGAACATCCCGCAGCTGCCGGGCTCGCTCGGTGAGGCGCTCGACGCCCTCGAGGCCGACCACGACTACCTCCTCGAGGGCGGCGTGTTCACGAAGGACCTCATCGACGCGTGGCTCGACTACAAGCGCGAGAAGGAGCTCCTGCCCTTCGCGCAGCGTCCGCACCCCTTCGAGTACGAGCTGTACTTCGGGGTCTGACGCTCCTGCACCGACCCGCACAGCAACGGACGGGCCGTCTCCTTCGGGAGGCGGCCCGTCCGGCGTCTGGCGGGGGGATCAGACGCTTGCGGGGGCGAGGACACGCCCCGGTTCGTGCACGCCCGTGCCGAGGCCGATGACGGTCCAGCCTGCGGCGGTCCAGCGAGCGACGTCGAGCTTGTTGCGGGCGTCGATGATCGTGCGGGACCGGACGAGCTCGCCGAGCTCCTCGGGGTCGGCGTCGAGGAAGTCGCGCCACTCGGTGAGCAGCAGCACGACGTGCGCCCCGAGGATCGCCTCGCGCGTGCCCTCGGCGAACGAGAGGGTCGGGAACGTGCGACGGGCCGTCTCCCCCGCTGCCGGGTCGAAGACCGACACCTGCGCGCCGCGGAGGTGCAGGGCGGCTGCGACGTTGAGTGCCGGCGAGTCGCGCACATCGTCGGTGAGCGGCTTGAACGCCGCACCGAGCACTCCGATCCGGGCGTTGAGCACCGACCCGCCGCACGCCTGGAGCGCGAGGTCGACGACGCGCTGACGCTGCGCCATGTTGATCTCGTCGACCTTCTGCATGAGCCCGACCACGTCGCGCGCGCCCAGCTCGCCCGCGCGATGCATGAGCGCACGGATGTCCTTCGGCAGGCATCCGCCGCCGAAGCCGAGCCCGGCGTCGAGGAAGCGGCGCCCGATCCGGGTGTCGACGCCGATCGCGTCGGCGAGGGCGTTGACGTCGGCATCCGCGGCCGTGCACAGCTCCGCGATGGCGTTGATGAACGAGATCTTGGTGGCGAGGAACGCGTTCGCGCTCACCTTGACGAGCTCCGCGGTCTCGAGCCCCACCGTGAGGAAGGGCGCGCCCTCGGCGATCGGCGCGGCGTAGACCTCGCGCATCGCCGCCTCCGCCTCGGGTGAGGCGCCGCCGATGACGACCCGGTCCGGATGCAGGGTGTCGTCGACGGCCTTGCCCTCGCGCAGGAACTCGGGGTTCCAGACGAGCTCGGCGCCGATCCCCGCGGGGGTGAGGGCACCCAGGAGCTCGCGCAGACGCGCGGCCGTACCGACGGGCACCGTCGACTTGCCGACGACGATCCCGTCATGGCTGAGGGCGCGGGCGATGCCGGCCACCGCCGACTCCACGAACCGCAGGTCCGCCCCGTGGCTGGTCGCCTGTTGCGGCGTCCCGACGCAGACGAAGTGGATGTCGCTCACCGCGACCGCCTCCGTGAGGTCGGTCGTGAAGCGCAGTCGACCGGTCGCGAGGTGCTTCGCGATGAGTTCCTCGAGGCCCGGCTCGTAGAAGGGCACACGCCCTCCCGCGAGCACCTCGATCTTCGCGGGGTCGGTGTCGACGCCGACGACGTCGAATCCGAGCTCCGCCATCGCGGCCGCGTGCGTCGCCCCGAGATAGCCCGTGCCGATCACGCTGATGCGCGGCCGTGGCGCGTGCGAAGCCGGCGCGTCGTCCCTCATCATCCCGAACATCGCTTCCCCTCCCGTTGTGGCGGTCCGTCAGCCGAGCGGCTGCGTCTTCACCTGGTCGCCGAGGCCCGCCAACCCGTCGCGGAATGCCGCGAGCGAATCGGCGCGCGAATCGATGCGCCAGTCGTTGGTGGCCCGTTCGCCCTGCACGTACGTCGTGATGGCGAGGCTGAACCAGGCGAAGCCGACGATGTCGTCGTTCGCGGGATCGGCGAGACCCTGGAAGAAGCTCCGCAGCCACGCGGGCTTGTGCCCCTCGATCTCGGACGCCCCGACCTCGGCGAGCACGATGGGCTTGTCGGTGAGCGCGCGCAGCTGGGCGAGCGTGGCCCCGAACGTCGCGTCGAACGAGATGCTCTCGCCGTTGCCGTAGGGCGGCCGTAGGTACCCGGACATGCCGACCCAGTCGACGTACTCGTCACCGGGATACAGGCTCGCCATGTGCTCGGGCGCGCGCAGCGCGCTCGGGAGCTTGTCGATGCGGTTGGGCGCCCACACCCAGATCACGTAGTCGTTGGCGCCCTCCTGCTGGAAGATGTCATGCACGTGGCGCCACATCGCGACGTAGTCGCCCGTACGGTTGCCGTTGATCGAGGCGCCGGATCCGTTGCGCTCCGACCACGGGTACCAGGTTCCGTTCATCTCGTGATCGAGACGGATGGCGAGCGGGAGCCCGGTCTGGGCGATGGAGCGCGCGTAGGAGCGCAGGTACTCGTCGAAGGCGCCGTCGAGGATGCGCGGGAGCGAGTACTCGGGCTCCGTGACGACGTCGTTCTGCGCCGCGATGGGACGCGACTCCCAGGTGAGCATGGGCAGCATCCCGCGCGACCACGCACGCGTCACGGCATCCGGTCGGAAGTCCTGATCCCAGCCGCCGAAGTACCCGACCATGCTGGGCAGCGCCCCGACCTTGAGCGATGTCGCGTCGAAGGTCGCCCAGTTGTGCGGCGCCTGCTCGGTGTACATGCCGTAGTAGGCGGCGCTCGGCGCGACGAGCTCGGCCTTCGTCGGCGCCGTGACCTCCGTCGGCACCGGGGCGGGCTTCGCGGGCGGCTGCTGCCGCGTGCTCTTCACGGGCGCCCCGTTGCGGGTGAGGGCCGTGTCCTGAAGCAGCGCGAGCTCCTTGAGCGCGGCCTGCAGGGCGCCGTCGTTCTCGGCGAGGGCCTTCTCGGCATCCGCCTTGCCCTCGGTGAGCGAGCCCACCTGGGCCTCGAGCGCGTCGATGCGCGCGAGGAGCTTCTCGCGCTCCTTCGCGTCGGCGGTCGCCTGCTGCACCTCCTCCGCCGCACGGATCGTCTGCTGCACGGGCGAGATGTCGGGCGATGTCCACACGATGACGCTCACGGCGGAGAGGGCGAGCACGAGGACGCCGGCGGCGACGGCCGTCACGCGCGAGCGTGTCGGGGATGCGGCCCACCAGGTGTGGGCGACGGTGGCGCTAGACAAGGAGCATCGCCTCCAGAGCGAAGATCGAGAACCCGATGAGGTACGGGATCGCGGCCAGGGGGTTGAGGCGTCGGCGCGTTCGAGCGGGCCGACGACGCGCCGGCTGCTCGCTCGGCGTGCGGCCCGTGATCGAGGCGACTCCGAGCGGGCTGACGGCCGCTCGCGTCAGCACCGCCGTCGCGCGTCCGTGTCTCGGTGCCGGCGCCGTCGTCGCGGCGGGCGCAGCGACCGGGAGGGGCGCCGGCACCGGGCTCGGCTCGATCGCGGGGTCGCCACCCGCGTACGCACCCGCGCGGGTGCCCCACCCGCTCGCGTGCGCCATCCGGAAGAAGCCGAGCAGCCGGATGGGCATGAGGAAGAGCGTGGAGACGAGGATGAACACCGGGAGACGGAGGAAGTCGCTCGGCTTCTCGGACAGGTGCCTCAGCTGCCGGATGGCCATGCTGAGCACCGAGGAGACGACCATGAGCACGAGCACGAAGACGACGCCCGACTGGATGCCGTACTCCTCGAGGAACCCGGCGTAGAAGTTGTAGCCCTGCCCCGTGACGGCGCGATAGGTCCAGCCGACGATGACCCCCCACAGCAGGAACGGCAGGATGATGTCCATCACGAAGAACACGGCGAGCACCGGCGCGTGCCCGAGCATCCACGGCAGCATCCGGAGCGTGTTGTACTGGCTGCCCCGCGCCCAGCGCAGCTGCTGCTTGAAGAGCTTCCTCACCTGCAGCGGGGCGTCGGTGTAGACGAGGCTCGTGTACTGGTACACCGTGCGGTAGCCGGCCTTGAGGGTCAGGTTCGTGAGTGTGCGGTCGTCCGAGACCTCGAGGAAGACGCCGAGGAAGCGCTGGGTCATGAAGTCGTGCATGACCTTGGTGAGGATGTAGCGACGGAAGGCGATCGTGCGTCCGGGGAGGCAGCCCACCTGACCCAGCACACTCTGGGCGGGCATCGAGTAGAGCGCGCGCGAGTTCTCGAGCCAGTCGGCCCACCGGGTGATCCAGCTGCGCGTGGGTTCGAGGATGCGCTGGCGCGTCGTCACACCTCCCACGGTGGGATCGGCGAAGGGCTTCACGAGCTCGGAGAGCGTGCCATCCGTCCACACGGTGTCCGAGTCGACGAGCACCGTGATGTCACCCGTGGAGAGCTCGGTGCCGATCTTGACGGCGTTGCGTTTGCCGGCGACGGGCGTGTGCACCCACCGCACGAGCGGCGCGAACTCCTCGCAGACGAGCGCGAGGGCGGGGTTCGGGGCGCCGTTGATGACGACGATGATCTCGTCGGGGCGCTGGTGCACCATGCGGCGGATGACGTCGCGGAACAGCTCGACGGGCTCGTCGACGACGGGGACCACGACGCTCGTCGTGCCGCGGAACTCGCCCGTGAACGGCCGGTAGCGCGACGACAGCACGACCTTGAGCACCCACAGCGCCCAGATGAGGGCGGAGTACACGGCGAACAGGTAGAGCTCGGGATGACCGTCGGCCATGTGCCTCAGCTGAAGCAGGAAGATGAACATCCGGTCCCCTCTCGTCGTTCCGCCCCGTGGGCCCAGCTGGGCCTGCGGGGGATCCGCGACGTTGAGGACATGTCCTGCACTTCGTGGCTCGATTCTGTGGGCGCGTCGACGCCCCCCGCAAGAGGGTCACCGCCGTGGTCGTGGTCGCGCTCTCATAGTCGACTCTTGCTCAGCTGGACGAGTGGGCGGAAATGCCGACAGCGGATGAGCGCGCGGGAACAGCGGATGCGCTCGCCCTTCGGCTGCGCTAAATCGCAGGTCAGCGTGCTCTCTGACCGGACTGCGGCGCCACGCCGGGTGCGCTCCCGGATGGTAGGTCCGGGCGAGTGCTCGAGCGTGCGAGGTGCACACGGGGTACGGCCGCCGAGCGCCCCGATCTCTCATCTTCGGAGCGCCGCGCTTCGGCGTGTCGCGGCGACGACGGCTAGAGCCGCGACCCGTAGAAGAGGCGCTCGAAGACCTGCCGCGCGATCCGCGTCGTGCGCAGGTAGTCCTCCTCGAGCCGCGTCGCCGAGTGCGGCGGATACTCCAGGAGGCGAGCGACGCCCTCGAGCGATTTCCGCTCGGTCGGGAGCACGTCGGCTGTCTTCGCCGTCCACAGGGTCATCGCCGAGCGCGCGCGGGATGCGATGAGCCAGGCCGCCCTCAGGCGATCGCCATCCGGCTCGGACACGAGACCCACGCGCACAGCCGCATCGAGCGCCCCCAGCGTCGAGGTCGTGCGCAGCTCGGGCACGGCGTGCGCGTGCTCGAGCTGCAGCAGCTGCACGAGCCACTCCACGTCGGACAGCGAGCCGCGCCCGAGTTTGAGGTGCCGTGCCGGGTCGGCGCCCTGGGGCAGTCGTTCCGCCTCGACGCGCGCCTTGATGCGCTTGACCTCGCGGATGGCGTCCTGCGTGATCTCGCTCCGGTAGCGCACGGCGTCCGCCATGGTCTCGAAATCCGCGAGCAACCCGGGGTCGCCGGCGACGCCTCGGGCGCGCAGCAGCGCCTGCGCCTCCCACGTGAGCGACCAGCGCTCGTAGTAGGCGCGGTAGCTCTCGAGCGAGCGCACGATGACGCCGTTCTTGCCCTCCGGCCGCAGCCCGAGATCGAGATCGAGCGGCAGTCGGAGATCCTCGGTGAGCCGCTTGATCTCGTGCACGATCTGCTCGGCGCGCTTCTGCGCGACCTCGGGCTCGCATCCCGCGGGGCGGTAGACGTACATGATGTCGGCGTCGCTGCCGAAGCCGAGCTCCGCTCCCCCGTAGCGCCCCATGGCGATGATGCCGAACTCGACCTCGTCCCCCCAGCGGTGCGCGAGGCTCAGCGCCCCCGTGAGGATCGCGGTCGTGGTGTCGGAGAGCGCTCGCCCGAGCTCCTCGACCCGGATGAGACCGACGATCCCCGCGAGCGACAGGCGCAGCACCTCGCGTCGACGGGCGGTGCGGAGGGCCTTGGCCGCGGCGTCGACATCCCCCGCGTGCCGCGCGAGCGTCGCATCCGTCTCCTCCATGAGCTCGCTGAGCGGGCGCGGTCGCAGCTCGGCGTCGTTCTCGAGCCAGGCCGCCGCCTCGGGGAATCGCTCGAAGAGGCCCCCGACGAAGCGGGAGCTCGCGAGCACGTGGGTGAGACGCTGCGCGGCGCCCGAGGAGTCGCGCAGCATCCGCAGGAACCAGTACGCCTCGCCGATGTCGTCGGACAGGCGCCGGAACGCAAGGAGCCCGTAGTCGGGATCGGCGCCCTCCGCGAACCACTGGAGCATGACGGGGAGCAGTGTGCGCTGGATCGCGGCACGCCTCGACACGCCCCCCGAGAGCGCCGCGATGTGGTGGAGTGCGCCCCGAGGGTCTTGGAAGCCGATCGCGGCGAGTCGGGCCTCGGCCTGCTCGCTCGTGAGCGCGTAGCCGTCCTCCGGCAGGGAGGCGACCGCCGAGAGCAGCGGCCGGTAGAAGAGCCGCTCGTGAAGACCCCGCACCTCCTGCTGCACCTCGCGCCACGCCTCGACGAGGCCCGCAGCTGTCGTCGCGAGGCGCGTGCCGCGAGCCAGAGCACGCTGTTCGGATTCCCCTCGCGGCATGAGATGGGTGCGGCGCAGGCGCGACAGCTGGAGACGGTGCTCGATGAGGCGCAGGAAGCGGTAGTCGCGCGCGAACCCGGCCTCCTCGACACGCCCGATGTAGCCTCGCTCGGCGAGGGCCGCGAGGGCGTCGAGCGTCGAGCGCTGCCGGATCCCGGGGTCGGCCTGACCGTGCACGAGCTGCAGCAGCTGGATCGTGAACTCCACATCGCGCAGCCCACCCGGGCCGAGCTTGAGCTGCACATCCACCTCGTCGCGCGGGATGTGCTGCATGACGCGTTCGCGCATCCGCTGCACCGACTCGACGAAGCCCTCACGCGACGACGCGGACCACACCTTGGGCGCCACGCCCGCGACGAACCGCTCGCCGAGCTCGAGATCCCCCGCCATCGCGCGCGCCTTGAGAAGGGCCTGGAACTCCCAGTCCTTCGCCCAGCGGTCGTAGTAGGCAAGGTGCGACTCGAGAGTGCGCACGAGCGCGCCGTCCTTGCCCTCGGGGCGCAGGTTGGCGTCGACCTCCCACAGCGGCGGCTCGACGGCGAGCTCGTGGATGGCGTGCATCGCGTCGACCGCGAGCCGCGTCGCGATCTCGATCGCGCGGGCGTCGGGGATGCCCTCCCCCGCGGCGACGAAGATGACGTCGACGTCGCTCAGGTAGTTGAGCTCGCGCGCCCCCGCCTTGCCCATCCCGATGATCGCGAGGCGCGTCGCCGCGACCTCCTCCGCAGGGAAGCGGGAGTCCGCTCGGGCGACCGCGAGGGCCGCGTCGAGCGCCGCACCCGCGAGATCGGCCAGGGCGGCCGCGACGCGGGGCACGACCTCGATCGGCTCGGGCTGATCGAGGTCCCACGCGGCCAGACGGGTGAGCTCGCGACGGTAGGCCACGCGCAGGGCGTTCCGGGCGTCCTCCCCGGAGAGTCCCGCGACCGCCCCGATGAGCACCGCGCGGTAGTGCGACACCGCCGGAGGCGCGGAGTACGGCTCCGCGAGCACCGCGAGCTCGCGCGGATGCCGGATGAGGAATGCAGCGAGCCCGTCGGATGCGCCGAGCACCTCGACGAGGCGACGCGCGGCCTCGGGGTCGGCGAGCACGGCATCCGTGGCCGCCGCGTCCTTCTCGCGCAGCGTCAGGATGTGTCGCAGAGCCTGGTCGGGATCCGCGGCGGATGAGAACGCCGGGACGACGTCATCCGGCACCCCGGGGAGCGCGGCCGCGGCGCCCCCCAGCTCGGCGAAGCCGAGCCTCGCGAGCTCGGTGAGGGTCACCGCACTGCGGGTCAGAGCGCCTCCAGGTTCGCTTCCAGCTCGAACGGCGTCACCTGCGAGCGGTAGCCCGACCACTCGCGGCGCTTGTTCAACAGCACGTAGTTGAACACCTGCTCGCCGAGCGTCTCGGCCACGAGCTCCGACTCCTCCATGAGACGCAGAGCGCGGTCGAGGCTCGACGGCAGCGCCTGGTAGCCGAGCGCGCGGCGCTCTGCGCTCGACATGTCGAACACGTCGGAGTCGGCTTCGGGCGGCAGTTCGTAGCCCTCCTCGATGCCCTTGAGGCCGGCGGCCAGCATGAGCGAGAAGGCGAGATAGGGGTTGGCGGCCGAATCGATGCCGCGGTACTCGACGCGCGCGCTCTGACCCTTGCCGGGCTTGTAGAGCGGCACACGCACGAGCGCCGAGCGGTTGTTGTGGCCCCACGTGACGTAGCTGGGCGCCTCGTCGCCGCCCCACAGGCGCTTGTAGGAGATCACGAACTGATTGGTCACCGCGGTGATCTCGGGTGCGTGCTGCAGGATGCCCGCCACGAACTGCCGGCCGATCTTCGACAGCTGGTACTGCCCGCCGGCGTCGAAGAACGCGTTCGTATCGCCCTCGAAGAGCGACACGTGCGTGTGCATCCCCGATCCGGGGTGCTCCGAGAAGGGCTTGGGCATGAACGTCGCGTACACACCCTGCTCGATCGCGACCTCCTTGACGACCGTGCGGAACGTCATGATGTTGTCTGCGGTCGTGAGGGCGTCCGCGTAGCGCAGGTCGATCTCGTTCTGACCGGGTCCCGCCTCGTGGTGGCTGAACTCGACGGAGATGCCCAGGTCCTCCAGCATCCGCACGCTGCGCCGGCGGAAGTCGTGGGCCGTGCCCCCGGGGACGTTGTCGAAGTAGCCGGCCGAGTCGACCGGGACGGGCCGGCCGTTCTTCAGCTTGCTCGACTTGAGCAGATAGAACTCGATCTCCGGGTGGGTGTAGAACGTGAAGCCCCGGTCCGCGGCCTTCGCGAGCGCGCGCTTGAGCACATTGCGCGGGTCGGCGACGGCGGGCTGCCCGTCGGGCGTCGTGATGTCGCAGAACATCCGGGCGGTCGGGTCGACCTCACCGCGCCACGGGAGGATCTGGAAGGTCGTGGGGTCCGGATGCGCGAGCACGTCGGCCTCATAGGCGCGGGTCAGACCCTCGATCGCCGAGCCGTCGATCCCCACGCCCTCAGAGAACGCGCCCTCGACCTCGGCCGGGGCGAGCGCAACCGACTTCAGCGTTCCCACCACATCGGTGAACCAGAGTCGCACGAACTTCACGCCGCGCTCCTCGATCGTGCGCAGAACGAAGTCTCGCTGCTTGTCCATCCGGGTCCCTTCCTCGGCGCACCGCGCGCTCTCCCTAGGCTAGCGTCACGGCCCGCGCTCACCGGGCACCGACGTCATGTTCATGACGCTCCGATACGATGCCATGGGCCGACCCAGCAACCCTTCGCGTCGGCCCTCCCGAACGACGCGCCGCGCGCCGCCGTCCGCCCGACGATCTCGGGCGCGGCCCACCCGGCCGGACACCGCCGTCTCCCCTCATGTCCGCAACGCGGGGCGATCCCGCGCGCACCGTCCCGCCCTCGGCGGAGAAAGCCCCACCCGTGCACCTCCAGGCCTACATCGACAACGTCTACCGCACCGCCGTCGCCCGCAACGCGGGCGAGCCCGAGTTCCATCAGGCGCTGCACGAGGTGCTCGCGAGCGTCGCTCCCGTGCTCGAGCTGCACCCCGAGTACGTCGACGCCGGCATCCTCGAGCGGCTCGTCGAGCCCGAGCGTCAGATCATCTTCCGGGTGCCGTGGGTCGACGACTCGGGGTCGGTGCAGGTCAACCGCGGGTTCCGCGTGCAGTTCAACTCCGCGCTCGGACCGTACAAGGGCGGCCTCCGCTTCCACCCGAGCGTCAACCTCGGCATCATCAAGTTCCTCGGCTTCGAGCAGATCCTCAAGAACGCGCTCACGGGCCAGGGCATCGGCGGCGCGAAGGGCGGAAGCGACTTCGACCCGCACGGGCGCAGCGACCGCGAGATCGAACGCTTCGCACAGAGCTTCATGTCCGAGCTCTACCGCCACCTCGGCGAGCACACCGACGTGCCGGCCGGAGACATCGGCGTGGGCGCGCGCGAGATCGGCTACCTCTTCGGCCAGTACCGCAAGATCACCAACCGCCACGAGTCGGGCATGTTCACCGGCAAGGGCGTGCAGTGGGGCGGCGCCGAGGTGCGCACGGAGGCCACGGGCTACGGCGCCGTGTTCTTCCTGCAGGAGATGCTCACGCGTCGCGGCGAGGGGCTCGAGGGCCGTACGGCCGTCGTCTCCGGCTCGGGCAACGTCGCGATCTACGCGATCGAGAAGCTCGGCCAGCTCGGCGCGAAGGCCATCACGGCCTCCGACTCGAGCGGCTACATCGTCGACGAGGCGGGGATCGACCTCGACCTCCTCAAGCAGCTCAAGGAGGTCGAGCGCGCCCGCATCTCCGAGTACGCCGAGCGCCGCGCGTCCGCGCGCTTCGTGCCCGGACGCCGCGTATGGGAGGTGCCGGCCCACTTCGCGATCCCGTCGGCCACGCAGAACGAGCTCGACGGCGCGGACGCCGCCGCCCTCATCCGCAACGGCGTGGTCGCCGTGAGCGAGGGCGCCAACATGCCGAGCACGCCGGAGGCCGTCGAGGCCTTCCAGGAGGCCGGCGTGCTCTTCGCGCCCGGGAAGGCCGCCAACGCGGGAGGCGTCGCCACCTCGGCCCTCGAGATGAGCCAGAACGCCTCGCGCCAGCACTGGGGATTCGACGACAGCGAGGCGCGCCTGCGCGAGATCATGCGCGACGTGCACGACGCTGCATATGCTGCCTCCGAGCGCTACGGCCGCCCCGGCGACTACGTGCTCGGTGCCAACGCCGCGGGATTCGTCCGAGTCGCGGATGCCATGCTCGCCCAGGGGTTGATCTAGACGATGCCGAGAGTCCCGCTGCTGCTGGGGGCGTTCGCGCCCTTCGTCGCGGTGTCGGGGTTCCACCTCGTCGTCAAGCTCACCGGATTCGTCGAGCTCGACCGAGCCACGAAGGGCCTCACCATCCCCGTCCTGCTGCTGGGCATGCTCGCCGTGCTCTGGTTCGGGCGGCTCGTCATCCGCCCACCCGTGCTCGCGCTGCTCGTCGCCGGGCTCGGCCTCTCCTGGCTCGGCGACATGACGCTCGCCTTCTTCGAGGTGGGCGTCGTGTTCTTCCTCGCCGCGCACCTCGTCTACATCGCCATGTTCCACGTCGCGTTCCGTCGCCGGGCGTCCTGGTGGGCGATCGGCCTCGTGCCCTGGTACGCGGGGCTCCTCCTGGCGCTGTGGCCGTTCCTCGGGGATCAGCTCGTCATCATCGCGATCTACGGTGCGGCGCTCGCCTACATGGCCACCTCGGCGACGCGGGGCAACTCCCTCACGACGATCGGCGGCGCGCTCTTCGTCGCGAGCGACTCGCTGCTCGCCTTCCGGATGTTCACGCCGCTGTTCCAGACTCCCCCCGAGGACACGCTCATCATGGCGCTCTACCTCGCGGCGCAGTTCTTCATCGTCGGGGGCGTGCTCCGCACCGCGGTGCCGCGGGCCCCGCGCCGGAAGGAAGCCCTCAGCGCCGCCTAGACTGGCCCAATGGCAGACGAGGTCGTCAAGAAGGTCCGCACCCGGCATTTCCAGAATGCCAAGGCCAACGGGATCAAGATCACGGGCCTCACGAGCTACGACCAGCTGACGGCCGCCATCTTCGACAAGGCGGGCATCGACTTCCTGCTCGTCGGCGACTCGGCGGGCAACAACGTGTTCGGCTACGACACGACGCTCCCGGTCACGATCGACCAGCTCATCCCGCTGACCCGCGCCGTGGCGGGGGCCGTCAAGCGCGCGTTCGTCGTCGCGGACATGCCCTTCGGCTCCTACGAGACGGGGCCGGATGAGGCGCTCCACACCGCGTTCCGCTTCATGAAGGAGACCGGCGCCCACGCGGTCAAGCTCGAGGGCGGTGTGCGGTCGGCCGAGCAGATCCGCCGCATCGTCTCCGCCGGGATCCCCGTCATGGCCCACATCGGATTCACGCCGCAGAGCGAGCACCAGCTGGGCGGCCACGTCATCCAGGGCCGCGGTGAGCAGGTGGAGCAGCTGCTCGCCGACGCCCGCGCCGTCCAGGACGCAGGCGCCTTCGCGGTCGTGCTCGAGATGGTGCCGGCGGATGCCGCGAGGCGCGTGACGGAGGAGCTGCACATCCCGACCATCTCGGTCGGCGCGGGTCCGCACACCGACGGGCAGCTGCTCGTGTGGACGGATTGGGCGGGGCTCACGACGGGCCGCATCCCCAAGTTCGTCAAGCAGTACGCGAACCTCGCCGAGGTGCTCACGGACGCTGCGCGCACCTGGACGGCCGACGTCGCGTCGGGCGCCTACCCGGGACCCGAGTTCTCGTACGACGACTGAGCCGATGGCCGTCGCGCGGGTGGGCATGTCCGGCTGGACCTACGCGCCGTGGCGCGGCGTGTTCTATCCGAAAGGCCTGCGGCAGGCCGACGAGCTCCGCTTCGCCTCGGAGCGGGTCACCTCGATCGAGCTGAACGGCTCCTTCTACTCCCTGCAGAAGCCCGCGAGCTGGCGCAAGTGGCGCGAGGAGACGCCCGAGGGGTTCGTGTTCTCCGTGAAGGCGCCGCGGTTCATCACGCACATCAAGCGCATCGACGACATCGCCGAGCCGCTCGCCAACTTCCTCGCCTCGGGCATCCTGGGCCTCGGCCCGAAGCTCGGGCCGCTCCTGTGGCAGCTTCCGCCCAACCTCGAGTACGACCCCGAGCTCATCGCCCGCTTCCTCGCCCTCCTGCCTCGCGACACGGGCGCTGCTCTGGAGCTCGCGCGCGGCCGGGGCGAGCGGATGCGCGGCAAGGAGCTCCTCGAGATCGACGAGGTGCGGCCGCTGCGGCACGCGATCGAGCCGCGGGCGCACAGCTTCGACGATCAGGAGTTCGCCGATCAGGCCGTCGCGGCCGGCGTCGCCGTCGTGCTCGGCGACTCGGCGGGCCGCTGGCCGCGGCTGGACTGGGTCACGGCCGACTTCGCCTACGCCCGGCTCCACGGCGACAAGGAGCTCTACACCTCCGGCTACGACGAGGCCGCCCTCGACGACTGGGAGGAGTGGACGCGCGATCACCTCGACCACGACCGCGACGTCTATGTGTACTTCGACAACGATCTGAAGGTGCGTGCTCCCGTGGATGCGATGTCGCTTCTGGAACGATTGGCCCGATGACCGATCCCACCGCGCCCTCGCCCTTCGTCCTGCCTCCCGCCCCGACGGAGCTGCGTCTGCTCACCGAGCGTCTCGAGGTCCGATTGCTCGAGGAGAGCGACTTCGAGGCGATGACCGCATACCGCGGCGACCCCGAGGTGTGCCGCTTCCTCCCGTTCCCCCCGCAGACCGTCGACGACATCCGCGGCCGCATGGGCGACTTGATCGGCAATACGAGCCTCGAGGGTGCGGATGCCGGGGTCATCGTCGGGATCATCCGCCGCGAGGACGGCCTGCTCATCGGCGACCTCGTGCTCTTCCACCTCCAGGCCGAGCACGGCACGGCCGAGGTCGGCTGGGTCATCCGGCCGGATGCCTCAGGACGCGGCTACGCGACCGAGGCCGTGCGCGCACTCCTCGACGCGGCGTTCCGCAGCTACGGCCTGCGACGGGTGATCGCGCGCATCGACGCCGAGAACACGGCCTCGGCGCGGCTCGCCGAGCGCGTCGGCATGCGCCTCGAGGCGCGTCTGGTCGAGAACGAGTGGTTCAAGGGGCGGTGGGGGGACGAGCTCGACTACGCCGTGCTCGCCCGGGAGTGGGAGGCGGCCCACCCGGCCGAGGGCTGACACACGTGCGGTCGGGCGCAGAAGATGCGCTAACCTCAGCTCGCTCCCTCTTCGTGGGAGCGCTCCCATCCATCCCGACAGAAGGCCATGCCCCATGACCGAACCCACCTCCCTCTCCGACTGGCTGAAGGCGCAGACGGACACCTTCGAGACGAAGAAGCGCATGCTCGTCTTCACCGACCTCATCCACAAGCCCACGGGCGAGAAGGTCGTCGAGGGCTTCCGCTACTTCCACGCCGACATCGACGAGCTCACGGCCGCGTTCGACGCCGACGACCTCGACGCGATCACGAGCCTCCCCTTCGCCGTCGACGACGAGGGCGACGTCGACACGAGCGGCGTCTGCCTGCTGGTCGCCTACACGCGAAGCGGCGCGTTCCTCGCGGCGCAGCCGCAGGTCTACCGCGACTACGTGCCGACGCTCGTGCGCGAGCCGAAGTACCTCGCGACCGGGCCCGCGGTTCGCGAGCTCGCCGCCACGATCGACCAGTCCGCGTGAGATGTCGGCTGTGCGGCGCGTCAGCGCGTCGCACAGCCGCTCAGGGGCTCTCGGCTCCGCGGATACCGCCGCCGTTCAGCGCTCGGCTTCGTCCTCGGCCGCCCACTTCCGCGCCCGCTCCGCCGCGATCTCCGGGGCCCGCGCCGCCTCCTCGCGCGTCGCGAAGGGGCCATCGCGGTCCGAGCCGAGCGACTGCGGACCCTCCTCGACCTCACCGGTCCTGTGGTTGTACCACCACTCGCTCATGTCCCCGCCTTCCGCTCGGTAGGCTTGAGCCTATGCCTCGCGACGCAGCCGGTCACCTCGTCGCGGGCCGCGTCTCCCCGCTGCGTCCCGTGCCTTCCGCCATCCCCCGCCCGGAGTACGTCGGGCGCCCCGGACCCCGCCCCTTCACCGGCTCGGATGTCTACACCCCCGACGAGATCGAGCGCATCCGCGTGAGCGGGCGCATCGCGGCGCAGGCCGTCGAGGCGGTCGGCGCCGCCATCCGTCCGGGGATCACGACCGACGAGCTCGACGTCATCGCGCATGACTTCCTCGTGGCGCACGACGCATACCCCTCGACGCTCGGCTACCGCGGGTACCCGAAGTCGGTGTGCACGTCGATCAACGAGGTCGTCTGCCACGGCATCCCCGATGACACCGTGCTCGAAGACGGCGACATCATCAACATCGACATCACGGCGTACCACGACGGCATGCACGGCGACCTCAACGCGACCTTCCTCCTGGGCGACGTCGCCCCCGAGGTGCGCGAGCTCGTCGACCGCACGCGCGAGGCCCTCGACCGCGGCATCAGGTCCGTCGCCCCCGGCCGGCAGATCAACGTCATCGGCCGCACGATCGAGAGCTACGCGCGCCGCTTCGGGTACGGCGTCGTGCGCGACTACACGGGCCACGGCGTGGGCCGCGCGTTCCACACGGGGCTCATCGTGCCGCACTACGACGCCGCACCGCTCTACGACACCGTCATGGAGCCCGGAATGGTGTTCACGATCGAACCCATGCTCACCATGGGCACCCCCGAGCAGCCCGGCACGATCGCGTGGGACGAATGGCCGGACGGATGGACGATCGTCACGCGCGACCGCAGCCTGACCGCCCAGTTCGAGCACACCCTCGTCGTGACCGAGACGGGCGCCGAGATCCTGACCCTGCCCTGACAGCACCACGGAGGAACCATGAGCACGCTCGCCGTCGGAATCGACATCGGGGGAACCGGCATCAAGGGCGCCCTCGTCGACGCCGCGACGGGAGAGCTCGTGAGCGAGCGCGTCAAGGTGGCGACGCCCGACGGGGGCGACCCGGATGCCGTGCTCACGGCCGTCGCGGAGCTCGTGGAGGGCTTCGGCCCGGTCGCCGACGGCGTGCCGCTCGGCGTCTGCTTCCCCGCGATCGTGCGTCACGGGCGCACGATGTCCGCGGCCAACGTCTCGAAGCGCTGGATCGGCCTGGAGGCGGAGCGGCTCTTCGAGCAGACCCTCGGCCGCGACATCCACTTCGTCAACGACGCCGATGCGGCGGGTGTCGCCGAGGTGCGGTTCGGCGCGGCCGGCGGCTCCGACGGCCTCGTCATCATGACGACGCTCGGCACGGGCATCGGCAGCGCCTTCATCCACGACGGCGTGCTGCTTCCCAACACCGAGCTCGGGCATCTCGAGCTCGACGGCGTCGACGCGGAGACGCGTGCCTCCTATGCGGCGAAGGAGCGTGAGGATCTCGACTGGTCCGCCTGGTCGGCGCGACTGCAGCGCTTCTACGCGCACGTGGAGTTCCTGTTCTCCCCCGAGCTCTTCATCGTGGGCGGGGGCGTCTCGAAGCACCACGCCGAGTTCCTGCCGCTCCTCGAGCTCGAGACGCCCATCGTGCCCGCCGTGCTGCGCAACAACGCGGGCATCCTGGGCGCCGCGTGGCTCGCCGCGCGCCCCGGCCGCGGATGAGCGCCGCTTAGGTTTCGGTTCGATGAAATCTGGCGACACCCCCTGCCGAGGGCTGCATCCCGTGCACTAAGTTGGGCAGACGCCCCCGAGTTGGGGGGCGCCTGTACCAGAAGAAAGCAGTCACATGCCCAGTGGAACCGTGAAGTGGTTCAACGCCGAAAAGGGATTCGGCTTCATCACCCCCGACGACGGAGCTCAGGACGTGTTCGCCCACTACTCGGCGATCGACTCCAAGGGCTACCGGACCCTCGAAGAGGGCCAGCGCGTCGAGTTCGAGGTCACCGAGGGCCAGAAGGGCCCGCAGGCCGCGAACATCCGCCTCTCCTGAGGCGGCCCGCCTCCCGAGAGGCGGATCCACCATGAGGAAGCGCCTCCGGGGATGTTCCCGGGGGCGCTTCCTCGTGGGCGAACGGGCCGGCCGATACGCCGGGTTCTGTCAGCCGGCCTGAGCCGACCGGACGGCCATCTCTCTCGGGGATGCGTTGCCGCATCCCTCCAGCGGTCTACCCGATGCCTCGGCGAGCAACCTCATCGGCATCTGTCTGACCTTGCTCCGGGCGAGGTTTACCCAGCGAGCCCGATCACTCGGGCCCCTGGTGGTCTCTTACACCACCGTTTCACCCTTACCCCGCCGCTCGCGCGACGTGGCGGTCTGCTCTCTGTTGCACTTTCTCGCGGATCACTCCGGGTGGGCGTTACCCACCACCCTGCTCTGCGGAGCCCGGACGTTCCTCGGCGCGCGCCTCGCGGCGCGCGACGCGACCGTCTGGCCGACCCGTTCGCGACCCTCAGCGTAGCGCGTCGCGTCTCAGAGGCCGGATTCGGCGGTGCGCACGAGGATGGCGCTCGAATCGGGGCACAGCAGCACGTCATCCGGCGCGGCCGAGCGCACGACGCCGAGGTCGGTCGCGTTGAGCGCGACGCCGCTCGCACTCGATATGCCACCGCGCAGATGCGACGCACCGACGCCATAGCGGGCACGCTGCTTCTCGTAGAGGGCCAGGAGCTCCTCGGGCACGCGCTCGGCGATCGTCGCGCGGTCCTTCGCGACGTGGGCCTTCTCCTCCTCGATCGAGGACGAGGCCGCGTCGCGCGTGGCCGTCGTCTCCGCCGTGCGGGCCTCCATCGCCTCGAGCGCCGCGCGCGCCGCCGCGACGCCTCCCTCGAGCTCCTCGACCTTCTCCATGACGACGAGCTCGATCTCCTCGAGCTCGTCGCGACGGCGCGCGAGGGCGGCGAGCTCCTGCTCGAGGGCCTGCACGTCCTTCACCGACGACGTCGCCTGCAGGCGACCGCGGTCGCGGTCCATGCGCGCCTCCACGACCTTGACATCCGACTCCACGCGCCCGAGTTCCGCCTGGGCGTCCTCCAGCGCACCCGTGCGCTCGACGAGATCGCGGCGCAGGGCCTCCGCCTCCTTCGCGAGATCGGCGAGCACCGCGGTCTCCGGCAGCGTGCGCAGACGGTGGTCGAGCTGCTGCAGCTTCGTGTCGAACTCCTGCAGCTCGAGCAGCAGCGCCTGGTCTTCGGGTGCGGCCTTGAGGCCCATGCGGTTTCCGTTCTGTCGGTGTCGTGAGTCAGACGAGGGCGAAGTCCCACGGATCGGTGCGCAGCTCGCTCACCGTCACCGTGACCTCCGGGAGCGCCTCGCGCAGCGCCGCGGCCGCGGCGTCGAGCCACAGCCACTCGGAGGCCCAGTGCGAGACGTCGATGAGCGCGGGACCGCCGGCGACGCGCGCCTCCTCACGCGCCTCGGAGGCCGGGTGATGGCGGAGGTCGCTCGTGATGTAGACGTCGGCACCGCGCACCTCGGGGTGCGCGAGCAGGGAGTCGCCCGCCCCGGCGCAGAGGGCGACCCGGCGGATCTGCGCGAAGTAGTCGCCCGCACCGCGGATGCCCTGCGCCGTCGCGGGGAGGATCTCCTGCAGGCCGCGCGCGAGGTCGCCGAGGGTGACGGGCTCGGCGAGCTCCCCGACGCGTCCGAGTCCGAGCGCGGGATCCGTTGCGGATGGCACGAGCGGTCGGGCCTCGCGCAGGCCGAGTCGGCGCGCGAGCACCGCGGACGTGCCGTCGGCCACGATGTCGGCGTTGGTGTGGGCGGCGAGGAGAGCGCAGCCGCCGCGGATCAGCCGCGCGAGCACGGCACCCTTGTAGCGGTCCTCCGCGATCGAGGTCACCCCTCTCAGCAGCAGCGGATGGTGCACGAGCAGCAGCTGGGCGCCGCGTTCCACCGCCTCCTCCGCCGTTTCGAGCACCGCGTCGACGGCGAGATGCACGGACGTGACCTGCGCCGACGAGTCGCCCGCGATGAGTCCGGGGGCGTCCCATGACTCGGCGCCCGCGAGGGGCCAGAGGGCGTGCGCCACCTCGGTCACGTGTGCGAGGGAGGGGGCCACGGCCTCAGTCTACGAGGGGCGGAGGAGCGCTCTGGATCGTCTCGGGCTCGCCTTCCTCGCGATCGCGCTCCTGCCGGCGGATGGCGGGGATGCCCGCCACGAGCGGGAGCACGAGACCGAGAG
>JAEYVF010000086.1 GCA_023432005.1 Actinomycetes bacterium
CGAGGGAATCGACGTCGGCAGCGTCTCTCGGGCGTTCACGTCGCGTCATGAGTCCTCCCGGTCCTCGGCGTCGAGCCCGCGGGCGAATCGCTCGGCCTGCAGCCGGAACAGGCGTGCGTAGTGCCCGTCGGCCGCGAGCAGCTCGGCGTGGTCGCCGGACTCGACGACGCGTCCCCGTTCGATCACGACGATGTGGTCGGCGCGCCGCACCGACGAGAACCGGTGCGAGATGAGCAGGGCGGTCGCACCGCGCGTGATGTCGACGAAGTGGTCGAAGAACTCCACCTCGGCGCGCACGTCCAGGGCGCTCGTGGGCTCGTCGAGCACGAGCACGCCTGCGCCCTGGCCGAGCGCGTAGAGGGAGCGAGCGATGGCGACGCGCTGCCACTGGCCGCCCGAGAGGTCGACCCCTCCCTCGTAGCCGCGCGACAGCACGGTGTCGTACGTCGCCGGGAGCTCCTCGAGCACGCCGGCGATGTCGGCGCGGGACGCGGCCGTGCGGATCGCCTCGGCATCCCTCGGCGCCCACGCCGCCCCGAGCGCGATGTTGTCGGCGGCCGACAGCTCATAGCGCACGAAGTCCTGGAAGATGACCGACACGGCGCGGCGCCACAGGGCGGCGTCGAGCTCGCGGATGTCGACGCCGTCGGCCGTGATGCGTCCCCCGGTGGGCTCGTAGAGCCGCGTGAGCAGCTTCACGAGCGTGGTCTTGCCGGCGCCGTTCACGCCGACGAGCGCCGTCGAGCGCCCCGAGACGAGCTCGAGGTCGAGCCCGTCGAGCACGGGGCGCTCGCTGCCCGGGTAGCGGAACGAGACGTTCTCGAACCGGATCGTGAGCGGGCGCCCGAGCGGGAGCCCGAATGCCGAGGCGGCTGCCCCGGTGGCCTCGCCCGCGAGCAGTCGGTCGCGCCGGTGCTGCACGCGCTCGAGCGCCGCGAGGATCTGAGAGCCGAACTGCGTCAGCACATCGGCCTCGGGGTAGTACTGGCCGAGCAGCACGGCGAGCGCGACGGCCTGGGTGCCGAGGGCGAGACCGGCGACCCCGATCCCGCCGTCGCTCGCCACCGTCGCCGTGGCGATCAGCACGCCCAGGATGACCGCGAGCCCGATCGCGGTGAAGGCGAGGTAGGGCCGGAAGAAGATGCGCCGGCGCTCCGCGGCGACCTGCCCGAACATCCCCAGGTAGGGGGTGCGCGTGCGATCGGCGATCCAGGAGGCGAGGTCGAAGACGCGCAGCTCCTTGGCCGAGGCCGGGCCCGTGCCGAGTTCGAGGAAGTACTCGTACTCGCGCCCCTCGCGGGCCACCCGGTCCCACACGGTCGAGTACTTGCGCATTCCGCCGCGCTGGCCGTAGCGGAAGATGAGCGTCACCGCGAGGATGCCGACGGCCGCCCACCAGCCGACGACGACGCCCACGAGCACGACGAGGCCGAGCAGCTGGGCGTAGCGGCCGATGAGCGCGAGCATCCCCGCGCCGCCCGCGCCCGGCGTCGCCCAGTCGTTCTCGAGGAAGCGCGTCGTGGCGCCGAGGTCGTCGAGGAACTCCTGGTCCTCGAGGATGCCGATGCCCGTCGTGGCGGAGACGGCCGCGACGATGTCGTCGCGCACGAGCGCGTCGAGCCGCAGTCGTAGACGGTCTGAGAGCGCTCCCACGACGGGCGCGAGCAGTTGCTGCAGGGTGAAGACGGCAGCCGCCGAGACGAAGGCGACCACGAGCGCGTTCCAGGCCGCTCCCCCGACGCCGTCGCCGAGGACGCTCGGAACCTGGGCGATGAGCACGCTCGTCGCGACCACGAAGGCGACGGGCAGCACGCCGCCGAGGAGATTGAGGAGCACGAGCGTCGCGATGAGCGCGCGCGGACCGCGGCGCAGGAGCTTCAGCAGGCGCAGGCGCGGCCGCACGGCGGCATCCCACCAGCGTGCGAACATCGGCGCCCCCTCTCCGTCGACCCGGCCGGCGGCCAACACTACCGGCGGGCGAACTCCATCACCAGCCTCCGACATCGAGGCGGCGACGATGCGGATCAGGCGACGGCGTGACGGTGCACGAGCTCGCGCGCGAGCTGGCGGTACTGCTCGGCCGCGTGGTGATCCGGCGCGAACTCGGTGATCGGCGTTCCCGCGACCGAGGCGTCGGGGAACTTCACCGTGCGGTTGATGACCGTCTCGAGCACACGATCGCCGAACGCCTCGACGACGCGCTCGAGCACCTCGCGCGAGTGGAGCGTGCGCGGGTCGTACATCGTCGCGAGGATGCCGTCGAGCGTGATCGCCGGGTTGAGACGGTCGCGCACCTTGTCGATCGTCTCGACGAGTAGAGCCACGCCGCGCAGGGCGAAGAACTCGCACTCGAGCGGGATGAGCACGCCGTGAGCCGCCGTCAGCGCGTTGACGGTCAGCAGACCGAGCGACGGCTGGCAGTCGATGAGCACGACGTCGTAGTCGGCCGACACCTGGCGCAGCACGCGCGCGAGGATCTGCTCGCGCGCGACCTCGTTCACGAGGTGCACCTCGGCGGCCGACAGATCGATGTTGGCGGGGATCACGTCGAGGCCCGGCGTGCCCGTGCGCTGGATCGCCCCCGCGACGTCCTTGGCCGAGCCGAGCAGGAGGTCGTAGATCGTCGTGACGTCGTGCGTCTGCACCCCGAGACCCGCCGAGAGGGCGCCTTGGGGGTCGAAGTCCACGGCGAGCACCTTGCGGCCGTAGGCCGCGAGCGCGGCGCCGAGGCTGATGGTCGTCGTCGTCTTGCCGACGCCGCCCTTCTGGTTGCAGAGGGCGATGATGCGGGCCGGACCATGCGTCTTCAGGGCTTTCGGCGCGCGGAAGTCCGTGACGGGTCGGCCCGTCGGACCGAGCTCGACGGCCAGGTCCTCGAGCCCGGCGAGTTCGTTCGCGACCTCCCGTTGCGCAGTCATAGCGCGAGTGTACGTCCGGCTCTCGAAGCGGCCGGGCGGCGACAGGCGGGGCCCGCGCGGTTCACCTCACTCTCAACCAGAGGTTGAGGTCGATCACCGCGCGCGCGGGTGAGCCTCCTGGTAGACGTCGCGCAGACCCTCGATCGTGACGTGCGTGTAGAGCTGCGTCGTCGCGACCGACGCGTGACCGAGCAGCTCCTGCACCACGCGCACGTCCGCTCCCCCGGCGAGCAGGTGCGTCGCGAACGAGTGCCGCAGGCTGTGCGGCGAGACCTCGACCGTGAGCCCCGCGCGCTCGGCGGCCGCACGGATGATGAGCCACGCGTTCTGACGGCTGAGCCGCGCCCCGCGCGCCCCGAGGAAAAGCGCGGGGGTCGACCGCGCGCCCGAGGTGAGCAGCGGCCGGGCCCGCACGAGATACGCCTCGATCGCGGCACGTGCGAACGAGCCGACCGGCACGATCCGCTGCTTGTCGCCCTTGCCGACCACGCGGATGAGCTCGGGCGTGCCGTCCGCCCCGACGAGGTCGTCGACGTCGAGCGCGACGGCCTCCGACACGCGCGCGCCCGTCGCGTACAGCAGCTCGAGGAGGGCCTTGTCGCGCAGGCGCACGGGGTCGTCGCCGTCGGTCGCGGCGAGCAGCGCCTCGACCTGCTCGCGCGCGAGCGCCTTCGGCAGCCGCTTCGGCAGCTTCGGCGCCGTGAGAGCCTCCGCGGGGTCCCCCGCGAGCAGTCCCTCCTCCACGAGGAAGCGCGTGAAGCCGCGGATCGACGAGATGACGCGCGCTGTCGAGCTGGCCGCGAGCGGCACCTCCCTGTCGCGCAGGCTCACGACGTAGCCCCGCACGACGTCCTCATCGAGCCCCGCGGCATCCGTCACGCCCATCGCCTCGAGCGCGTCGAGGAAGGCGCCCAGGTCGCGCCGGTACGCCGCGACCGAGTTGACCGACAGCCCGCGTTCGATCGCGAGATGCCGCAGGTAGCGGTCGCGCTGCCGCTCGAGAGCGGTGGCGCCGCGCGCGGACGAGGAGGTGTCAGCCGCGGGCATGGGCGGCGAGGGCCCCGACGAGCAGGATGGAGTTGCGGATGCGGCCCGCGAGCGCCGCCTCGACCACCTCGGAGAGCGGGACCCAGCGCGCCACGAGCTCGGCCTCCTCCTCCGTGCGGGCGTAGGAGTCGGCCGCCGGCGCGACGCCGCGCGCCTCGTACACGCGGATGACCTCGTCGCTGCCGCCCGGCGTCGTCGCGATGACGATGAGCTCGCTCCACTCCGAGGCGACGAGGTCGGCCTCCTCCGCGAGCTCGCGCTTGGCCGCGGCGAGGGGATCCTCCCCCACGACGTCGAGCAGGCCGGCCGGCAGCTCCCAGTCACGGCTGCGGATCGGGTGCCGGTACTGGTTGATGAGCAGCACGCGGTCCTCGTCGTCGCGCGCGAGCACCGCGACGGCGCCCGTGTGATCGACGTAATCGCGTTCGAGCTCATGCCCCCCGAAGCGGAAGCGGTCGCGGCGGACGTCCCACACGCGGCCCTCGTACATCCGCTTCGACCACACGACCTCGGCGGGGTCGGAGAGGTCCGCGAGCGGCCCGGCGAGCAGAGCCTCGCGCTCCGCGGGGGTCACGGGGATCAGACCTCGACGGTCGAGGTCGCGGGAACGGCCGGGGGCTCGATGCTCTCCGGCGCGTCGGCGCCCTCCACCTCGAACAGGCGCGAGGCCCGCTGGCGCTCGATCGCGGCCCCCACGAGCCCGCGGAAGAGCGGATGCGCGCGATTGGGGCGCGATCGCAGCTCGGGGTGCGCCTGGGTGCCCACGTAGAAGGGGTGCACCTCGCGCGGCAGCTCGACGAACTCGACCAGACCGTGCTCCGGGTTGGTGCCGGAGAACACGAGCCCGGCGTCGCCGATCGGCCCGGTGTAGTGGTTGTTGACCTCGTAACGGTGGCGGTGGCGCTCGTACACGACGTCCGCCCCGTAGGTCTCGGCCACGACCGAGCCGGGGGCGAGGTGCGCCTCGTACAGGCCGAGCCGCATCGTGCCGCCCAGGTCGCCGTGATCGAGGATGTCGACCTGCTCCGCCATCGTGGCGATCACGGGGAACTCGGTGTCGGGGTCGAACTCCGACGAGCTCGCGCCCGGCAGCCCCGCGACGTTGCGCGCGTACTCGACCACCATGCACTGCAGGCCGAGGCACAGGCCGAGCGCCGGGATGCCGTTCTCGCGCGCGAAGCGCAGCGCGCCGAGCTTGCCCTCGATGCCGCGCACGCCGAAACCGCCCGGCACGCAGATGCCGTCGACATCCGCGAGCATCTTCGCGGCACCCTCGGGCGTCTCGCACTCGTCGGACGGAACCCAGCGCACCGAGACCTTCGCCTGGTGGGAGAACCCGCCCGCGCGCAGCGCCTCGGTGACCGAGAGGTACGCGTCCGGCAGGTCGATGTACTTGCCGACGAGCGCGATCGTCACCTCGTGCGACGGCTCGTGCACGGCCTTGAGCAGCTGCGACCAACCGCTCCAGTCGACCTCGCCCGCCTTCCCGGCGAGCCCGAGCTGCTCGATGATGTAGGCGTCGAGGCCCTGCTGGTTGAGCATCGTCGGGATGTCGTAGATCGAGGGCACGTCGACCGCGTTCACGACGGCGCGCTCGTCGACGTCGCACATGAGCGCGATCTTGCGCTTGTTCGCATCCGAGACGATGCGGTCGCTGCGCAGCACGAGCGCGTCCGGCTGGATGCCGATCGAGCGCAGCGCCGCGACGGAGTGCTGCGTCGGCTTCGTCTTCTGCTCACCCGAGGCGCCCATGAACGGCACGAGCGACACGTGCACGAAGAACACGTTGTTCCGGCCGAGCTCGTGGCGCACCTGGCGCGCCGACTCGATGAACGGCTGGGACTCGATGTCGCCGACGGTTCCGCCGATCTCGGTGATGATGACGTCGGGCGCGGGCGTGCCATCCTCGCCCGGCTGCGCCTGCAGCCGCATCCGGCGCTTGATCTCGTCGGTGATGTGCGGGATGACCTGGACGGTGTCGCCGAGGTACTCACCCCGGCGCTCCTTCGCGATGACGTTCGAGTAGATCTGACCCGTCGTGACGTTCGCCGCCTGGTCGAGGTTGATGTCGAGGAAGCGCTCGTAGTGCCCGATGTCGAGGTCGGTCTCGGCGCCGTCGTCCGTCACGAACACCTCGCCGTGCTGGAAGGGGTTCATCGTCCCCGGATCGACGTTGAGGTACGGGTCGAGCTTCTGCATGACGACATGCAGGCCGCGGGCGGTGAGGAGGTTGCCGAGGCTGGCGGCGGTGAGGCCCTTACCCAGCGAGGAGACGACGCCCCCGGTGACGAAGATGTGCTTGGTAACGGCTGATCCCGGATTGTTCACCACGGGGTTTCAGCATATGTCACGAAACCGTGCGCGCGCTGCGACACGCTCCGATCATCCGTGCGCGAGTTCGAGGAGCTCGCGGGCATGGGCCAATCCGCTCGCGGAGTCCGACAGCCCCGACAGCAGGCGCGCCATCTCGGCGGCGCGATCGGCCTCCTCGACGCGGCGCACGCTCGAGGCCGTCACCTGACCGTCGCCGTCCTTCTCCACGACGAGATGGTTGCCCGCGAAGGCGGCCACCTGCGCGAGGTGCGTGACCACGATCACCTGCGCCGACTCCGCGAGGCGCGCGAGTCGACGCCCGATCTCGATCGCCGCCGCGCCGCCGACCCCCGCGTCGACCTCGTCGAACACGAAGGTGGGCACGGCGCCCCCGGCCGCGAGCACGACCTCGAGCGCGAGCATGACGCGCGAGAGCTCGCCCCCGGAGGCTCCCTTGGCGAGCGGGCGCGGCTCGGCACCCGGATGCGGCTGCAGCAGGAACGCGACCCGGTCGCGCCCGTGCGCGGCGAGCTCCGCGTCCGCCACCTCGACCACGAGCCGGGCGTCGGGCATGGCGAGCGCCGCGAGCTCGGCCGACACACGCTCGGCGAGCTGCGCGGCCGCGGCGCGGCGACCGCCCGAGACCTCCGTCGCGAGCGCGTCGACGCGCTCGAAGGCACGTGCCACCTCCGCCTCGAGCTCGCGGATGCGGTCGTCGTCTCCGTCGAGCTCCACGAGGCGCAGGCCGGCCCTCTCGAGACGCTCCACGACCTCGTCGAGCGGGCCGCCGTGCTTGCGCGCGAACGCGGAGAGCGCCGCGCGACGCTCCTGCAGGGCCTCGAGTTCACCCGGTGCGTCGGCGTCGAGGCTCGACAGGTAGTGCGAGAGCTCCGCCGAGACCTCGGCGAGCTGGAACGACACGGCGTCGAGGCCCTCGCGCGCGGGCGCGAGCGCCGGATCGTGGTCGCCGACTCGCGCGAGCGCGCGCCGAGCCTCCTCGACGAGCGACACGGCATCCGGGTGGTCGTCGCCCGACTGCGCCGAGACCGCCTCCTGCGCGAGCGCGGCCGCGAGCCGCAGGTCCTCGAGGTTGCCGAGACGCTCCGCACGGGCGGCGAGGTCGTCCTCCTCACCCGGCTGGGGTGCGAGCTCCTCGAACTCCGCGAGATCGAGGCGCAGCTGCTCGGCCTCGCGAGCCCGGGCGTCGCGGTCGCTCGTGAGTCGCTCGAGCTCGGATGCGAGCGCGCGCCACGCCTCGAACGCCCGCGCGAGCTCCGCGACGGTCGCGACGTGGTCGGGCCCCGCCGACGCGTCGAGCGCGTCGCGCTGGGCGGCGGCCGAGCGCAGCCGGAGTTGATCCGACTGGCCGTGCACGACGACGAGGCGCTCGCCGAGCTCGGCGAGCACGCCGACCGGGGTCGAGCGACCGCCGACGACACCGCGACTGCGCCCCTCCGCCGACACCGTTCGGGCGAGGATGAGCTCGGCGCGGTCGCCGTCGATGGGATCCAGGTCGCCGCCCGCCTCGCGCACGCGCTCGGCGACCGGTCCGTCCTGCGGCACGAGCCAGCGCCCCTCGACGCTCGCCTGGGCGCTGCCGGCGCGCACGCTCCCGGCATCCGCGCGCTCGCCCAGCAGCAGGGCGAGAGCCGTGACGACCATCGTCTTGCCGGCACCCGACTCGCCCGTGACGGCCGTGAAGCCCGGCCCGAGCGGCAGGCGCGCCTGGCCGATGACGCCGAGGCCGCTGATCGACAGCTCCTCGATCACGCCCGGCCCCGCTCCTCCGCGGCGCGCTCCGACGCGGGCCCGCGCCAGCCGTCGACGGGCAGGCCGAACTTGTTCACGAGGCGGTCGACGAACGGACGCGGCGCGAGTCGCGCGAGGCGCACGGGCTGGGGCGACCGACGCACGACGACGCGCGCGCCGGGAGGCAGCTCGAACATGCGACGCCCGTCGCACCACAGCACCCCGACGCCCTGCGAGCGCTCCAGCAACTCGATCGCGACGGGCGAGTCCGGTGCGACCACGAGCGGGCGCGCGAAGAGCGCGTGGGCCGACAGCGGCACCATGAGGATCGCCTCGAGCTCCGGCCACACCACCGGTCCGCCCGCCGAGAACGCGTAGGCGGTCGAGCCGGTCGGCGTGGAGATGACCACGCCGTCGCAGCCGAAGGTCGACAGCGGCCGCTGATCGACCTCCACGACGACCTCGAGCGACCGCTCGCGGCTCGCCTTCTCGACCGTCGCCTCGTTGAGCGCCCACGTCTCGAAGACGACCTCGTCGCCACGCTTCACGCGCACGGCGAGCGTCATGCGCTCCTCGACGACGTAGTCGCCGTCGAGGGCGCGCTGCACGGTCTCGTCGAGATCCTCGCGCTCCGCCTCCGCGAGGAAGCCCACGTGACCGAGGTTCACCCCGATGAGGGGCGCGTCGCATCCGCGCGCCAGCTCCGCGGCGCGCAGGATCGTGCCGTCGCCGCCGAGCACGATCGCGAGCTCGAGCTGCGACGGCTGCACATCCGCTCCGAGGAGCGCGAGGGGGGCGAGGTCGGGGGCGGCTGCGCGCAGGTCGGCGAGCTCGTCATCCGACACCACGGGGGTCAGTCCCGCGTCGATCAGCCGACGGCACACATGGATGCCGGCCTCGAGCGAGTCCTCGCGGCCGGTGTGCGCGACGACCAGCAGATGTCGGGCGGCGTCGGTCATGCCCCCATTCTGTCGGATGCGTCGGACGTGCGCCGCGCGCGGGCGCCCCGTTGTGCACTCGGTCGATCAGGCGAGGTCTGCCACGGCGTCGCGGAGGTGCGAGGGGTCGGGGGCGCCGCGACGCAGGTGCACGAGGTACTCGCGGTTGCCGCTGCCGCCCGCGATGGGGCTGTCGACGATGGCGAGGGCGCCGAGCCCGATGTCCCAGGCGGCCCACAGCACGGTGCTCGCCGCCTCGTGTCGGAGGGCGCGATCGCGCACGATGCCCTCCCGGATGCCGCCGCGCCCGACCTCGAACTGCGGCTTCACGAGCAGCAGGAGGTCGGCGTCCGGGTCGGCGAGAGCCGCGAGCGGTGCGAGCACGTGTGTCAGCGAGATGAAGCTCAGGTCGCCCACCACGAGGGTCGGCCAGCCGGATGCCGCCAGCTCGTCGCGGAACGGCGCGAGCGCGGGAGCCTCGCGCGTCAGGTGCCGCAGGTTCTGCCCCTCGAGATCGACGACGCGGGCGTCGGCCCGGACCGCCGGCGCGAGCTGCCCGTGGCCGACGTCGACGGCGAGGACCCGCGCGGCGCCGCGCTCGAGCAGCACCTGCGTGAAGCCGCCCGTCGACGCACCCGCGTCGAGGCACACGCGACCCGCGGGGTCGACCGCGAAGGCGTCGAGCGCCGCGATGAGCTTGTGGGCGCCGCGGCTCACCCAGCGGTCTGCTCCCGCGATGGCGAGCTCGGCATCCGCCCCCACGCGCAGCGAGGCCTTCACGGCGGGTGCCCCGTCGACGGTGACGAGTCCCTCGGCGATCGCCTCCACCGCAGTGGCGCGTGAACGCGCGAGACCGCGCCGCACGAGCTCGGCGTCGAGTCGAGCCCCGGATGCGGTGCCGTCAGGCATGCGGACGCGGCGCGTCCCCGGACTCGAGACGCGCGCGCAGCTCATCGTGGAGCTGCGCGAGGGCGCCCGCGCGGTCGGCGAGGGGCTGATCCTCGATGAGGCGCAGGCGCGACAGCAGGGCGCTGGGCTCCGAGTCCGTCCCCGCGTCGTCGGGCTGAGTCGTCACGTCGGTCACGGTCACGAATATAGTTCGGGGGCGACGTCGAGCGCGTAGATGGGCACGCCCGCGCCCCACACGGCGGCCGCGGCGGCGCGCACCCGGTCGATGTCGCTGCCCGCGGTCTCGAGGGTGACGCGCTGCCCCTCGTGGCGCACGACGGCGGTGCCCACACGCACGCGGCGTACGCCGGCGATGTCGCGCACGTCCTCGATCGCCGGGTACGGCTCGGTGAGGCCCCGCAGGTCCGCGAGCACGAAGTCGGGACGCGAGTCGGCCGCGGCGGCCAACAGCTGCTTCGGGCCGTCGATGCCCGTCAGCACGAGGGCCGACGCCATCCCGGCGCGTCGCGCACCCAGGATGTCGGTGTCGAGCCTGTCGCCGATGAAGAGCGGATGCTGCGCCCCGAAGCGCGCGACGGCGACGTCGAAGAGCGCACGCTCGGGCTTGCCTGCCACGACCGGCAGCCGGCCCACCGCGGTGTGCACGGCCGACACGAGCGTGCCGTTGCCGGGCGCGGTGCCGCGCGCCTGCGGGATCGTCCAGTCGGTGTTGGTGGCGACCCACGGGATGCCTGCGTCGCCACCGCGCAACGCGAACGCCGCCTCCGCGAGGTCGGTCCATGCGACGCTCGGCGCGAAGCCCTGCACGACGGCCGCGGGCTCGTCCTCCGCGGACCGGGTGACGACGAACCCGGCCTTCTCGACCTCCGAGACGAGGCCGTCACCCCCGACGACGAGCACCGTGGAGCCGGGGGCCACGAGGTCGGCGAGCAGCACGGCGGCGGCCTGGGGAGACGAGACGATGTCGCCCGGCGCGGCCTGCAGGCCCAGCTCGCGGAGCTGCGTCGCGACGGTGTCCGGCGTGCGCGAAGCGTTGTTCGTGAGGTACCCGAGGCGGATGCCGGAGGCCGCTGCGGCGTTGAGCGCCTCGACAGCATGAGGGATCGCGCGATGGCCGGCGTAGACGACCCCGTCGAGGTCGGCGAGCAGGGCGTCGACGTCGTGGAGCGGCGTCTGCTGGGCGGGAGCCGTCACGCCTGCTCGTCCCCGGGCACGACGTCGTCCTCGAGGATCTCCTCCACGATCTCGATCGTGTCCTGGCCCTCCGGGATGGAGGCCTCCTCGAGCGCCTCGGCCGCTCGGTCCGCGCGCTCCCACCACTGCGCGGCCTCATCATCACGACCGAGCTCCTCGAGGACCGTCGCGTAGGCGTCGAACAGCGCGGGGCTGTACGAGAACGCGCGCTCGGGATCGAGCTGCGGGATCTCGAGCTCGCTCAGGGCGAGCTCGGGCTGGCCGAGGTCGAGACGAGCTCCCGACATCGCGATCGCGAGAGCCACCTGCACGGCGGGCTCCAGGGTCGCGCGCGGCACGGACCGCCCGAGCTCGAGGGCTTGCTGAGGCCGCCCCACGCCGCGCTCGGAGTCCACCATGAGCGGCAGCTGATCGTCTCGTCCGGTGATGCGCCGGTAGGTGCGCAGCTCGCGCAGGGCGAGCGCGAAGTCCCCCGTCGCATACGCGGTGATCGCGGAGGTCTCGCGCACGACGCCGATGCGGCCGGCGCGACGGGCGGCGGCGAGCGCGTGCCGGTGCGCGAGCGGAGGATCGGAGTCGATGAGGCGAGCGGCCATCACGAGGTGCTTGGCCACCCAGTCGGCGTTGTCCTTGCTGAGGGTCTTGAGCTCGATGCGCGCGGCGCGGTCGAGCTGGTTCGCCGCGACGTCCTCCGGGATCGGGGGGTCGTCGTGGCGCGGACGATCGGCGTCATGAGCGCGCGGCACCCGCTCGGGGCGATCCCCCTTCTTCTCCCACGGCCTGCCCGCCGGCTTGCCGTCGCGCTTCTCCCACGGCTTGCGCTCGCCGGAGGACTTGTCGCCTGCCTTGCCGTCGCGCTTCTTCCACGGCGCGCGCTCGCCGGAGGACTTGTCGCCGGGCTTGCCGTCGCGCTTGCCCCAGGCGGGCTTGCTCCCCGCGCGGTCGGCCGCGCCACCCCGCCCGCGCGGTCCGCGGGCGTCGTCGCCCGGTCGCTTGCCCTGCGGCCGCTTGCTGTCGTCAGCCATCGTTCTCCCGTGGTCGGTTCATGCTACGGCCCCACCGGCTCGGAACGGGCCTTAAACGAAGAAGGCCCACCCGGTATACGGGTGGGCCTCCTCGAAAGAAGTCCGGCGGTGTCCTACTCTCCCACAGGGTCCCCCCTGCAGTACCATCGGCGCTGAAGGTCTTAGCTTCCGGGTTCGGAATGTAACCGGGCGTTTCCCCTTCGCTATGGCCGCCGAAACACTATTGATTTCTCAGTCAAAGTGCTCCGATGAATCTCGA
>JAEYVF010000141.1 GCA_023432005.1 Actinomycetes bacterium
AGCGCGGACCGCGCCGTCACCCGCGCGGCCGATCCCGCGCGACCGGCGAGCGCCCCGCCGGCAGCCGCGAGGACGACGGCGACGAGCAGAGCCGACCACACGGCGACGGCGAGCTCGGGTGCCACGACGCTCGTCGCGACCCCGACACCCGCGACGGCCACGACGCCCGCCGCGAGGGGCGGGATGATCCGCGGCAGCTGCTCGCGCAGCTCCGCGGGCTCGGTCACGAGCACATCGAGAGCGGCTCCCCCACCGAGCAGCCCGCGCATCGCCGGCCCCTGCGCGGCGAGTCGACGCCAGAGGCGCAGCCGCAGGGCGTCGGTCGCCCGGAAGACGGCGTCGTGCGCGAGGAGCCGCTCGACATAGCGCGCGACGGGGCGACCGAGGCCGAAGAAGCGCACGCCGACGATGGCGACGAGCAGGTACATGATCGCGGGGCCCTCCGAGGCGCGCACGATGAGCCACCCCGAGACACCCGTGAGCGCGAGTCCGAGGCCGATCGCGAGGGCGGCCATGGCGGATGCGCCTGCCCAGCGCCACGGGGATGCCGCGAGCACCGCGCGGAGGGCGTCGGCACGCGGGGCGGTCTCGAAACGCGTCCGCCGCGCGGGGGTCGCGCGGGCGGCGGTCTCGAGACGCGTCCGCTCCGCGGGCGCTCCTCGACCACCTGAGGGGGCCATGAGCGCCCCTCGAGGTGCCGAGGGCACGAGCTCCACGACGTCGTCCGCGAGCGCGAGCGTCGCGGCCTCGTGCGCCACGAGCAGCGTCGCGACGCGATCCGCACGCGCGCGGATGGCGGCGCGCGCGCGTTCCGCGGATGCGTCGTCGAGGTGGGCCGTCGGCTCGTCGAGCACGAGGAGGGTCGCCCCCCGCTCGATCCGGACGAGGGCGCGGGCGAGCGCGGCGCGACGCTGCTCCCCCGGGCTCAGCTCGGCGAGCGGGGCGAGCAGCACCCCCTCGAGGCCGAGCTCGGCGGCGAGCGCGCGCGCGGCATCCGCGTCGGCACCCGCGAGTGCGAGCTCGGCGAGCAGCGTCTCCTCGGCGAATCGCGGCGTCTGGGCGGCGTACGCGGTGCGCGCGGGGTCGCCCGTGACGGTGCCCGTGAGCTCGGCGTCGGCGGGGAGCGCACCCACGAGGGCCGCGAGCGCCGTCGACTTGCCGCATCCGCTCGGTCCCACGAGGGCCGTGATGCGGCCCACGACCGGACGCACCGTGAGCCCCGCGAGCACGGGCGCGCGACCCGGGAAGCGCACGGCGACGTCGAGGAGTGCCGGTGGCCCCGGGCGCGGCGCGACGGAGGCTCGCGCGTCGGCGAGCAGCGACCGCACCCGTCGCAGGGCCGAGAGGCCGTCCTGCGAGGAGTGGAACGCGGTGCCCACCTCGCGCAGCGCGGTGAAGCACTCGGGCGCGAGCAGGAGCACGAGCACCGCGACCTCGAGCGTCACGTCCCCCGAGATCAGCCGCACGCCGAGGAAGACGGCGACGACCGCGACCGAGATCGTCGCGATGAGCTCGAGAGCGAGCGCCGAGAGGAACGCGGTGCGCAGCGTGAGCATCGTGCGCGCGCGGTAGTCGGACTGGATGCGGTCGAGCGCCGCGAGCTGCTCCTCGAGCCGGCCGAGGCCGACGAGCACGGGGAGGCCGCGCGCGAGTTCGACGAGGTGGTCGGCGAGGCGCGTGAGGGCGTCGGTCGAGCGGTCGACGCGGTCGCGCGTGTGCATGCCGATGAGGGCCATGAACACGGGCACGAGCGGGATCGTGCAGGCGAGCACGATGGCCGACAGGAGGTCGGCGCCGAGGATCCGCAGGCCCGCCGCGAACGGCACGACGAGCGCCGACACCATCGCGGGGATCGCGACGCCGAAGTAGTCGTCCAGGGCGTCGAGCCCCTCGGTCGCGAGCACCGCGGTGCCGCCGCCCGTCGCATCCCCCTTCGCGATGCGGGCCGTGAGGTCGCGTCGCAGGGCGGTCTTCGCACGGATGGCGGCTCGCCGGGCGAGCACCGACTGCGCCCACGCGGCTCCCGCGCGCAGGAGCACGCCGAGCGCTCCGATCGCGAGCCACTCGGCGGGGTCCGAGCCCGCGGCGAATGCGGCGAGCTGCCGGGCGATCGACTCCGCGATGAGCAGGATGCCCGCCGCGCTCGCGAGGCTCGCGACCACGACGGGCACGAGCGCGCCGAGCCCGCCCGGACCCAGCTCGGGGCGTACGCCGCGAGGGGGGCGACCGACGGCGCGCTCGGCGGTCATCTCAGCGGGCTCCCGCCGCCTGATCGGCCCGGATGGCGGGAACCGCGTCGTGCGGCTCGGGCAGGTGCTCGGGCGCGACGCGCTTGCGGAACACCCAGTAGCTCCATGCCTGGTAGAGCAGCACGACGGGCAGGGCGACGGCCGTGACGATCGTCATGACCATGAGCGTGTACTCTCCGCTCGCCGCGTTCCAGATGGTGAGGTCGTACGCGGGGTCGATCGTCGAGGGGAGCACGACGGGGAACACGGCGGCGAAGATCGAGCCAGCCCCCAGGGCGCCGAACGCCGCGAAGCCCGTGAACGCCCAGCCCTCGCGGCGCGCGCGGGCGAGCACCCATCCGGCCACCCCCGCTACGACGGCGAGTGCGAGCAGCGCCCAGCTGAGCGGGTTGCCGCCCCGCAGCTCCACGAGAATCGCCCAGCCGGCGATCGGCAGGAGCGCGAACGGGGCGAGGCGCGGGACGAGGCGCCCCATCCGCTCGCGCACGGGGCCGTCGGTCTTGAGCGCGAGGAAGGTCGCACCGTGCACGAGGCAGAAGCCGACGAGCGCGAGGCCGCCGAGCACGGCGATCGGGGTGAGCCACACGAAGGGGCCGCCGACGCGGTCGCCGTTCGCGTCGATCGGCAGGCCGGTCGTCGTGAGGGCGAGGCCCGCACCGAGACCGAACGCGGCCACGAGCGAGCCGAGGCCGATCGACCAGTCCCAGAAGCGAGTCCACGCCCGCGACACGATCTTGCCGCGGTACTCGATCGCGACCGCGCGGAAGATGAGGCCGAGCAGAACGAGCGTGAGCGGCACGTAGAGCGTCGAGAACAGCGAGGCGTACCAGTACGGGAACGCCGCGAAGGTGCCGGCGCCGGCCGTGAGCAGCCACACCTCGTTGCCGTCCCACACGGGACCGATCGCGTTGAGCATCACGCGACGCTGCTTCTCATCTCGCGCGCTGAACAGCATGTGCATGCCGACGCCGAGGTCGAAGCCCTCGAGCAGGATGTAGCCGCCCCAGAGCACCGCGATGGCGACGAACCAGACGACGGGAAGTACGTCCATTTCCTTGAATCTCCGTTCCGGATGCCGGGGTCAGTACGCGAAGGCCAGGACGTCGTCGCGGGTGCCCGCGTCGCCATCCGGTCGGTCGGCCTCGGGGTCGTGGAAGCGCTCGGGCATGACGCCCGCGACGCCCGCCCGCACGAAGCGGGCCAGGAGCATGACCTCGACGACCATGAGCACGAGGTACACGAGGCCGAGGGAGACGAGCGAGAACACGATCTCCCATCCGTCGACTCCGGGCGACACCGCGGCCGCCGTGAACATGAACACGCCGTCGACGCCGCTCGGGTTGGGGTTCGGCGCCACGACGAAGGGCTGGCGGCCCATCTCGGTGAAGATCCAGCCGGCGGCGTTCGCGCCGAACGGGGCGAGGATGCCGAGCACCGCGAGCTGCATGAGCGGCTTCGCGACCGGCACGGTGCCCTTGCGCGTGAGCCACAGGGCGACCGCGGCCGCGAAGGCGGCGATCGCGCCGAAGCCGATCATCAAGCGGAAGCCCCAGTAGGTGACCTCGAGGTTCGGCATGTACTCGATCTCGGCGCCCGAGCGCTCGCCGTAGAGCTCGCTCTCGGGGAGGTTCGTGCCGTAGAGCTCCTCGTACTGCGGGATGAGCTCGTTGAGGCCAGGCATCTCGGTCGTGAAGTCGCCCTTCGCGAGGAACGAGAGCACGCCGGGGATCTCGATGACGGGCACGACCTCGGAGCAGTCCTGCGATCCGAGCTTGCCGACCGACAGCACCGAGAAGCTCGTTCCCGTGTGGCACGCGGCCTCGGCCGCCGCCATCTTGAGCGGCTGCTGCTCGTACATGAGCTTGCCCTGGATGTCTCCCGTGATCGCGACGGCGCCGAAGCCGACGATCGCGACGACGGCGCCGAGGCGCAGCGAGGTGATCCAGACGCGGTGGTCGTCCTCGTCGCGACCCGGGATCTCGGGCGCCTCGCCCACGATCACGCGACCGGTCGCATCCACGGTGTCGATGCCGTCCGTGCGGCGGCGCCAGAGCTGATACCACGCGATGCCGAGCAGGAAGCCGCCCGCGACCGCGACGGCGCCGGCGATCGTGTGCGGGAACGCGGCGAGCACCGTGCTGTTGGTCAGCACCGCCCAGATGTCGGTGAGCACGGGTCTGCCGTCGACGAGCTCGATGCCCACGGGATGCTGCATCCACGAGTTCGCGGCGAGGATGAAGTACGCCGAGATCCAGGAGCCGATGACCGCGAGCCACAGGGTCGCGAGGTGCAGCCTCCGTGGGAGGCGGTTCCAGCCGAAGATCCAGAGGCCGAGGAAGGTCGACTCGACGAAGAACGCGAGAAGGCCCTCCATCGCGAGCGGGGCGCCGAAGACGTCGCCCACGAAGCGGGAGTACTCGCTCCACGCCATGCCGAACTGGAACTCCTGCACGATGCCCGTCGCGACGCCCATGATGAAGTTGACGAGGTAGAGCTTCCCCCAGAACTTCGTCATGCGGAGCCACTTCTCGTCGCCCGTGCGCACCCACATCGTGTGCAGGATCGCCACGACCATCCCGAGGCCGAGCGTGAGCGGCACCATCATGAAGTGGTAGACGGTCGTGATGCCGAACTGCCACCTGGCGATCTCGAGGGGGTCCACGGGCGTCCTCTCTCTCGCGGCCGCACCGGGTACGCGACCGGACACCTCAACCTTCCGACGTCGGAAGGTCGCGCGTCAGGGCCCAAGGTCCTGTCACGCTGAGGCCCCGCCTCGCGTAGCGTGGGGAGACGTGGCGACACGCATCTACCTGACGAGCGCCGAGGGGCGCACCGGCAAGTCGACGGTCGCCGTGGGGCTCCTCGAGACCCTCACGGCATCGGTCGCGCGCGTGGGCGTGTTCCGCCCCATCGTGCGCGCCGACGTCGAGCGGGACTTCATCCTCGAGCTCCTCGTGGCGCACGCGAGCGCGGGGCAGAGCTACGACGACTGCGTCGGCGTCGACTACGACACCCTGCACGCCGATCCGGATGCCGCGCTCGCGACGATCGTCGAGCGCTTCGCGGAGGTGGAGGAGGGCTGCGACGCCGTGCTCATCCTCGGCTCCGACTACACCGACGTCGGCACCCCCACCGAGCTCGCGACGAACGGGCGCATCGCCGCCAACCTCGACGCGCCCGTCGTGCTCGTGACGGGGGGTCGGAACCCCGACGGCGACGGGCCACGCACCCCGAAGCAGTGCGCCGAGATCGCGCGCATCGCCCTCGACGAGCTGCGCGACGAGCACGCCGAGGTGCTCGCCGTCATCGTCAACCGCGCGGCACCCGACGACGTCGAGGCCGTCTCGCAGCGCGTCGCGGAGGTCACCGGCCTCCCCGCCTGGGCCATCGCCGAGGATCCCGAGCTCGAGGCGCCCCTCCTGCGCACCGTGCTCGAGGCGACCGAGGCGCGACTCGTGCGCGGCGACGAGAGCGTGCTCGATCGACCCGTCATGGGCACGACGATCGCGGCGATGAGCCTTCCGAACGTGCTCTCCCGCCTGCACTCCGGCGGCATCGTCATCGTGCCGGGCGACCGCTCGGAGGTGCTCGTGGGCACCATGGCGGCGCAGCTGTCGCAGACCTTCCCCGCGCTCACCGGCATCATCCTCAACGGCGGGTTCGAGATCGAACCCGCGATCGAGCGGCTCATCGAGGGCCTCGGCACGCCGCTGCCGATCGCCGTCACGCCGCACAGCACCTTCGACACCGCGATCAACGTCTCGCACGCGCGCAGCCGCCTCGCGGCCGACTCCCCCGCGAAGCACGCGCGCGCCGTCTCGCTCTTCGACGAGCACGTCGACGCGGCGGAGCTCGTGCGCATCCTGAGCCTGCCGACGACCGGCGGGGTCATGACGCCCATCCGCTTCGAGCACCTGCTCGTCGAGCGGGCGCGGGAGGCCGGCACGCACATCGTGCTGCCGGAGGGCGACGACGATCGCATCCTGCAGGCGGCCGCCGTCGTCGTGAGCCGGCGCATCGCGAAGCTCACGATCCTCGGCGACCCGGATGCCGTGCGCGCCCGCGCCGCCGCGCTCGGCCTCGATCTGGGCGACACGCGGATCCTCTCGACGAGCGACCCGGAGCTGAGCAGCCGCTTCGCCGAGGAGTACGCGCGACTGCGGGCGCACAAGGGCGTCTCGGCCGAGCTCGCCGCCGACACCGTCACCGACGTGTCGTACTTCGGCACGATGATGGTGCACCTCGGTCTCGCCGACGGCATGGTCTCGGGCGCGAAGCACACGACGGCGCACACCATCCGTCCCGCGTTCGAGATCGTGAAGACAGCCCCCGGAGTGTCGGTCGTCTCGAGCGTGTTCCTCATGGCGCTCGCCGACCGCGTGCTCGTCTACGGCGACTGCGCCGTCATCCCCGAGCCGACCGTCGAGCAGCTCGCCGACATCGCCATCTCCTCCGCCGCGACCGCCGAGCGCTTCGGGATCGAGCCGCGCGTCGCGATGCTCTCCTACTCGACGGGCGAGTCGGGTTCCGGCGCCGAGGTCGATCGGGTGCGCGCCGCGACGGCCCTCGTGAAGGAGCGGGCGCCCGAGCTGCCGGTCGCGGGTCCCATCCAGTACGACGCGGCGGCGGATCCCTCGGTCGGGGCGTCCAAGATGCCGGGCTCCGACGTCGCCGGCCGCGCCACGGTTTTCGTCTTCCCCGACCTCAACACCGGCAACAACACGTACAAGGCGGTGCAGCGCTCCGCCGGCGCCGTCGCCATCGGGCCCGTCCTGCAGGGCCTTGCGAAACCCATCAACGACCTCTCGCGCGGGGCGCTCGTGCGCGACATCGTCAACACGATCGCCATCACCGCGATCCAGGCGGAGGGACAGTCGTGAACGCCATCCGGAACGTCTTCGTGCTCAACGTCGGCTCGAGCTCGATCAAGTACCAGCTGCTCGACGTCGAGGACGGCACCGTGCACGGCGAGGGCGTGGTCGAGCGGATCGGGCTCGCGGGCTCCGGCGTCGCCGATCACGCGCGCGCGCTCGAGCTCGTGCTCGACGAGCTGCCCGACGTGCCGATCGACGCGGTCGGGCACCGCATCGTCCACGGCGGCACGCGCTTCGTGCAGGCGACCGTCATCGACGACGACGTCGAGCGCGAGATCGAGGCCCTCGCCGACCTCGCACCGCTCCACAACCCGCCCGGCCTCGCGGGCATCCGCGCCGCCCGCACCGTGCTGACCGATGTGCCGCACGTCGCCGTGTTCGACACCGCGTTCCACGCGACCATCAGCCCCGCGGCCCGCGACTACGCCATCGACGCGGAGGTCGCGGCGCGCACCCGCATCCGCCGCTTCGGGTTCCACGGCACCTCGATCGGCTACGTGTCGCGGATCGCGGCGGAGCTCCTCGGGCGCGAACGCGACCCCGAGTTCAAGCTCGTCGTGCTGCACCTCGGCAACGGGGCCTCCGCCGCGGCCGTCCTCGGCGGCCGCTCGCTCGACACCTCGATGGGGATGACCCCGCTCGAGGGGCTCGTCATGGGGACGCGCTCCGGTGACATCGACCCCGCCATCCCGCTCTACCTCGCGCGTGAGCACGGCTACACGATCGCGGAGCTCGACGAGCTGCTGAACAAGAGGTCGGGCCTGCTGGGGCTCGCGGGCCGCAGCGACATGCGCGAGCTCGTGAACGCCGCCAACGCGGGCAACGAGCGCGCGACGCACGCGCTCGACGTGTACGTGCATCGACTGCGCCACTACATCGGCGCCTACGCGGCCGAGCTCGGCGGCCTCGACGCCGTCGCGTTCACCGCGGGCGTCGGCGAGAACTCGTCGTACATCCGCCGCCGCGCGATCGCCGGCCTCGACTTCCTCGGGCTCTCGATCGACGCCGAGCGCAACAACGCGTCGTCGCGCGAGCCGCGCGTCATCTCGCCCGAGGGCTCGACCGCGAGCGTGCTCGTCGTCCCGACGAACGAGGAGCTCGAGATCGCGCGCGAGACGCGCGCCGCGGCGTCGCGCTAGGGAACGCGAGAGCGGGTCCCGCGGGGCCTGCGAGACTTGACGCATGCCCTCCCCCGACGCCCGCGAGGCTCGACTGCGTCGACTCCTCGAGGTCGTGCCCGACGTCGTCGGCGAGCTCGAGCTCGACCACGTGCTCGAGCGCATCGTCACGTCCGCGGTCGACCTCGTCTCCGCGCGCTGGGGCGCGCTCGGCGTCATCGCGCCCGACGGCACGCTCGAGCGCTTCGTGCACGTCGGCATGACGCCCCCCGAGGTCGCGGCGATCGGGCACCTGCCGGAGGGGCACGGGCTGCTCGGGGCCGTCATCGACGAGGGCGAGCCCATCCGCCTCCCCCACCTCGCCGACGACGCGCGCTCGGTCGGGTTCCCGCGGCACCACCCGCGCATGGACGCGTTCCTCGGGGTGCCGATCCGCGTCCGCGACACCGTGTTCGGCAACCTCTATCTGACGAACCACGACGGCGGCGCGGAGTTCTCGGACGAGGACGAGCGGCTCCTGGGCTCACTCGCGGCGGTCGCCGCGATCGCCATCGAGAACGCGCGGCTCTTCGCGCAGCAGGTGCGCCGGGAACGCTGGTCGACGGCCCTCGCCGAGGTGACCGCGGCGCTCCTGTCGGAGGACACGGTCGACATCCTCGCCGTGCTCGCGGAGCGCGTCGCGTCGGTCATCGACAGCGAGCTCGTGTGCGTCATCGTGCCCGACGGCGAGGAGCACGGGCACCGGATGCTGCGCGTCGACACCGCCCGCGGTGCGGGCGCCGAGGACCTCGTGGGCCGCCGCTACCCCGCGGCGGGCACGCTCTCGGGCCGCGCGATCGAGACGGGCGAGCTCGCATCGACCGAGTCCGAGCCCCGCGAGTCCGTGCTGCGCCGTGGACCGAGCGCCGCGATCGCCCTCCCGGTGCGCGCGGGCGACGTCGTGCTCGGCGCGCTGAGCGTCTACCGGCGCGTCGACGCGCCGCGGTTCACGGATGCCGAGCGCGCCATGGCGGGCGAGTTCGCCCAGCAGGCGGGCATCGCGATCGAGCTCGGCCGCGGGCGCGCCGATCGGCAGCGGCTCGCGCTCGTCGAGGAGCGCTCGCGCATCGCGCGCGACCTGCACGACCACGTCATCCAGCGCCTCTTCGGCACGGGCCTCACCCTCCAGGCGATCGGCGCGCGCACGCCCGAGGCGGCCGACGCGATCGCGGCTCAGGTCGATGCGATCGACGCCGCGATCGGCGAGATCCGCACCGCGATCTTCGCGCTCGCGCCGCGGCCCGGTTCGGGGGGCGCCTTGCGTCACCGCCTGCTCGACGTCGCGACGGATGCCGCTCCCGGTCTCGCGAACCCCCCGCTCGTGACGTTCGCGGGCCCCGTCGACCTGCTCGTCGAGGGCGCGCTCGCCGACGACGTCGTCGCGGTCGTGCGCGAGTGCCTCGCGAACGCGGCGCGCCACGCCCGCGCATCGCGCGTCGAGGTCGCGGTCACGGTCGACGACGACGCGGTCACCGTGACGGTCGAGGACGACGGGGTCGGGATGCCCGCCGACGCGCCGCGCGCATCCGGCACCCGCAACCTCGACGAACGCGCGCGTCGCCGGGGAGGTAGCTTCGAGGTGGCCGCTCGGGCGTCGGGCGGCACACGCGCGCGCTGGACGGCACCCGTCGCCTCCGGCTCTGGAAGGAGCAGCATCCCGTAACCCGCGTCTTCCTCGTCGACGACCACGAGATCGTGAGGCGCGGCATCGCCGACCTCATCGACGCCGAACGCGACCTCGAGGTCGTCGGCGAGTCGGGACAGGTGCGGGGCACGCTCGCGAAGATCGAGGTGACGAGGCCCGACGTCGTCGTGCTCGACGTGCGCCTGCCGGACGGCGACGGCATCGAGCTGTGCCGCGCGATCCGCTCGGCGCATCCCGACATCCGCTGCCTCATGCTCACGGCGTACGACGACGACGAGGCGAGCCGCTCTGCGGTGCTCGCGGGCGCGTCCGGCTACGTGCTCAAGGAGATCCGCGCGCGGGGGCTCGTCGAAGGCGTGCGCAAGGTCGCGGCGGGCGGCACCCTGCTCTCGACGCAGGTATCGGAGCGCGTCGCGCGGTCGTTCGCGGCGCCCGCGACGGCTGACGAGCCCGAGCTCACGCTGCGCGAGCGCCAGGTGCTCGACCTCATCACCGAGGGGCTCACCAACCGGCAGATCGGCGAGCGTCTCGGGCTCGCCGAGAAGACCGTCAAGAACTACGTCTCGGGGCTGCTCGCGAAGCTCGGCATGGAGCGGCGCACGCAGGCGGCCGTGTACCGCCTCGAGCACCGCTGAGCGCGCGGGTGGCGGCCGGGTAGCGTCCCGCTAGCGTCCCGGGAATGCCCGGTCAAGCCCCGGTCAGGGAAGCCTCATCTTCATTGCGGAATGCCCAGGGCTGAGTACCGTTGAATCAGACGCGGCCGGTTCGACCGGCCGAGAAGGAGACGAGACGATGACCGACGCCAAGACCACGACCATCCCCACGACCTCGCTCGACCCGGATGTCAGCGCCGGAGTCGCGCAGTTCCTCAGCCCCGTCGTCGTGAACCTCCAGGCCCTCGCGGTCGACGGCAAGCAGGCGCACTGGCACGTGCGCGGCGCCAACTTCATCGGCGTCCACGAATTCCTCGACACCTTCGTCGCCCACGTGCAGGGCTGGGCCGACCTCGCGGCCGAGCGGATCGTGGCCCTCGGCCTGCCGATCGACGCGCGCATCCAGACGATCGCCGAGAAGACCACGACCCCCGCGCTCGCCGACGGCTTCCAGCAGTCGGACGCCACGATCCGAGCCGTCATCGCTCAGATCGACGCGACGCTCGCGGTCGTGCGCACCGCGATCGAGGAGCTCGAGGAGCTCGACCTGCCGTCGCAGGATGTCGCGATCGAGATCGCGAACGGGCTCGACAAGGACCGCTGGTTCCTCTTCGCGCACGTCGCCAACTGAGGCGCATACCCCGCTGGTTGAGTAGCCCGCGCAGCGGGCGTGTCGAAACCAGCCCCCGCTAGACCAGCACCCCGCCGACCACCGCGCCGTGCACGGGCATCGTGCGCAGCGCATCCGGCTCCACCGCGTGCGGGTCGGCGTCGAGGATCGCGAGATCCGCGACGCCGCCCACGGCGATGCCGGCGACCCCGCCCCACGACGAGCGCAGCGCGGCCGACAGCGGCAGCGCCTGCTCCGGATGCCACGGCTCGCGCCCGTCACGCGAGCGCGTGACCGCGGCAGCGAGCGTCGCCCACGGGTCGAGCGGTGCGACGGGCGCATCTGACCCGAGCTCGAGCGCGACCCCCGCGTCGTGCAGCCACCGGTAGGCGAAGGCGCGCTCGGTGCGGCCTGCCCAGTGGTGCTCGGCGACGTCGCGGTCGTCCATCGCGTGCTCGGGCTGCACACTCGCGCTGATGCCGAGCTCGGCGAAGCGCGGCACGTCGGAGGGCTGCACGAGCTGCGCGTGCTCCATGCGCGGCGGCAACGGCGCGGAGGCCGGGATGCCGAGAGCTGCGAAGGTGTCGAGCGCCTGCGTCACGGCGCGGTCGCCGATCGCGTGGATCGTGGGCACGAGCCCCGCGCCCCACGCGTCGCGAGCGACCGCGAGGAGGTCGGCGTCCGTCGGATACGTCGGCAGGCCGCTGCCGCCCGTGTCCGGGTAGGGATCGATCGTCCACGCCGTGCGGGAGTTGAGCGCCCCGTCGGTGAAGAGCTTGAACCAGCCGACCGTCGCGAGCCCCTCGGCTCCCGGCACCGGGTCGCCCGAGCGCAGGCCCGACGCCCGCACCGCGTCGAGGTCGACGGGGTAGACGCACGCGCGCACGCGCATCGAGCGCAGCCCGCCGCTCACGCGCCGACCCCACGAGCCGACCGTGTCGCGCATGTCGAGGTCGACGATGCCCGTGACCCCGCGCGCGTTCGCCGCGCGCATGGCATCCGCGACCCAGCGGTCGATGGTCGCCTCGTCGGCGGCCGACAGCCGCACCCCGAGGTCGAACGCGGGCTGCTCGTTGAGCCACCACGCGTCGTGCGGGAGGCCCATGCGGTGCAGGAGGGCGGTGTTCGACCACACGGTGTGCACGTCGGCCGAGATGAGCGCGACCGCGACATCGCCCACGGCGAGCAGCTCCGCGCTCGGGTCGTCGGGCCACAGGGCGTCGCGGAAGCCGTAGCCGAGCAGCACCTCGTCGACGTCCCAGCCCGTGTCGACGCGCGCCCGCACGATCGCGGCGACCTCCGCGGCGGATGCCGCCGCGGAGACATCGAGGCGGCGCGACACGGCGGCCCACTGCCCCGTGTGCACGTGCCCGTCCCACAGACCCGGCATGAGGAAGCGACCGTCGAGGTCGACGCGCTCCGCGTCCCGCGACACGAGAGCGGGACCGAGCTCCGCGATGCGCCCGTCGCGCAGCAGGACGTCGACGGGCTCGGATTCCGTTCCCTCGGCCGCGACGAGCCGCGCGCCCCCGAGCAGCAGGGCGCTCATGCGCCGCGCTCCTCGAGCCGGCGCATCTCGTGTGCGAGTCCCGGCTGGGCGTAAGGTCCGTCGCCGGCGAGCTCCTCGATGATCCGCTCCCGCACGGACTCGGGCTTGTTCTGGCTGAGCTTCGCGCGTGCGTCGAACCGCGTCACGCGGATGCGCAGGCCCACGGTGCCCTTCGCGACCCGCTCGGCGTAGGGCTCGTCGATGTGCAGCGAGCGCGGCACGGGCATCTCCTTCTCGAAGTGGTCGGTGAGGCGGTGCAGGATACGGAAGTTCTCCTCGGGCGAGAGGAGCTCGGGCACGCCGTAGAGGTGCGCGGTGACGTGGTTCCAGGTCGGGATGAAGTCACCCTCCTCGTACCAGCCGGGCGAGATGTAGCCGTGCGGCCCCTGCACGATCGCGAGCACCTCGTGCTGCCCGAGCTCGTGCGCCACCTCATCCGGTCGCCCGAAGTGCGACACGATCGAGATGGTGTCGTCGGCGGTCTCCTCCAGCAGCGTCGCGTAGTGCGAGGCCACGAGACCCCTCGAGGTGTGCGACACGTACGTCGTCCACGGGTTCTCGCGGATGAGGCGCTTGACCTCGTCGACGTCCGTCAGCAGGTAGTGGGGCGTGCGGCGCATCCCCACATCGTCGCACTACTGCTGATCGAGGGGGCACCAGTAGAGCTTGCGCCCGCCGAGCTCGGTCATCGCGATGCTCGTGCCGCACACGCGGCACGGCTCGCCCGTGCGGTGGTACACCCAGTGCCGGTCGTCGCGCGAGGCGAGGGCGCGCGCGTAGGACTCCGGGTCGAGGTCGTCCATCGTCAGCATCTGCCCCGTCTCGACGCCGATGCGCAGGAGGTGCACCCAGTCCCGCCACAGACCGCGCACGATCTCCTCGGGCACCTCCTTGCCGGGCCGGAACGGGTCGAGGCGCGCGCGGAACAGCAGTTCGGCGCGGTAGACGTTGCCGATGCCCGAGACGACCGACTGGTCCATGAGCAGCAGGGCGATCGGGGTGGGCTTCTTGCGCACGACCGCGGTGAATCGCTCCTCTGCCTCGGCGAGGTCGTCGACCATCGGATCGGGGCCGAGCTTGCCGATCGTGCGGTCGACCTCCTCGTTCGTCTGCACCTCGCACGCCGTCGGCCCGCGCAGGTCGGCGCACGCCGTCGGCGTCAGCAGGCGCACGCGCACCGCGCCGACGGGCTCGGGAGGCCAGGTCTCGAGCTCGGGCTCGAGCTTCTCCGACTCGGCCATGCGCAGCCGCGTGCGCCGCGGGGCGCCGATCGACCACGGCGAGTCCTCGTGCGCGCCGACGACCGTTCCGCGCTGGTTGGTCTGCCCCATGCGCCCGTTCGCGGACGCGATGGTCGGGTCGACCGAGATGTCGCCCGCGAAGTCCCACGCGCCGTACATGCCGAGGTGCACCCGCAGCCAGAGCCCGTGATCGAACTCGAGGAACATCTGCTTGCCGACGGCCTTGGCCTGCACGATCTCGTGCCCGTCGAGCTCGGCGGCCCCCGCCGCGAAGCGCCCCTGCGGCGAGCTCACCGCGACCGGCGCGCCCGTGAAGTTCGCGGCGAACTGGCGCGCGATGCGATGGACGGAGTGACCCTCGGGCATCGGCTATTCGATGTCGTGGCCCAGGATGCGGCCGGTCGTCTCGTACTCGCCGAGCTGCGCGATGCGACGCGCGTGGCGCTCCTCGCCCGAGAACGGCGTGGCGATGAAGCGGTCGATGAAGGAGATGGCCTCGTCGACGGTGTGCTGACGCGCGCCGATCGAGATGACGTTCGCGTCGTTGTGCTCACGTGCGAGCTCGGCCGTCGAGAGGTTCCACACGAGCGCGGCCCGCACACCCTCCACCTTGTTGGCGGCGATCTGCTCCCCGTTGCCCGATCCGCCGAAGACGACGCCGAGCGCCTCGACGCCGGATCGCTGGTCGCGCACCACGGCGCGGGCGGCGTTGATGCAGAACGAGGGGTAGTCGTCGAGGGCGTCGTACTGCTCGGGCCCGTGATCGAGCACCTCGTGCCCGGCGTCGGCGAGGTGCTGCTGGAGGGTCCGGCTGAAGTCGAGGCCCGCGTGGTCGGTCGCGATGTGGATGCGCACCCGTCGAGTCTACGAGCCGCCTCCGACGGGGTCCGCACCCCTCTAGCCACGACCGCCCGAGAGGAGGACAATCGGCACCAGAACGACTGCGAGGTGATCTCGATGCGTCAGCGCACCAGCTTCGTCCCCGATGTCATGCCCCACCTCTCGGCGGGCAGGCATCGCAATCCGCGCCGCGGCGCGTGCTTCATGGAGTTCGCCTCCTATCTCGCGGGCGAGCGCTGGAGCGACCATCCCGCGTGCACCGATCGCACGCTCGCGGCGCTCGCGCGCGGCGTCAACGACCTCGTCGCCGACGAGCGCCGCGACGAGCTCGTCGAGCACATCCCGCGCGTCGTCGGGCTGCGCGGCGGAGACGAGCTCGCTCTCGTGGTCGCCCTGCGCGCGGCGACCGTCGCCCTGCCGATCGCGAGCATGGAACGGCAGCGCGTGCTCGCCGCGGGCATCATCTCGGTGTGCGCGCTCCTCGAGGAGCGCGGGGTCCCGTCGCGCGAGCTGCGCGAGGAGGCTCATCGCGTGCTCGACGAGGTGCCGGATGCCGCGCGCTGGGCGCGCACGCACATCGCCACGATCTCGGGGCGTCACGCGAGGCTCGACACCATCAGCTGCGAGCTCCTCGTCGCGACGGCCGTCGTGGGCGCCGCGCGTGCGTGCGAGGCCGACACCGACGGCCACCTCATCCGCATGCTCATCGCCTCCGTCGACGACGTCGAGCGCCTCGTGCGCCCCGCCACGACGGCCGCGGCCCGCACGCCGGCTCCCGCGATGGCCTGACCCGGAAGCGCCTAGGCTGACAGGCGGACACGATCCACCTGAGCCTGAAGGAGCGCACGCGTGCCTGGAGAGAACCTCACCCGCATCGAAGCCCAGGAGCGCAAGTCGCTCGTCGAGGTCGAGAGCTACGACGTCGAGCTCGACCTCACCACGGGTGAGAAGACGTTCCGATCGACGACGACCGTGCGCTTCACGGCATCCGCGGGCTCCTCGACGTTCATCGACGCGATCACGGCCGAGGTGCACTCGGTCGTGCTGAACGGCTCGGAGCTCGGCGCCGGCGTCGCCGATGGCGTGCGCATCGCGCTCGACGGCCTCGCGCCCGTCAACGAGCTCGTCGTCGTGGCCGACTTCGCCTACACGAACACGGGCGAGGGCCTGCACCGGTTCGTCGACCCGGTCGACGGCGAGGTCTACCTCTACACGCAGTTCGAGGTGCCCGACAGCCGCCGCGTGTTCGCGGTCTTCGAGCAGCCCGACCTCAAGGCGACCTTCCGCTTCACCGTCACCGCGCCGGACTACTGGCAGGTGATCTCCAACTCGCCGACTCCCGAGCCCGAGCGCCTCGGCGACGGCTCGGCGATCTGGCACTTCGAGCCCACGCCCCGCATCTCGAGCTACATCACGGCGCTCGTCGCCGGCCCCTACGAGGTCGTGCGCTCGGAGCTCACGAGCACCGACGGCCGCACGATCCCGCTCGGCGTCTTCGCACGCAAGTCGCTCTTCGGCTACCTCGACGCCGACTACGTCTTTGACATCACCCGCCGAGGCTTCGCCTACTTCGAGGAGAAGTTCGGCTACCCCTATCCCTTCGCCAAGTACGACCAGCTCTTCGTGCCCGAGTTCAACGCGGGTGCGATGGAGAACGCGGGTGCCGTCACCTTCACCGAGGCCTACGTCTTCCGCTCGAAGGTCACCGATGCGATCCGCGAGCGCCGCGTCGTCACGATCCTGCACGAACTCGCCCACATGTGGTTCGGCGACCTCGTGACCATGAAGTGGTGGAACGACCTGTGGCTCAACGAGTCGTTCGCCGAGTGGGCCTCCACGATCGCGACCGCGGAGGCAACCGAGTGGACCAACGCGTGGACCACCTTCCAGGCGATGGAGAAGAGCTGGGCGTACCGCCAGGACCAGCTGCCGAGCACCCACCCGGTCGTCGCCGACATCCGCGACCTCGACGACGTGCAGGTCAACTTCGACGGCATCACCTACGCCAAGGGCGGCTCGGTGCTCAAGCAGCTCGCCGCGTGGGTGGGCATCGACGCGTTCTTCGCGGGCGTCGGCGCGTACTTCCGCGCCAACGCCTACGGCAACACCGAGCTCACCGACCTGCTGCGCGAGCTCGAGAAGAGCTCGGGACGCGACCTCTCGACGTTCTCGGAGCAGTGGCTCGAGACGGCGGGGGTCAACACCCTCAAGCCCGAGATCGAGACGGATGCGGCGGGCGTCATCACCTCGTTCCGCGTGCGGCAGACAGCCCACCCGGATCACCCCGTGCTGCGCCAGCACCGCATCGCGATCGGCTTCTACGACCGCGCCTCGGAGGCCGCGGATGCGCCGCTCGTGCGCGTGCACCGTCACGAGCTCGACCTGCAGGCCGCGGAGTGGAACGAGCTCCCCGAGCTCGTCGGCCGCCCGAGGCCCGCGCTCGTGCTGCTCAACGACGACGACCTCGCCTACGCGAAGATCCGCATGGACGACGACTCGTTCCGCGTCGCGATCGGCGAGCTCGCCCGCATCCAGGACCCCCTCGCCCGCGCCCTCGTGTGGGGCTCGGCCTGGGACTCGACGCGCGACGGCGAGATCGCGGGCGGCGACTACGTGCAGCTCGTGCTGGGCAACATCGGCGCCGAGACCGAGTCGACGACCATGCGGCTCTCGCTCACGCAGCTCGTGCAGACGGCGCGGCTCTACGTCGACCCGGCGACGCGCGAGGCGACCATCCGCGAGGTCGGCGACCGCCTCTGGGAGCTCGCGCAGGGGGCGGCGGCCGGCTCCGACGCGCAGTTCCAGTTCGTGAAGTTCTTCGCGAACATCGCCTCGACGACCGAGCACGCCGTCGTGCTCCAGGGCCTGCGCTCGGGCGAGATCGCCCTCGACGGCCTCGAGGTCGACACCGACCTCGACTGGGAGTTGCTCGAGGGTCTCGTGCTCGTCGGCGCTGCGGGCGAGCTCGAGATCGCGGCCGCCCTCGAGAAGGACGACACTGCGAACGGCCAGCAGGCCGCGGCGCGCGCTCGCGCGACCATCCCGACGCTCGACGCGAAGGAGGCCGCGCTCGTCGCGGGCCTGAACGACGCGTCGATCTCGAACGTCGTGCTGCGCAACATGGCGATGGGCTACACGCACACGAACGACCCGTCGGTGCTCGCCCCCCTCGTGCCGCTCTACTTCGACTCGATCCGCCGCGTGTGGGACGAGCGCAGCTTCCAGCTCGCGCAGTACGTCGTGCACGGTTTCTACCCCGCGACCCTCGCGACGAGCGACCTCGTCGAGGCGACCAGGGCGTGGCTCGAGGCGAACCCGGAGCCCGCAGCACTGCGTCGCATGGTGATCGAGGAGCTCGCGGGCGTCGAGCGCGCGCTCGCGGCCCAGGAGCGCGACCGCACGGCCTGACGAACCGCCGCCCGAGCCCGCACCGCGACCTGCCCCCCTCACGGGGGCGGGCCGGGCGGTTTCGCCCGCGGGTATCCTGAGCGCCAGCGCCCGAGTGGCGCGTGCACCTGCCTCACCAGGATGTTACCGTTCCTGTCCTCCCGTTCCTGACACCCGATCCGAAGAGCGCACTGCCGTGACCGACACCCAGGTCCGGGCAGGCTGGTATCCCGACCCGCTGGGCATGCCCCAGCTGAGATGGTGGGACGGCCGTTCCTGGACGAGCCACATCTCCACCGCGCGCGAGGCGCCGGTGCGGAACGTGGCGCCCGCGAGCTTCGCCGAGCCGGATGAGGCGCGCCCGCGCGCCCGCCACCGCGCCGAGACCTCGGGCGAGGGCGAGGCGGCGCGCGGTGGAGCGC
>JAEYVF010000055.1 GCA_023432005.1 Actinomycetes bacterium
GGTGCGAGACGTCGCCGCCCGCGGCGGGCGGAGCCGGAGGAGCCGACGGGGCTGCCACCGTCCAGCTCGCGATCGCGGGCGTCGCGTCGACGTTGCCCGCCGCATCCGCCGCGCGCACCGCGAGCGTGTGCGGGCCGACCGCGAGCCCGCTCAGCGGGAACGGCGAGGTGCACGTGACGTAGGCGCCTCCGTCGAGCGCGCACTGGAAGCCGGCGAGCCCCGAGCCGCCGTCGCTCCCCGTGAACGTGAAGGTCGCCGTGGTCGACGTCGTGGACCCCGACGGCGCCGCGATCAGCACGGTGTCGGGGGCGATCGTGTCGACGAGCCAGGTGACCGACTCCGGGGTCGCGTCGACGTTGCCGAGATCGTCGACGGCGCGCACCTGCAGCTCGTGGGTTCCCTGGCCGAGTCCGGTGAGGGCGAGCGGGCTCGTGCACGCCGCGAAGGGCGCGCCGTCGAGCGAGCACTCGAATCCGACGGGGTCGGCGCGACCCACATCCGCACCGGCGAAGACGAATGCCGCATCGGTCGAGGCCACGATGACCGGAGGCGTCGTGAGCATCGTCGTCGTGGGCGCCGTGGTGTCGACGAGCCACGCGAAGGATGCCGGGGTGGGGTCGACGTTCCCGGCGAAGTCGATCGCACGCACGCTGAAGGTGTGCTGCCCCTCGCTCACGCCCGACAGCGTGACGGGGCTCGTGCAGCTGGCGAACGCCCCGCCGTCGAGGGAGCACTGGAACGCGCTCAGGCCGGCTCCCCCATCCGAGCCGGTGAACGAGAAGACCGCGGTGCTCGCGGTCGTCGCGGAGGCGGGAGCCGCGGTGATCGTCGTCTGGGGTGCGGTGGTGTCGACGTACCAGCTGTAGCTCGCGGGCGTGGGGTCGGCGATCGCGCCGAGCTCGAGGGCGCGCACCTGGAACATGTGGTGTCCGTCGGCGAGGCCGCTGTAGATCGCGGGGGTGGTGCACGCGGCGAAGGCGGCGCCGTCGAGCGAGCACTGGTACTGCCCGAGCGACGATCCCGAGAACACGAAGGCCGCCGATCCGACGCTGCTCGTCGCCGCGGGGCCGGCGATGATCTCCGTGTCGGGCACGACCATCTCCACCGAGCCGTAATCGCATCCGCCGCCCAGCGGACGCGCGGCACTGCGCTGATCCGTCGGCGGGCAGGTCGCCAGCGGCGCCGAGTCGCGAGCCGGGCTGCTCGCCCCGAGCGCGAAGAACCGGGTTGCGCCGCCGCCCTCGTCGGCGACCGCGATGAGCATCGGGGCTCCCCCGATGATCGCCGTGCCCGAGGTCACGCCGACGACGTCGCTCAGGCCGCTCGTGCCGTTGCCGGAGATGATGGAGCCCTGCAACACCACGGTCGTGGTGCCGCCCTGGCGGAGCCCGTCGGCGCCGCCGAGCGCGGAGTTGGCGGTGACGGTGACGTGCGTGAGCGTGACCGTGCCGCCGTTCACGCTCGAGAGATCGAGGCCGCCGCCCGCGACGTTCGCGGAGTTGCCCGTGATCGTCGAGTTGACGATGGTGAGCGCGCCCTGGTTGCCGGTGAGGGCGATCCCGCCTCCGTTGCCGAGAGCACCGCCCGTCGAGAGGGCCACGTTGCCGCGGATGACCGACTGCTCGATACGCGACACGGTCGCCGATCCCGTATTGAGGAAGATGCCGCCTCCCTCACCGCGCACGGTGTTGTTCTCGACGGTCGAGCGCAGCAGCGTGAGCGGGCCGGCCGAGCGGATGCCTCCCCCGACGACCGATCCGGCTGCGGGGATCGTCTGATTGCCGCTGATGACCGAGTCGGTGATGGTGAGCGTGCCGCGGTTCTCGACCGCGCCGTTCGAGCCGGAGAAGTTGTCGACCACCCGCACCGAGCTGAGCGTCGTCGTCACGTTGTTGTGCAGGTAGAGCGCGCCGCCCTCCTTGAACGACGTGAAGCGGGTGTCGCCGTTGCGCAGGGTGAGGCTCGAGAGGTCGAAGGCCGCGGCGCTCGACGGGAAGACGTCGAAGAGGCGCTCGTTGCCGATGCCGTCGATGATCGTGTTCGCGGCGCCGTTGCCGACGATGGCGAGGGTCTGCTTGACGTCGAGGTCGCCGCTGTCCCCGTTGTCGTCGTTGGCCGGCCCGGTGAGCAGGAACACGCCGTTCACGCCGAACGTGATCGTGTCGGCGCCGACGTTGGCGTTCGCGGCGCACACGGCTTCGCGCAGGCTGACCCTGCCGTCGGGGCCGGGCAGCGATCCGAGCGTCACCGCGGAGCAGGTTCCGGCCGCATCGACGACGTCGGCCGTGGTCGTGACGATCAGCGTCGCTGCCGCAGCCCGCTGGGGCGCGACGACGAGGCCCGCGGAGGTGATCGCGACGCCGAGCGCGAGGGCGGCGATCGCGAGAGCGGGCAGGCGGGGCGTGGTGGTGCGGGAGCGCGGCATTGCTTCCTCGGGGTTCGGGGGCACTCCGATCCTGGCATCCCCCCGCACCCCCGAGAATGACGGAAGACCCCCCTTTCCGGGGGGAAAGAGGGGTCTTCGATGCCCTGCGGCGGGGGCGAGGTCAGCCCAGGCGCGCCTTGAGGTTCTCGTCGAGCGTCGCGAGGAAGTCCTCCGTCGTCTGCCACTCCTGGTCGGGGCCGACGAGGAGCGCGAGGTCCTTCGTCATCTTGCCCGACTCGACGGTCGTGATCACGACGTCCTCGAGGGTCTCGGCGAAGTCGATGAGGGCCTGGTTGTCGTCGAGCTTGCCGCGGTGCATGAGGCCGCGGGTCCACGCGAAGATCGAGGCGATCGGGTTCGTGGACGTCGGCTTGCCCGCCTGGTGCTGGCGGTAGTGGCGCGTCACGGTGCCGTGCGCGGCCTCGGCCTCCACGATCTTGCCGTCGGGAGTCGCGAGCACGGAGGTCATGAGGCCGAGCGAGCCGAAGCCCTGCGCGACGGTGTCGGACTGCACGTCGCCGTCGTAGTTCTTGCACGCCCAGACGTAGCCGCCCTCCCACTTCATGGCCGAGGCGACCATGTCGTCGATGAGGCGGTGCTCGTACGTGAGGCCCGCGGCGTCGAACTGCTCCTTGAACTCGGTGTCGAAGATCTCCTGGAAGATGTCCTTGAAGCGGCCGTCGTAGGCCTTGAGGATCGTGTTCTTCGTCGAGAGGTACACGGGGTAGTTGCGCGAGAGCCCGTAGTTGAGCGAGGCGCGCGCGAAGTCGCGGATCGACTGGTCCAGGTTGTACTGCACCTGCGCGATGCCGTCGCCCGGTGCCTGGAACACCTCGAACTTGAGCGGCTCGCTGCCGTCCTCGGGGGTGAACTCGACGGTCAGCGTGCCCTTGCCCTGGAACGTGAAGTCGGTCGCGCGGTACTGGTCGCCGAACGCGTGGCGGCCGATGATGATCGGCTTGTTCCACCCCGGCACGAGGCGCGGGATGTTGGAGATGATGATCGGCTCGCGGAAGATGACGCCGCCGAGGATGTTGCGGATGGTGCCGTTGGGCGACTTCCACATCTTCTTAAGGCCGAACTCCTCGACGCGCGCCTCGTCGGGCGTGATGGTCGCGCACTTGACGCCGACGCCGTGCTTCTGGATCGCGTGGGCCGCGTCGATCGTGACCTGGTCGTCGGTCGCGTCGCGGTTCTCGATGCCGAGGTCGTAGTACTCCAGGTTGACGTCGAGGTAGGGGTGGATGAGGCGGTCCTTGATGAACTGCCAGATGATGCGCGTCATCTCGTCGCCGTCGAGCTCGACGACCGTTCCCTCGACCTTGATCTTCTCGACCACGTGTTGTCCTTTCGCGTGCAAACCGCCGTCCAGCCTACCCCGGTCGGTTGATATCTCGACATCGAGATATCTATGCGCGGGAGGGCCCACCGGGTTAGCCTGGCTTGATGGCGGAGCTGAGACTCGAAGAGCTGACGGCGCAGACGATCGTCGCCGCGCGAAACCTCGCCCTCAAGCCGGGCCAGGAGGCCTTCATCGCGCCTGAGACCTACGTGCACGTGGAGCAGGATCTCGATCCCGCCGGATCATGGCCGCGGGTCGTCATGGACGGCGACCACCTCGTCGGCTACGTCATGGGCACCTTCGACCCCGACGCTCCCGAGGACTTCCTCAAGGCGGCACTCTGGCGCATCCACGTCGAGGCCGATGCGCAAGGCTCCGGCGTGGGTCGCTTCGCCGTGCAGGCGCTCGCAGACGAGGCGCGCCGCCGCGGATTCGACCGCCTGACGGTCGTGTGGGCGCCGGGCGAGGCCGGTCCCGAGGCCTTCTTCGACGCCGTCGGCTTCCAGGTCGTGGGCGAGACGCCCTACGGCGAGAAGCTCGGCGCGCTCGCGCTCTGACGGCGGAGCGCGGATGCCGCTCCCGCCCGAGGACTTCGTGGGCGCGGTGCTCGACGTGGTCGCGCAGATCCCCGAGGGCCGCGCGATGGCGTACGGCGACGTCGCGGCGGCCATCGGCTCGCGCTCCGCGCGCGGTGTCGGCCAGGTGATGGCCTACTCCGGAGGCGACGTACCGTGGTGGCGCGTCATCCGGGCGAGCGGCCATCCGCCCGTCGACCACGAGCGCGAGGCGCTGCAGCACTATCGGGCGGAGGGCACGCCGCTCGTGTGGTCGCGCGACCGCACGTCCTACCGCGTCGACCTCGCGGCGGCCCGCTGGTGGCCGGGCGACCCTCGGGCCTGAGCCGCGGCATCCCCCGAACTGGCGCGTTCGCGCGGGCGCCGCGACGGGTAGCCTCACTTCCCATGACCCGAACCGACGACCTCATGGCGATGATGCAGAGGCACATGCGCGGCACGGCCTTCGTCTTCTCGCGCACCGCCAAGGGCTTCACGATCGACCTGGACCTGGCGAACCCGCAGGTGTGGCCGCTCATCGCGCAGACCAACCTGAGCGAGACCTCGAGCTTCCAGATCATCACCGACGAGATCGACTCGAAGTTCACGATCGTCGAGATCCCGCGCCACATCGAGTGGGGCGGCGACGACGCCCCGCACTTCGTGCAGAGCGCAGCCGGCGGCCCCAAGCAGAGCATGAAGGACGAGGTCGACCTGCGCGTGAGCGCGGAGCCCATCCGTCGCCTCGTGCGCCGTGAGGCGGGCGGGCTGGGCTTCCGCGAGACGCTCGACCGCAAGAAGCTCTACACGATGTTGGGCGTCGCGGCGGGTGGCGTCGCCGCGGTCGTCATCGTGCTCGTGCTCATCGTCAACGCGCTCGGCTGACCGCGCGCGCCGATGCGGGCCCGCGCACCGAGAGGATGCGCGAGCCCGCAGGCTCGGAGTCGGACCCGCTACCGCTGGCGGCGGATCACCGTTGCCGAGCCGACCGCCGCTCCGCCCACCACGAGAAGGCCGAGTGCGACGAGCAGGGAGAGCCAGACGGTGTCGGCTCCCGTGTACGCAAGCGCGGGAGCGCCCGCGGTACCGCCGCCCGCCCCTGCACCGGGCCCGGGGCCTGCTGCCGGAACGACCGTGTAGGCGAGCTCGACCGTGGTGCTCTGTCCGGCGACGTCCGTCGCCGTGATCGTCACGAGTTGCTCTCCGAGCGCGCCAGTGGGCAGGACGTCGCCGACCGAGCTCTCGCACGTCGCGACACCCGACGCGTCGTCCTCGCACACGAAGACGAACGGCACGACCGAGCCCTGCTCGAGCTCGTCGAGCTCGGTCGGCGAGACGACCCGCACCGCGGGCGCGTCGCCGTCGACCCGCACGGTGAACTCCGCGACCGTCGCGTTGCCGAGCGCGTCGACCGCGCGGACGCGCAGGGTCGTCACGCCGTCCGGGAAGTCGGTGCCGGCGACGACGAGCTCATCGACCCCGCTGCGGGACCCCTCGGTGTAGAGCGAGCCGTCCGCCGAGAGGATCTCCCACTCGATGATCTCGATCGCGGATGCGTCGGTCGCCGTGACCGTGACGGAGGGGCCGAAGAGGTACCAGCCCGAGGGCTCGGCCCCGGGTGCCGAGAACTCGATCTCGGGACCGGCGGCATCCGCCTCGGCGACCGTGTAGCTGCGCACGACGCGCGTCTCGTTGCCCGCGGCGTCGACCGCGCGCACGACGACCTCGAAGGTGCCGAGCTCGTCGGTGTCGAGGGCCTCGCCCTCGCCGACGGGCGCCTCGCACACCTCGACGCCGCTCGCGGCATCCGTGCAGTCGAAGTTGAGCACGAGCTCGTCGCCGGGCTCGACCGTGACGCCCCCCTCGGGGATGCTCACGGTGACGGACGGCGCGGTCGAGTCGGTCGGGAACGACACGGTCTGGGCTGCGCCCACATTGTCGAACCAGTCGATCGCGCGCACCTGGTAGCGGTTGTCGCCCTCGCCCGCGGTCGTGAACGACGCGGCCGGGCCGTCGACGCCGATCCACGGGCCGGGCACGCCGTCGTCGAGCGTGCGGTACTCGACGCGCCGCACGCCCGCGCCGTCGCCGTCATCGGCGGTCAGGGTCACCGTGGCCGGGCCCTGCCACCAGCCGTTGCTCGCCCCCGGGGCGTCGATCGAGACGGTCGGCGCGACCGACTCATCCTGGATCACGCGGAAGCTGTGCGGGTTGGCCGAGAAGTGCCCCGCCTCGTTGGAACCGTGGGCGCGCGCCTCGAAGGTGCCGAGCTGGTCGAGCACCTGCACGTAGCCGTTGGAGCGCGTCGTGTTGTTGATGATCGTCGCCCCGCACGTGTTCATCCCCGACTCGGGGTCGTCGCACGTGAACTGCAGGGTGACCGAGTCGCCGAGGCGGTACACCGGCCGCGTGGGTGAGAGGAGCGTGACGACGGGGTGCGTCTTGTCGAGCTTGATGCGGCGGGTCACGGGGCCGACCGAGTTGCCCTCCTCGTCGACGGCCGTGACCGTCAGCAGGGTCTCGCCGCCCGTCGTGATGGGGATGCGGGCCGAGCCGAGCGACTCGCCCGAGCCGCTCTGCGCGCCGCTCGTCGTCCACTCGACGAGCGGGTTCGAGCTGATGCTCGAGGTCACGCGCACGGTCGCGACGAGGTCGTCGACATACCAGCCGTGCACGTTCGCCTCGGGGAGACTGAACGTGAGCGTGAGCGGGTTCTGCGGGTCGGGGTCGTCGGTCGAGGCGGCCGTCGGCACGAGCGCCTGGGCACCGCTCGACGCGGTGGTCTCGTCCGCCGCGCCCGAGTCGGACGGACGCGGCTCCTCGGCCGTGCGCGCGGGGGCCTCGGCGACGGCGGGCGCCGGCTCGGCGTCGATCGCGGGCGCGGGCTCCGCGACCATCGGGACGCCGGCATCCGCGGCGATCTCGGTGTCGAGCGGGTCGGCGGCGACAGCGGCGACGGTGCAGCCGCTGAGGGTCAGGGCGAAGACGGTCGTGGTGGCGAGCAGTGCCGCCGCCCACCTCGCCTTCGAGAGCGTGGTCGTGGTAGTCATTCCGCCATCGTCGAGGAGCGCTCACCCCCGCACGGGGGCGCGCAAGCCCCGTCAACGTCGGTGCAACGTTCAGCCCGCGAGGCGGCGCGCCCGCGCCTCGGGCGTCGCGAGCTCGACGCTCGCCGCCACCGCCTGCGCGAGCGTGAGGGC
>JAEYVF010000171.1 GCA_023432005.1 Actinomycetes bacterium
CGACCCCGCCCCCGCCCCCGCCGAGCAGCCGGCGGAGCAGCCCGCCGAGCAGCCCGCCGAGGAGCCCGCGCCCGCGGAGCAGCCGACCGAGGCCCCCGCATCCGCCGACGAGCCCTCCTCCGTCGAGCAGCCCGCCGACGCGTTCACGGCCGCGGGTCCCGCCGACGCCGCGCTCGGCGCAGCGGCATCTGGTGCCGCCGACGCCACCTCGGTCACCTCCTCCGTCGAGCTCGAGGCCGGTGCCTCCGCGACCCTCACCTTCGACGTCGAGGACGCGGTGACCTACCGTTTCGTCGCGCTCGGCAGCCTCGTCTCGGGCTCGCTCGAGCGGCCGTCGGGCACCCGTCACACGATCGCCGGCTTCGCGGACCACGCGAGCCTGCTGACCCCTGACGTCCCCGCCGAGGACGGCACCGTGACGGTGACCCTGCGCAACGACGCCTCGACGACGCGCACGATCCAGTACGCCTTCGCCTACCAGCGCGCCGACGTGCAGCTGAGCATCTCGACCGGCCTCGGCAACCCCGAGCTCGGCGTCGTCTCGAACCCGCGCATCGGCGGCGCGGGCCGCACCGACCTCGTCGGCGAGGCGCGCATCATCGCGGCCGACGGCGCGACGTTCACGCAGCCGATGGAGCCGTTCGTCCCCGGGAGCACCGGTTACCGCACGACCTTCTCGTCCATCCCCGTGGGCCGCTACATCGTCGAGGTGTCGATGACGATCGACGGCGTCGTGCACCAGATGATCACGACGACGTTCACCGCGGCACCCGACGACGTCCCGCCGACGGTGACGTTCACGACGGACCCGGCCGAGCCGGCGAGCGGCTGGTTCCGCAGCGCCGTCACCGCCCGGATCTCGGCGAGCGACGCCAGCCCCGGCGTGTGGCGCATCGTCTACAACATCGACGGCGGCGCGCTCGTGGAGCGCTACACCTCGCGCGTCGACATCCCCTTCACGGCCGACGGCGAGTTCCAGCTGAGCTTCCAGGCGGAGGACTACCAGCAGAACGCGTCGTCCATCCTCACGCGGACCATCCGCGTCGACCGCACGGCGCCGGTCGTCGACATCCAGGGCATCCCAGCCGAGGTCGAGCTGGGCGAGGAGGTCGTCGTCACCTACGCGTGCGACGACGCGCTCTCGGGCGCGGTCGACTGCAGCGGACCGGTCGCGTCGGGCGAGCTGCTCGACACCTCGGTCGCGGGCGTGCGCCAGTTCACCGTGCGCGCCACGGACGTCGCGGGCAATGAGCGGCTCGAGACCGTCAGCTACCGCGTGCTCTCGGACGACACCGTCGCCCCCGCCCTCGACGTCGACCTGCCCGCGGAGCCCGCGAGCGGCTGGCACACCGGCCCCGTCACCGTGGAGTTCACGGCCGACGACGGCGACGGCAGCGGCGTGGCCCTCATCCGCTGGCAGTACCCCACCGGCTCGGGCACCGTGATCGACTCGACCACCGAGTCGAGCGGCCGTCTCGCGCTCACCCGCACGGGCGTGTACGACATCGAGGTCTGGGCGGAGGATGCCGTGGGCAACCGCACCGAGACGCGCTCCCTCACGGTGCGCATCGACGTGACCGCCCCGACCATCGAGGTGACCTCGCCCGCCGACGCGACGGTCGCGATCCTCCCGAACGGGCACTACGCGCAGAACGAGCGCGCCGTCGTCGACTACGAGTGCGCAGACCGGGGCTCCGGCCTCGCGACCTGCAACGCGACGACCCCCGCGGGTGAGCTCCTGCCGACCGGCACCCCCGGGACGCACGAGCTGCGGATCGTCGCGACCGACGTCGCCGGCAACCGCACCGAGCGCGTCATCTCCTACACCGTCGACGCGGTGGCGGCATCGCCCACCGCGTCCCGAGACCCCCGACTCGCACAGACCGGCGTCGAGACCGTGATCCCCGGGATCGCCCTCGTCGCAGTTCTCCTCGCGGCAGGAGCCACGCTCCTGGCCACGCGGAGGCTCGGCGGCCGCTAGTCGGGTTGCGGCCGCCGCGCGTCCGGGCGGGATTCCGGGGGGTTCGCCGCCCGGACGCACCCGCGGCCCATCAGCACCACCTCACAGCACCACCCACAGCACCACCCACCCCGGCCCCCCGGGAAACCCAATCCGACACAGAAAGAAGAAAAGGACGATGTCCCGAACCACCACACGCGCCCTCGCGGGCGTCCTCACGGCGGGCGGCCTCGCGGTCGCACTCGCCGGCTGCAACCTGCTCCCGGGCGCCGGCGGCGACGCCAAGCCCGGCAAGTCGGTCGGCTTCGACCAGGTGCAGTCCGCCGTCATCCAGCTCGAGGCGCGCGGCACCTTCGTCGACCCCGAGTACGGCGGCTACGAGGCCGCGGGCCGCGGATCCGGCTTCATCATCAGCGAGGACGGCCTCGCGATCACCAACAACCACGTCGTCGTCGGCGCGGGCACGATCGACGTCTGGCGCGGAGGCGACAAGAGCGACACGCTCGACGCCCGCGTGCTCGGCGCATCCGAGTGCCTCGACATCGCCGTGGTGCAGCTCGAGAAGGACAGCTACCCCTACCTCGCCTGGCACAAGGGCGAGATCAAGACAGGCATCGACGTCTACGCCGCCGGCTTCCCGCTCGGCGACCCGACGTTCACCATGACGCGCGGCATCGTCTCGAAGGCCGACATCGAGGGCGACACCGCGTGGGCCTCGATCGACTCCATCATCGAGCACGACGCTCGCATCCGTCCCGGCAACTCGGGCGGACCGCTCGTGGACTCCGAGGGCAAGATCGTGGGCGTCAACTACGCCGGCGAGGACAAGTACGACTACAACTTCGCGATCCACCGCGACGAGGTGCAGGACGTCATCGAGCAGCTCGCCGCCGGCGAGTCCGTGCTGAGCCTCGGCATCAACGGCCAGGGCGTGTACGGCGAGGACGGCGGCCTCGGCGTGTGGGTCGCGTCGGTCGCGGCCGGCTCGACCGCCGACAAGGCCGGCATCCTGCCCGGTGACCTCATCACCCGCCTCGGCGGCGTGAGCGTCGGCACCGACGGCACGATGCGCGAGTACTGCGACGTGCTGCGCACGCACGGGGAGACCGCGACGCTCGACGTCGAGCTCTTCCGTCCGTCCGACTCGTCGTACTACCGCGGTCAGGTCAACTCGGAGCGCACCGTCGCCGCCGTCGCGAACGTCGGCGGCAACGGCGGGGGCGGCGAGCCCTCGGGCGACTTCGTCGACATCAGCGACGACTCCGGCGCGGTCGCCGTCTCCGTTCCCGTCGAGTGGGACGACGTCGACGGCTCGGGCTTCACCGACAACTCGGGCAACGCCTGGGCGACGGTGAGCGCGAGCACCGATCTGTCCGACTACCAGAACGGCTGGACGGCGCCCGGTGTGACCGTCGCGGCGACGACCGCGAACGTGACCGCCGCGAGCGTCGACGCCCTCCTGTCGTCGACCAACGCGAGCGTGACCGCCGACGGGTGCGTCTCCCAGGGCCTGCAGAGCTACGCCGACGGCTACCACACGGGCAAGTACGAGTACTTCGTGGGCTGCGGCTCGACCAAGGCCGACTACGTCGGCATCGCCGCGCTCGCGGACGACGGCAGCTACCTCATCTACGTGCTCATCCAGGCGCTCGACGATGACGACGTCGCGGCGATGGATCGCATCGTCAGCAGCTTCATCGCGGGCTTCTGACCTCGCGGGCGGGCCGCCGCGTCTCCCTTTCGACGGCGCCCGCCCGCACCCCGGCTCCACGTACCACCACCTCCACCTCCACCACGCAAGGGAGCATCACCATGGCCACCGCATCCGCACGCGACCGTCTCTGGCCCCTCTGGGGTGTCGCGGCCGGCGCCGCAGGCTTCGCCGCGACCGTCCTGTTCGACCACCGCCCCTCGAGCGAGCTCGAGGCGGCGGCTCGCGGTGAGGACTTCGTCGTGACCCCCGAGGTCATGACCGAGCTCACCCGCCTGCCCAACTACCTCGGCTTCCTCGTCGGCTTCGCGGCCGTCGCCTTCCTCGTGGTCTTCGCCGCGTCCTGGCGCGCGCGGGTCGAGTCCCAGCACCCGCGCTCGATCGCCGCATCCGTCGTCTCGGGCGGCGTGCTCGTGACCGCAGCGGGCCTCGCGCTCGCCTACGGGTGGAAGGGCGCACTCGCCAACTACGGCTTCGACGGCCCCGAGAAGGGTCTCTACGAGCACGACGGGCTCTTCGTGTACTTCATGCTCACCGACTTCGGCCCCTACATCCCGTGGCTCGGCGTGCTCGTCGCGTTCGCGGGGATGGCGTGGATGGCCTGGGTCGAGCGCCTGATCTCGCGCGTGCTCGGTGCAGTGCTCACGATCTACGTCGCCCTCATCGTCTACGCCTACGTCGCGATGGGCGTGCCCGGCCTCGCGGGCCCCGCATCCGGCCTCGTGCTCATCGTCGCGGGCCTCTGGCTCTCGATCGGCCGCAGCCGCATCACCCTGCGGCCGCTCACCGTGGCACCGCGAGCGGTGCGCGAGTCCGCGCCCGCCGCGGAGGCGCCGAGCTCCGCGCCGGCCGGGACGGCGTGAGGCCCGGACGCCTCGCGGCCGCCGCAGTCTCCCTCGTCGCCGCGGCCGTGCTCACGGGCTGCGGCGACGAGGAGCCCATGCCCGTGCCGACCCCGACGCCGTCGGCCACCTCCGACACCGCGCTACGTGAGGCGCCGCCCGAGGTCGACCCCCGCTGCGTCAAGGAGTACGGCGCTCGTGCTGGTTTCGTGTACGAGGGCGACATCCGCACCCGCCCCGACGGGTTCCCGACGGTCGCCGACTTCGCGGTGCTGTGCTTCATCGAGACCCTCTCGCCGTCCGAGCAGGCCGGTCACTACGCGACCACCTACTACACGCCCTACGACTGGGTGCTCGACTACTACGAGAAGTCGATCACGGGCGGCGCGCACGGCCGCGCGGACTCGACCGACGGCCTGCTGCTGACGGGCGTCGTCGGCGACGCCTCCTTCTACATCGTCGAGACCGGCACGAGCCGGTACGCCATCCACTGGGCGATCGACGGCGACTACCGCGAGTGACCACCCCGAGAGGAACCACCATCATGACGAACTCCCAGACCCGGATGCGCGCCCGCATGACCCGCACGCTGCAGCTCGCCCTACTCGGCGGCACGGTCGCGCTCGCGCTCGCCGCGTGCGCGCCCGCCACGACCGGCAACCCGCTCGTCGACGACCCGAACGGGCCCGCCGTGTCGGGCCCCGCCCAGGGCGGCGGTGGGGGCGGCAGCGCCGTGTGCCAGGCCGCATTCCCCGAGAGCGGGCTCGGCTACAGCAGCAACCCGTTCGAGGCGCCGACCGTGCCGGGCGACTGGAGCGCGCCCGCGGGCGTCGAGCTCTGCGTCGTCTACCAGTCGAGCGACACGACCGCGGTGCTGCAGTACACGACGGACCTCGAGCCGGATGCCGTGCTCGACGCGTGGGAGCCGCTCCTCGGCGGCTACGCGACCGAGCGCAGCGACGGGATCGCCGGCTGGCCGATCCTCAACGCCTACGCGGGAGACCTCGAGTTCGCCATTCAAACGGACGGCGAGTCGAACACGATCGTCGTCGCCTTCCAGGAGGGCGACGCCTGACCCGGAACGACGGGAAGCGTTCCGCGCGGGCGACCCGGTCCCACCAGGCCGGGTAGCCCGCACCACT
>JAEYVF010000016.1 GCA_023432005.1 Actinomycetes bacterium
ATCCCTCTATGGCACTGGATGCAGACGTCAAGAAGGCGATCATCGACGAGTACGCCACCCACCCCGGAGACACCGGATCCCCCGAGGTGCAGGTCGCGATCCTCACCAAGCGGATCAAGGACCTCACCGAGCACCTCAAGGAGCACAAGCACGACCACCACTCGCGTCGTGGTCTGCTCCTCCTCGTGGGCCAGCGTCGCCGGCTGCTCGGCTACCTCCAGGACATCGACATCGCGCGCTACCGCGCCCTGATCGAGCGTCTCGGACTGCGTCGATAACACCGCGAACTTCTTGCGGAGGCCGTCACCTGCGGGTGGCGGCCTTCGTCATTCCCGGGGGCCGGGACCCCGAGGAGGGGCGCGCCGACCGTCGCCCTGCCCCTCCAGTGTTCCCTCAGCCCACCCGACCCGGGTGCCGCGTCTTCGCCGCCACCGACCGCATCATCGAGTTCGCCGAGGAGTGACGGTGGCGGTCGTCGCGGCTGTTCACCCCCTGGTTGGGGGTCTGCGGTGCTCTCGCGACCGGTCGATAGGTTCGAGAGGACCACCCGACAGTTCGACACCGCTGGAGTCCCGCGTGCCCGACGTGCCATCGCCCATGCCCGAAACCGACGAGTCGGAGGAATCAGGACGGCGTGGCGTCGGCTCGCGCGCGCGGAGGTTCTTCAGTCGCTTCAGCAAGGCGCAGCTCATCGCGGCCGGATCGGTCGCCGGCGCGGTCATCGGCGTCGTGTCGATCGTCGTCCCGCTCGCGGTCGCGGCGTCGATCACGACGGCGAGCACCGAAACGGTCGAGGTCGCGAGCGCGGACGGAGGCTCGAGCGACGAGGGCGTGGCGAGCGCGTCGCTCCTCGAGCCCGTCTCGGCGGGTCTCTCCACGAACGCGCTCGGCCTCAACGTGGACGAGTCCATCGTCTCCCAGTTCGTCGAGTACGCCGTGCCTGTCGACGCGCCGTGGGAGGAGCTCTGGGCTCTCCAGTCCGATTCCAACTGCACCGACCCGCGCCAGCTGGAGTGGCTCGAGAGCCACGGGCGTGTGATCCCCCCGAACTTCGTCGTGACCTCGATCACGAACACCGCGACCGGTGGATCCGAGATCGTCGTGAGCGACATCCGCGCGCAAGGCGAGCTCACGCCTCCCGCGATCGACACGGTCACGGTCGGCTACTACACGTGCTCGGGCGGTGGCGATGACGGCATCTTCGCGTCTCTGCGGCTCGGGGTGGACCCCGTGGCGGTGTTCGACGACTGCTATGGCGACGGGAGCTGCTTCTCCTCGGACGCCGAGCCCCCGACGCCCGGCGAGCCGGTCGTGTTCAGCGTGTTCCCCGGCCAGACGCGCACCCTCAACCTCACCTACGAGCGCACCGTGGACTTCGTGGGCCGCTTCGTCGCGACGGTGACGGTCGATGGCCAGACGTCGACGATCGACCTCTCGCCCGACGCGAGCGATGTCGTCTCGCCCGCGGTGACGCGTCCGCTGCCCTACCTCCGGATCGCCGCGGCGGCGATGGACACGATCTGCACGGCCGATCACCCGAGCGATCCGTACTTCGTGGCGACGAGCGTCTGCTCGGTCGACGATTGGCGTGCCATCCTGGGCGCACCGTGACCGAGGCTGCGGCGGCGCCCAGCTCACGCGCGCCCTGGTGGCGGCGCACGTGGGCGCTCGTCTCGGCCGCGATCGGCGTCATCGGCGCCGTGACAGGCGTCATCGGGGTATGGCCCCTGCTCGTCCGCGACGCCACGAGCCTCGATTCGCTCACGGTGGCGGTCGAGTCGGCCGAGTCCGAGCTCGCTCCCGTGTTCGCTGTGCCGCTCGAGGCCGAGTGGTCGAGCTTCCCCGAATCGGCGGAACGCTGCGACGCGGGTCAGCTCGACTGGCTCGAGGCGAACGGCGAGCGCCTCGCCCGGCGTCACCTCGTCTCGGTGGCGAACGTCGCCAGCGAGGGCGCGATGCTGAGCCTCAAGGGGTTTCGTGGCGACGGCGAGGTGACGGCGCCTGCATCCCACGTCGCGGTCACGTGCGACCTGACGGGCGCGGGCGAGTCGGGCATCCGCACGGCCGTCGTCGACGCCGCGTCGGGCGGCATCGCGGTCTACGTGCAGCCGGATCCGTCCCTGCCCGACAACCCGCTCGTGTTCAACCTCGCACCCGGGGAGAACGGCCAGTTCGCGCTCCTCGTGCAGAGCTCCGCCGACTTCGCGGGGCGCATCGTGTTCACGGAGTCCCTCGGCGGGCAGGAGCGCGAGGTCGAGCTCCCGCTCGAGGGGAAGGTCGTCCTGCCCGGTCTCGTGCCCGAGCGTCTCACGGTCTCCGGCGGGCGGTTGTCGTGCGTCTCGACCAGCCCGTGCGACGCGGACGCGCTCATCGCGTCATTCTCCTCGCGTTGAGCGGACTCTCGAAGCTGAGCGGACTGTCGAACATCCGTGCGCACCCGCTCGCGGGGCACCCCGTCTGGGGGTGGTCGCCCCGGTGCGCCCGGCGCACACTTCATGCCATGGACGAATGTCGGCATGGCCTGGTCGCGGCGGTCTGCGCCGTGTGCTGCCGCGCCGCCGAGACGTCGGCGCCCGCGGCTCCTCCCGTGCTCGCGGGCGCCGCCCCCGCTGCGCGGTGAGCGCTGCACGGCGCCCCTAGGATCGGCCCATGGGGATTTTCCGCCGTCGGGGCGTCGACACGAGCCTCCCGCGTGAGGATCGCGGCTTCGGCAGCTTCGACGACTACGTCTACAACCTGACGCCGCGCAACAAGCGCGTGACGATCGTGCTGGCGAACTCCGACCCGCACCAGGACGAGCTGCGCGAGCTCTCGGAGCTCGGGGAGTCGCAGTTCGAGACGGCGATCTCGCCGCGCACGATCCAGGCGGAGGGACAGGACGCGCCCATCGAGGTGCGCCTCTTCACGGGGCGCCGCGTGAGCGGGCCGGTGGGCATGGTGCCCCGCGGCCTCGAGTCGGTCGTCGACGAGAACCTGCGCCGTCTCGACGACAAGGGGCTCAAGGCCCGCATCCCCGCGCGCATCGAGAAGCGCCGCGAGGGCTACCGCGTCGTGCTGCTGATGGGCGCGCTCAAGTAGCGGACGGCTGTGCGGCCTCGCTCTCGGCGATCTTCGCGCGCACCTCGTCCATGTCGAGCGCGCGGATCTGCGAGATGAGGTCCTCGAGCACGTGACCCGGCAGCGCGCCGGCCTGCGCGAAGACACCGATCCCGTCGCGGAACGCCATGAGGGTCGGGATCGAGCGGATGTTGAGCGCGCCGGCGAGCTCCTGCTCGGCATCCGTGTCGACCTTCGCGAAGGTGATGTCGGAGTGCTTCTCGCTCGACGCCTCGAAGACGGGGCCGAATGCCTGGCAGGGGCCGCACCAGGCGGCCCAGAAGTCGACGAGCACGATGTCGCCGTCCAGCACGGTGCTCTCGAAGGTGTCTCGGGTGAGTTCCACGGTGGCCATGCGCTCCAGGCTAAAGGAGGCGCGGAGACCGCGCTGGCTGCCGGGAATACTCTCGGCCCGTATCCGGTTTCACGGGATATCAATGCATACGCATAGAAATCTCGAGGAACGGAACCTGCCATGAGCAGCCAGATGCAGTTCGGCATCTTCAGCGTGAGCGACATCACGCGCGACCCCACGACCGGCGAGACGCCGAGCGAGGCTCAGCGCATCAGCGACATCGTCACGATCGCCAAGCACGCGGAGGAGGTCGGCCTCGACGTCTTCGCCCTCGGCGAGCATCACAACCCGCCGTTCTTCTCGAGCTCGCCGACCACGACTCTCGCCTACATCGGCGCGATCACCTCGCGCCTCATCCTCTCCACCGCGACGACGCTCATCACGACGAACGACCCCGTGAAGATCGCCGAGGACTACGCGATGCTGCAGCACCTCACGGGCGGACGCGTCGACCTCGTCATGGGCCGCGGCAACACGGGCCCCGTCTACCCGTGGTTCGGGCAGGACATCCGCCAGGGTCTCCCGCTCGCGATCGAGAACTACGCGCTCCTGCGCGAGCTGTGGGAGAAGGACGTCGTCGACTGGGAGGGCAAGTTCCGCACGCCGCTGCAGGGCTTCACCTCGACGCCGCGCCCGCTCGACGGCGTCGCCCCGTTCGTCTGGCACGGCTCCATCCGCACCCCGGAGATCGCCGAGCAGGCCGCGTACTACGGCGACGGCTTCTTCGCGAACAACATCTTCTGGCCCAAGGAGCACTACCAGCGCCTCATCACGCTCTACCGTCAGCGCTACGCCCACTACGGCCACGGGACCCCTGAGCAGGCGATCGTCGGGCTCGGCGGCCAGGCGTTCATGGCGAAGAACTCGCAGGATGCCGTGCGGCAGTTCCGTCCGTACTTCGACAACGCGCCCGTCTACGGCCACGGCCCTTCGCTCGAGGAGTTCCAGGAGCTCACGCCGCTCACGGTCGGCTCGCCGCAGCAGGTGATCGATCGCTACGCCGCCATGCGCGAGCACTTCGGCGACTACCAGCGTCAGCTGTTCCTGCTCGACCACGCGGGGCTCCCGCTCAAGACCGTGCTCGAGCAGCTCGACCTGCTCGGCGGCGAGGTCGTGCCGGTGCTCCGCGCCGAGCTCGCGAAGGACCGCCCCGCCGAGGTGCCGGATGCGCCCACCCACGCCGCGCGCGTGGCGGCGGTGTACGGCGACGGTCCCGCGCGTCAGGCGCGGCCGACCTCCGCCGGCGGCAACAACCTCACCGTCGGCGGCCCGTATCAGGACACCCCGGTCGCGGCCCCGGCTGCGACCACCGGCTCGGCCTTCGGACCGGCCGCGACCCAGAAGGTGGCACGATGACCCGCCGGATCGCCGTGGTGAGCGCCGGTCTCTCCAACCCCTCGTCGACGCGCATGCTCGCCGATCGCCTCGCGCAGGCGACCCTCGCCGAGCTGCGTGAGCGCGGGATCGAGGCGGAGATCGACGTGATCGAGCTGCGTGAGTTCGCTCACGACATCACGAACAACCTGCTCGCCGGCTTCGCCCCGCCCGCCCTCGAAGACGCCATCAACCGCGTCGTCTCGGCCGACGGGCTCATCGCCGTCACTCCGATCTTCTCGACGAGCTACTCGGGCCTGTTCAAGTCGTTCATCGACGTGATCGACCCCGACGCGCTCGCGGGGATGCCGGTGCTGATCGGTGCGAACGCGGGCACGGCGCGCCACTCGCTCGCGATCGACTACGCCATCCGCCCGCTCTTCGCGTACCTCCACGCCGAGCCGGTCTCGACGGGCGTCTTCGCAGCGTCGAGCGACTGGGGTGCGCAGGCCGACGGCGTCAAGCCGCTCGCGGCGCGCGTCGAGCGGGGCGCGCGCGAACTCGCCGAGGCCATCGCACGGCGCGAGGAGCGCACGGTGATCGATCCGTTCGACCCGGATGCCTTCCTGGGCGAGGGTCGCTCCTTCGGCCACCTGCTCGGCGGTCTCGCGGGGGAGTAGGCCGCGCACGCGCGGAACCGTAGCATCGACGCATGCGCAGGGCGGGACTCGTGGCGGCCGGCATCACCGTGCTGTTCGCGTCCTCCGGGTGCGCCGTGTGGGACGACCTCGAGGAGCACGAGCGCCAGGAGGTCGACGCCGAGTCGTTCTACGTCGTGCCCGACCCGCTGCCGACGGGGGAGCCGGGCGACGTCATCCGCACGCTCGCGATCGAGACGGCGCCTGCGGGTTCCCGCGCCTGGCGCGTGCTCTACCACTCGCGCGACCTCGCGGGCGACGACATCGCCGTCTCGGGCACGGTCGTCGTGCCGACGCGCGATGCCCCCGACGGCGGTTGGCCGGTCATCGCGTGGGCGCACCCGACCACGGGGGCCGTCGCGCGATGCGGGCCGTCGTCGGGCTTCGCGCCGCTCGACCTCATCGAGGGCATGGACGACCTGCTCGAGGACGGCTTCGCGATCGCGGCGACCGACTACCCGGGGCTCGGCGCACCCGGCGCCTCGTCGTACCTCCTCGGGGAGGTCGAGGGCAAGGCGGTGCTCGACTCGGTGCGCGCCGCACGGGCGCTCGACGGCGTCGACCTCTCCGCGGACGTGTCGTTCTGGGGGCACTCGCAAGGCGGGCAGGCGGCCCTCTTCGCGGCCCAGCTCGCGGCTGACTACGCCCCGGAGCTGCGGCCCGTGACCGCCGCGGTCGCGGCCCCCGCGGCCGACCTCGCCTCGCTCCTCGACGCCGACATCGGCGACGTGTCGGGAGTCACGATCGCGGCCTACGCCTTCACGGCGTATCAGGCGGCCTACGCCCCGACGCATCCGGGGCTCGCGCTCGCCGACATCCTGACGCCGGCGGCGGCCGAGGCGGCCCCGAAGATGGCGCAGTTGTGCCTCTTCGGCGAGAACAGCGAGCTGCACGCGCTCGCCGGTCCGCTCGTGGGCGGCTTCCTCGCGGCCGACCCCGCCACGACCGCGCCGTGGTCGCGGTTCCTCGCCGAGAACACCCCGGGCGCCTCGAGCTTCGGGGTGCCCGTGCTCGTGCTGCAGGGCGGCGCCGACGCGCTCGTGCGGCCCACCTCGACCGCCGACTTCGTGAGCCGGATGTGCGCCGACGGTCAGCGCGTCGCGCTCGCGGAGTACCCCACCGCGACCCACGCCACGATCGTCATCCAGTCGCTGCCGGATGTGCGCGCGTGGTTCGCGGCGGCCGCGACGGGAGCGACCTCGCGTCAGCCGTGCGCGTGAGGCGCTCAGTGCCCGGGCAGCGGCTCCTCGGCCGTGCGCGGCGTCGTGCGCGCGCCGCCGACGAGCGCGTCCGCGGCCCGGACGAGCGCGAGGTGCGAGAGCGCCTGCGGGGTGTTCCCCGCCTGACGGCCCGTCTCGACGTCGTACTCCTCCGAGAGCAGCCCGACGTCGTTCGCGACACCGCACGCCCGGTCCATGAGGCGCACCGCGTCGTCCGTCCGCCCCGAGGCCGCGTACTGCTCGACGAGCCAGAACGAGCACGCGATGAACGGATGCTCGTCGCCGGGCAGCCCGTCGACGCCCGAGGACGTGCGGTAGCGGCGCACGAGCCCATCGGCCATGAGGGTCGACTCGATGCGCTCGACCGTCGCGAGCATCCGGGGATCGTCGGGTTCGCAATAGCCGACCGTGGGAAGGGCGAGCAGCGAGGCGTCGACCTCGTCGCCGTCGTAGCTCTGCCGGAAGTGGCCGTCCGCGCTCACACCGTGCGTGTCGATCTCGTGACGCATCCGGTCGCGCAGCAGCTCCCAGCGGGTGAGGTCGCCCGAGAGACCGTGCTCGCGCACCGCGCGGATGGCGCGGTCGAGCGCCGCCCAGATCATGACGCGCGAGTGGGTGAAGAACCGCGGCTCACCGCGGATCTCCCAGATGCCGCGGTCCGGCTCGTCGATGTGGTCCACGAGGCGTGCCATGAGGGCTCGCTGCAAGGGCCAGGAGAACTCCGACTCCTCGAGCCCCGCCTCGCGCGCGACGTCGAGCGCGACCATGACCTCGCCGATCACGTCGGCCTGGTACTGGCCCGCCGCGGCGTTCCCGACCCGCACGGGCCCCGCCCCCTGGTAGCCGGGAAGCGAGACGAGCTCGCGCTCCCACAGGTCGCGCTCGCCCGCGATCCCGTACATGATCTGCGTCTGGGCGGGGTCTCCCGCGATCGCGCGCAGCAGCCAACCGCGCCAGTGCTCGGCCATGCCGAGGAACCCGTGCGCGACGAACGCCTCGAGGGTGAGGGCCGCGTCGCGCAGCCACACGAAGCGGTAGTCTCAGTTGCGGCTGCCGCCGAAGTCCTCGGGGAGCGACGTCGTCGCGGCGGCGACGATGCCGCCCGTGTCACGATGGGTGAGGGCGCGCAGCACGAGCAGCGAGCGGAGCACCTCGTCGCCGTAGGGCGAGGGGGTCGAGATGCGCGACGACCACTCCCGCCACCACGTCGAGGTGCTCGCGAGCGCCTCGTCGACGTCGATCGGGGGCGGCGGATCCTCCATCGACGGGAACCACGTGAGCACGAGGTCGCGCGAGCGGCCCGCGGTCACCGTGAAGGTGCCGCGGTGCACGTGGTCCGCGGCCCGCACCGCCGCGCCGCGCAGCACCACCGCGTCGGGGCCCGCGATCGCGACGAGCGTGTCGGTGCCGAGATCCGTGCGTCGGCGCACCCACGGCACGGCCCGCGCGTAGTCGAAGCGGATGCGCAGCTCCTGCTGGAAACGCACGGCGCCCGTCACGCCGCGCACCCGTCGCACGAGGTCGGTGCGTCGCGGGCCGAGCTGCCCCGTGACGGCGAGCGCGTCCACGACCTCGGCGACCCCGTCGGCGGTCTGCCACCGCGTGACGAGCGTGAAGGTGCCGTCGTCGTACCGACGTGTTGCGCGGGCGTCCGGGTCGACGGGACGCACGCTCCACGCGCCGTGACCCTCGTCGCCGAGGAGGGCGCCGAACATCGACGGGGAGTCGAACCGCGGCATGCAGAGCCAGTCGATCGAACCCCCGCGCGAGACGAGCGCCGCGGTGCGCGCGTCGCTCAGAAGGGCGTAGTCCTCGATGCGTGAGGTCATCGTGCCGATTCTCTCAAGCCGCTACAAGCCTCGCCGGTTAGCGTGTCGTCATGGCGCACACGGCGAGCCTCGTGATCATCGGAGCGTCGGGGGACCTCGCCTCCCGACTGCTGCTCCCCGCGCTCGGCGAGCTGCTCCACGAGGATACGGGGAGGCGCATCGAGCTCATCGGAGCCGGCTCGTCGGCCATGGACGACTCCCGGTGGCACGAGCTCGTGACGAAGGCGTTCTCGACGGCGGATGCCGACGACGCCCTCGACCGCGTCGAGCTCGGCCCCTATGTCGCCGTCGACGCCTCGACCGCGGACGGCATCCGTCGGCTCGTCTCCGCCGCGCACGGGGACAGGATCGTGCTGTACTTCGCCGTGCCGCCCGCGGTCGCGCTCGCGGCGTGCGAGTCGCTCAGCCCCTCCGACCTCCCGGCGGGCACGGTGCTCGCCCTCGAGAAGCCCTTCGGAAGCGACCGCGGGAGCGCCGCGCATCTCAACGACGTGCTGCACGGGCTCGTCGACGAGCGCCGGGTCTTCCGCGTCGACCACTTCCTCGGGCGGTCGACCGTGCTCAACATCATCGGCGCGCGCACCGCCAACCGCCTCTTCGAGCCCATCTGGTCCGCGGACGACGTCGAGGCCGTCGACATCCGGTTCGACGAGTCGCTCGCCCTCGAGGGCCGCGCCGGATACTACGACCGGGCCGGGGCGCTCGTCGACATGATCCAGAGCCACCTGCTGCAGGTGCTCGCGATCGTCGCCATGGAGGCGCCCGCGTCGCTCGACGAGGCGGACCTGCGTGACGCGACGACCGCAGCCCTTCGGGCGACGCGCATCCGCGACGACGACCCCGTGCGGTTCTCGCGGCGCGCGCGGTACACGGCGGGAGAGATCGACGGCCGCGCCCTGCCGTCGTACGTCGACGAGCCCGGGGTCGATCCGGGCCGGGGAACCGAGACGCTCGCCGAGCTCGAGTGCGAGGTGCGCACCTCGCGGTGGGCCGGGGTGCCCTTCACTCTCCGGTCGGGCAAGGCTCTCGGCGACCCGACGACGGAGGTCGCCATCCGCTTGCGGCCCGTGCGCCACCTCCCCGTCGGGATGTCGGGCGCGGCCCGAGCGAACGTGCTGCGCTTCTCGCTCGGCCCGGACCGCCTCACGATCGGGATCGACGTCAACGGGGGCGACGACCCCTTCGAGCTGCAGCACGCCGAGCTCGAGGCCGACCTCGGCCTCGGGAGCCAGCGCGCCTACGCGGAGGTGCTCGCCGCGGTGCTCGACGGGGATCCCGCGCTGTCGGTGCGCGGGGACGCCGCGGAGGAGTGCTGGCGCATCGTCGAGCCGGCGCTCGCGGCCTGGTCCCGCGGCGAGGTGCCGCTCGACGAGTACCCCGCAGGATCGCACGGGCCGGAGGCGTGGGGGCGCCGACGCTAGTCGGCGCCGTCGGGGGTCAGCCCGACTTGCGGCGGAACTCCCGCTTGCCGCCCGCCCGATTGTGCGCTTCGTGGACGGATCCCTCGCCCTGCAGCTGGCCGGGCCGGTCGTGCGACTGCTGCTTCTTGCGCTCGAGGGCCTCGCGGAACTTCTTCTTCATGTCCTCGGATGCGGCGCCGGGCTTCTCGTCGGAACTCATCCCGTCAGCATAGGCCGCATGGTCGCCCGAGGGACACAATGGCGGCATGCGACGGAGCGAGCGGATCCTCGGATGGGCGGGCGCCGTGCTCGTGTCCGCCGCCGTCGCGGCGGTCACGGCGATCCTCGTCGTGAACGGAGGCCGTGTCGCGCCCGACACCCGGTCGGTCGCGCTCGTGCCCGCCGACATCGCGTGGACCGTGTACCTGCACTGCTCGATCCAGGCCGACACGACCCTCACGCTCGAGGGGGCGGTCGCGATCGAGCAGGAGCGCGACATCATGCGCATCTCGGTCATCGACTCGCCGGCACCCGCCGAGGACGTCACGAGGTACGAGGGCCTCGTGAACGACTGCCTTGCGGCCTACCCCGCCGAGGATCCGGCCGAGATCGACTACACGGGCGAGCGCATCGACGCGGACGCGGAGCGCCTGCTCGTCTACGACGTCGCCTATCGCTGGCTCCAGCCCTGCCTCGCCGGCCACGGCGTCCCCCTCACCGTCGTGCCCGGCGTCCGCGACTACCTGGGCGAGCTCCGGTGGCCCTGGAACGACGTCTACGGGTTCCCGCCCGACGCCGAGCGTTTCGACGACTTCGTGCGGGCCCGCATCGATTGCGGATCCGGTCATGAGCCGTACGGTCCGTGAAGCGGCGACCGGGCGCAGAATGACGGTATGCGGCGCAGCGAGCGGCTCACGATGTGGGGCGGTGCGGTGCTCGTCCTCGGGGCGACGGCGGCCGTCGTCGCGCTCGCGATCGCGAACGGATCGCGGCCCTCGACCGCGGGCCAGCCAGATGGCTTCCCGCCGGATGTCATGTGGGCGATCCTCGATCACTGCGACCCCGAGGACGACGAGCGCTCGCGGCGGATCGAGGGCTGGTACATCGACTTCGTGGGCGAGACCCTCCACGTCGAGGTCCAGGAGCCGAGCCGGCGCACCGAGGAGGCGGCCGCGTACGTGCGGGAGGTGAACGACTGCCTCGCCGACTACCGCATCGAGCGCGCGCAGTACGACTACCTCGCACCCCGGATCACGACGCGGGCGGATCGGCTGCTCGCCTTCGAGGTCGCGAACCGCTGGCTCATCCCGTGCGTCGCGAAGCACCATGCGCTGACGGATTTCCGCCGGAGCCTCTCCGACTACCTCGACGTCGAGCGCGCGCCGTGGTTCGAGTTCTACGGGCTCGCGGGGGTGGAGTTCGACGACATGCTCGCGGCGCGGGTCGCGTGCGGCGTGAGCTCGCAGCCGTATGAGCTGTGAGAGGCGGCGGCGCACGCTCGCGGGATGGCGCGGCGCGCGGATGAGAGCGTTCCTCGCCCCGCGCAGGGCCTGCTGATAGGCTTGCCCAGGTCGCCATCCGGCGACTTCTCCGCCGAGCACCGATTCGGCGGAGGTTGAAACGGAGCAGGCCGGCACGAAGCTGGTCACCGGTGGTGGTTCTCCGAACGCGGAGTCGGAGCCCTTCTACTGTTGACCAGATCCAGGCGGCCGGCGCGCGGAACTGCGCGCGTCACGCCCTTCCTGCCCGCTCCTGCTCCGATGTATTGCCGTGCGAATCGCGGCAGCAAGGAGTAAGACCTCGTGGAAGGCCCCGAGATCAAGTTCGCCGAAGCCGTTCTGGACAACGGCAAGTTCGGCACCCGCACCATCCGTTTCGAGACCGGTCGTCTCGC
>JAEYVF010000038.1 GCA_023432005.1 Actinomycetes bacterium
CAGGTCGTCGACGGCCGCTGCGAGCGCTGCGACAACCTCGTCACGAAGAAGAAGCTCACGCAGTGGTACTTCAAGATCACCGACTACGCCGACCGGCTGCTCGACGACCTCAACCAGCTCGAGGGCCGCTGGCCGAGCAAGGTCATCGCGATGCAGCGCAACTGGATCGGCCGCTCGACGGGCGCCGACGTCGACTTCGTCATCGAGGGGCGCGACGAGAAGGTCACGGTCTTCACGACGCGCCCCGACACGCTCTTCGGTGCGACCTTCATGGTCGTCGCGCCCGACTCGGAGCTCGCCGCCGAGCTCGCCGCGGGCTCGACCACCGAGGTGCAGGAGGCGTTCGCCGAGTACCTCACGCAGGTGCAGAAGAAGACCGAGATCGAGCGCCAGGACACGACGCGCGAGAAGACCGGCATCCCGCTCGAGCGCTACGCGATCAACCCCGTCAACGGCGAGCGCATCCCCGTGTGGACCGCCGACTACGTGCTCGCCGACTACGGCCACGGCGCCGTCATGGCCGTGCCGGCGCACGACCAGCGCGACCTCGACTTCGCGCGCAAGTTCGACCTCCCGATCAAGGTCGTCGTCGATGTGACCGCCCCCATCACGGGCGCGATCCCCGTCATCACCCCCGAGCTGATCGAGAACCCGGATGCCGCGCGCGACCTCGCCTCGATGGACCCCGCGGTCACGGGCGAGGCGCTCGCGGGCGACGGGCGGATGGTGAACTCCGGTCCGCTCGACGGGCTCAGCAAGCAGAACGCCATCCGCCGCGTCATCGAACTGCTCGAGGAGGCCGGGACGGGCCGCGCCGCCAAGACCTACCGTCTGCGCGACTGGCTCATCTCGCGTCAGCGCTACTGGGGCACGCCCATCCCGATCCTGCACACCGAGGACGGCCGCGAGATCCCCGTCGACGAGTCGGCCCTCCCGGTGGTGCTGCCCGCGTCGGAGGGGCTCGACCTGCAGCCGAAGGGCACCTCGCCGCTCGGCGCGGCCGAGGCCTGGGTCGACGTGACCCTGCCCGACGGCACCCCGGCGCGCCGTGACCCCGACACGATGGACACCTTCGTCGACAGCTCGTGGTACTTCCTGCGGTTCCTCTCGCCGAACGACGACGCGCAGGCGTTCGATCGGGACGAGGCGGAGAAGTGGGCGCCCGTCGACCAGTACGTGGGCGGTGTGACGCACGCGATCCTGCACCTGCTGTACGCGCGCTTCATCACGAAGGTGCTCTTCGACCTCGGCTACGTGAGCTTCACGGAGCCCTTCTCGGCGCTGCTGAACCAGGGCATGGTGCTCATGGACGGCTCGGCGATGTCGAAGAGCCGCGGCAACCTCGTGCGCCTCTCCGACCAGCTCGACGAGTTCGGCGTCGACGCCGTGCGCCTGACGATGGCGTTCGCCGGGCCGCCGGAGGACGACATCGACTGGGCCGACGTGTCGCCCGCGGGGTCGGCGAAGTTCCTCGCCCGCGTCTGGCGCATCGCCGACGATGTGACGTCGGAGCCGGGCGTGCCGTTCGGCGCGGGTGACACGACCCTGCGCCGTGCGACCCACCGCCTGCTCGCGGACGCGCCGGGCCTCGTCGAGTCGTTCAAGTTCAACGTGCTCGTCGCGCGGCTCATGGAGCATGTCAACGTCGTGCGCAAGGCGATCGACACGGGCGTCGGGGGAGCGGATCCCGCGGTGCGCGAGGCGGCCGAGGTGCTCGCGGTGCTGCTGTCGCTCTTCTCGCCGTACACGGCCGAGGACATGTGGGCGAAGCTCGGGCACGCGCCGAGCGTGGCGCTGCAGCAGCTGCCGAAGGCCGACGAGCGGCTGCTCGTCGAGGAGTCGGTGACGGCGATCGTGCAGGTCGACGGCAAGGTGCGCGATCGGCTCGAGGTGTCGCCCCACATCGACGGCGACGAGCTCGAGGCGCTCGCCCGCGCCTCCGCGGCCGTACAGCGCGCGATCGGCGAGCGCGAGATCGTCAACGTCATCGTGCGCGCGCCGAAGGTCGTCAGCATCGCGACGAAGGGCTGATACGGCGGATCGCCTCCCCGCTGGCTGAGGCGCGGCGCTCGCCGCCCACCCGTCCTCCTCAGCCCCACAGCGACCCTCGTATCCCGAGTCCGCCCCCCGCCCCTTCACCGCGTCCGCGCTCGCCCGTACCGTTCCCCGGGTGAGCGTTCGCCCCGACCCCGGCACCCAACGCGCCCGGGTGCGCCGCGGGGTCGGGGCGGCGCTCATCGTGCTGCTCGCGGGGGCGGCGGTCGCGGTCTTCGTGACGGCCGTGACGCCGCGGGGCGCCGAGCGTGTGGTGGCGCCGGACGACTCCGCGGATGCCGCCCCTCGCGACGCCGGGATCATCGCGTCGCGCACGGAGTCGCCGATCTTCGTCCACGTGCTCGGGCAGGTGGCGCGACCGGGGCTCTACGAGCTGCGCGAGGGAGCACGCGTCATCGACGCCGTCTCGGCCGCGGGCGGTCTCACGGGCGCCGCCGACCCCGCGGGCGTCAACCTCGCACGTCTCGTGGCCGACGGCGAGCAGCTCCTCGTTCCCGCCGTGGGGGAGGTGCCGCCCGCCGCGGCCGGCACGGCATCCGACGGCCGCGTCGACCTCAACACGGCCGACGTCGGCACCCTCGACACCCTGCCGCGCATCGGGCCGGCGATGGCGCAGCGCATCGTCGAGTGGCGCGAGGCGAACGGACCGATCCGCTCGGTCGACGACCTGCTCGCGGTGAGCGGCATCGGCGCGAAGACGGTCGAGGCGCTGCGCCCCCTGGTGGTGCCGTGAGTCGCGTCGTGTCGGCGACGGACGCCGCGGTCGCCTCCATCGGCCGCCCCGTGCGCGCCGCGGAGCTGCGGCTCGTGCCCGCCGCGCTCGGCGCGTGGCTCGCGGCGGGCGTGCTCATCGGGCTCGACCCCGACGCGCCGCACGGTGTCGTCGCGGCGGTGCTCTGGGCGTCCGCCGCGGGTGCCGCCGTCGCGGCGCTCCGGGTCAGGGCGTGCGCTCTCCTCTCGCTCGGGCTCACCGCCGCCGCGCTCGTCGCGACGGTCGTCGCCGTGCTGGTGCCCGCGCGGGTGCCCGCCGACCTCGCCGACGCAGTCGGCGCATCCGCCGTCGAGCTCGACGTGGAGGTCACAGGCTCGGTCGTCGACGGGAGGGTCGCCGGCCGCGCCTCCCTCGTGGGCGGCCGAGCCGACGGCGCCGGTGCGCCCGTGCTGGTCTTCCTCGATGAGGCAGCCGCGCCCCGCCTCGGCGAGACCTGGCGCTTCTCGGCGCGGCTGCGTCACGCCGATCCGGGCGACCGGGTCGCGCTCCTCGCATTCGCCGAGGGAGGCGCCGAGCCGGTCGGCCGGGCGCCTCCGCTGCTCGCGGCGGCATCCGGGCTCCGCGAGGGCCTCGTCGGTCTCAGCGAACGGCTGCCGGGCGCGGGCGCGCTCCTCCTGCCCGGCCTCGCCGTGGGCGACACGAGCCGAGTCGATGCGCCGCTCGACGCCGCGATGAAGGCAGCATCGCTCACCCATCTCACGGCCGTCTCGGGCGCCAACTGCGCGGTCGTCGTGGGCGCCGTGTTCGCGCTGTGCGCACTGCTCGGGATGCCGCGTGCGGTTCGCGTCGGAGTCTCCCTCGCGGCCCTTGCGGGCTTCGTCGTGCTCGTGACGCCCGAGCCGAGCGTGCTGCGCGCGGCCGTCATGGGCGGCATCGTGCTGCTCGCGCTCTCGCTCGGGCGCCCCACGCGCGGCATCGCGGCCCTGTGCCTCGCGATCGTCGCGCTTCTCGTCGTGGATCCGTGGCTCGCGCGCTCGTACGGCTTCGCGCTCTCGGTGCTCGCGACCGCGGGGCTCCTGCTGCTCGCGGGTCCCGTCGCATCCGTGCTCGCCCGCTGGATGCCCTCGCCGCTCGCCCTCGTCATCGCCGTGCCGCTCGCGGCGCAGCTCGCGTGCCAGCCGGTGCTGCTCATGCTGAGCCCCACGCTGCCGCTGTGGGGGGTGCCCGCGAACCTCCTCGCAGGCCCCGCGGCGCCGCTCGCGACGGTGCTCGGGCTCATCGCGTGCCTGCTCGCGCCCCTTGCCCCGCCGCTCGCCGCGGCGGTCGCCACGATCGCCTGGCTGCCGGCCTCATGGATCGCCGCGGTGGCGAGCTTCTTCGCGGGGCTCCCGGGAGCGCGGATGCCATGGCCGGCAGGCCCCGTCGGTATCGCGGCGCTCACGGCGCTCAGCGTCATCGCGCTCGTCGCCGTTCTGGGGCCTCCCGGCTCGCGGGCGCGCCGCCTCGCCGCCGGGGTCGCGTGCGTGGGGCTCCTCGGCTATCTCGGGGCGGTCGCGGGCATCCGCGTCGCCACGACCCTGTCGCGACCCGCCGACTGGCAGTACGCGATGTGCGACGTCGGTCAGGGCGACGCGGTGCTCATCCGCTCGCACGGCATGGTGGCCCTCGTCGATACCGGCCCCGATCCGCTGCTGCTCGCCGAGTGCCTCGACGAGCTCGGCATCGCCGGCGTCGACCTGCTCGTACTCACCCACTTCGACCTCGACCACGTCGGGGGAGCGGATGCCGTGCTCGGCCGCGTCGACGTCGCGCTCGTCGGTCCGGTCGGCGAGCCGGATGACGCACGCCTCCGCGACGAGCTCCGCGCGCACGGCGCTCGTGTCGTCGACGCGGAGCAGGGCATGACGGGCATCATCGGCGAGCTCACCTGGCGTGCGCTGTGGCCACCGTCGCGCGGGGTCGAGCCCGGCAACCCGGCGAGTATCGCCCTGCTCGTCGCCCCGCGGGACGGATGCGACGCGTGCCTGAGCGCGCTCCTCCTCGGCGATCTCGACGAGGCATCGCAGCAGCGCATGGCGGGGGCGACCCGTCTGCCGCGCGTCGACGTGCTCAAGGTCGCCCACCACGGCTCCGCGGACTTCAACGCCGAGCTCTACGCTGCCGCCGCGGCATCCGTCGGACTCATCGGCGTCGGCGCCGACAACGCCTACGGTCACCCGACCCCCGATGCGCTCGACGCGCTCGCGGCCGCCGGCACGGCCGTCTTCCGCACCGATGTCGACGGCCTCATGCTCGTCGCCCCGCCCGCCGGCGCCGACGCGAAGCCCCGAGTATGGACCGAGCGCGGTGCGGGCGGGCGTGGGCGCCCGAGCGCCTGAGCCGATCGTGCGGCCCCGCGGAACGGGGTCGCACGACCGTGCGTCGTCAGCCCCGGAGCGACCGGAACGCCACCCGCAACTCGTCCACGAAGGCGTCCGGCTGCTCCCACGCGGCGAAGTGCCCACCCTTCGGAAGCCGGTTGAAGTGGATCAGCTGGGGGTAGGCGCGCTCCGCCCACGACCGGGGTGCCGCGTAGATCTCGTCGGGGAAGACGCTCACCGCCACCGGGAGCGTCACTCCCTTGGGCGCGAAGAACGGGAGCTTGCTCTCCCAGTACAGGCGAGCCGACGACACCGCCGTGTTCGTGAGCCAGTACAAGGTCGCGTTGTCGAGCACGTCGTCGGCCGAGAGGCCCTCCTGGCCGCCCGCGAACACCCGCGCGATGAGCTCGTAGCTGCGGGCGTCGTGGTCGAGCATCCAGGCGGCGAGGCCGATGGGGGAGTCGCCGATCCCGTAGAGCGTCTGCGGACGGTTGCCCATCTCCTGGGCGTAGGCGAGCCCGTGGGCGTAGAAGAAGGCGAGCTGGTCCCACGCCCCGCGCTCGTCGTCCGAGAGTCCGTCGGGTGCCGGACCCCCGGCGGCGAGCGCCGCCGAGACGTCGTCGGGCACCGTCGCCGGCATGTTGGTGTGGATGCCGACGAGACCCGCGGGCGCGAGGAGGGCCATCTGCTCGGTGACCGCGTTGCCCCAGTCACCACCCTGTGCGACGTAGCGGTGATAGCCCAGCCGTCGCATGAGCTCGATCCAGGCTCGCGCGATGCGGATGGGGTCCCACCCCGTCTCGGTGGGGGTGCCGGAGAACCCGTGGCCGGGAAGCGACGGGATGACGACATCGAACGCGTCCGCGGCCGAACCGCCGTGCGCGACGGGATCGATGAGGGGTTCGACGATCTTGAGCTGCTCGATGACCGACCCGGGCCACCCGTGCGTCACGATGACGGGCAACGCGTCGGGGTTCTCCGACCGTGCGTGGATGAAATGGATGTCGACCCCGTCGATGCGCGTGACGTACTGCGGCAGCGCGTTGAGCCGCGCCTCGACCTTCCGCCAGTCGTAGTCGCCCTGCCAGCGGTCGGCGAGGGCCCGTACCACGTCGAGCTGCACTCCCTGCGACGCGTCCGGCACGACCTCGCGATCGGGCCATCGAGTCTCCCGCACACGTCGCTTGAGCTCCGTGAGCTCGCGCTCGGGGATCTCGACGCGCTCGAGGAGCGCATCCAGAGGCGCCCCGCGGTCGCCGTGCCGACGATCACGATCAGCAGCGATTTCGACGGACCGGCCGCCGATGGCCGCGGGTACGCGGATCGCTTCACGGGCTGGTACGCGCACCGCGTTCTCCCCGGCGTCGGGCACAACGTGCCGCAGGAGGCGCCGCGGGCGTTCGCGGATGCCGTGCTCGACGTCGCCGACGCCGCTCGGGGTCGGCGGCGCTCGTTAGGCTGAGTACATGGCGGCACGTGCGACGGCGGCGAAGAGCACGAAGACCGTCATCCCGCAGCTGTCGTGGGATCGCGTCGAGCCGGCGCCCGTCGTGCTCGTGACGGGCCCCGAGGAGCTGCTCGCCGAGCGCGCGATCCGGGCGGTGCGCGAGAAGCTGCGCGCCGCCGATCCGAGCCTCGAGGTCTCCGACATCGACGCCGGGGCCTACGCGCCCGGCGAGCTGCTCACCCTCGCGAGCCCGTCGCTCTTCGCCGAGCCGCGCCTCATCCGCGTGAGCCAGGTCGAGAAGTGCACCGACGCGTTCCTCGAGGAGACGCTGTCGTATCTCGAGGCGCCTGCCGACGACACCGTGCTCGTGCTGCGCCACGGCGGCGGCGTGCGCGGCAAGAAGCTGCTCGACGCGATCCGCGGTGGAGCCGGCGGCGCCGTCGAGGTCGTGTGCGCCGAGCTCAAGCGCGACGACGACAAGGTCGCCTTCGCGTCGGCCGAGTTCCGCGCCGCCCAGCGCAAGGCCACGCCTGGCGCGGTGCGTGCGCTCGTCTCGGCCTTCAGCGACGACCTCGCCGAGCTCGCGGCCGCGTGCCGCCAGCTCGTCTCCGACACCGACGGCGACATCACCGAAGCCGTTGTCGACCGCTACTACGCCGGCCGCACCGAGGTGACGGCCTTCGCCGTCGCCGACGCCGCGATCGCAGGCCGCCCGGGCGACGCGCTCGGCCTCATGCGGCACGCCCTCGCATCCGGCTCCGACCCCGTGCCGATGGTCGCGGCGTTCGCCATGAAGGTGCGCACGATGGCCAAGCTCGCGGGCGCCCGCGGCTCGTCCAACGATCTCGCCCGCCAGTTCGGGCTGCAGGCGTGGCAGGTCGACCGCGCCCGTCGCGATCTGCAGGGCTGGACGGATGAGGGCCTCGCCCGCGCGATCGAGGCGCTCGCCCTCGCCGACGCCCAGGTGAAGGGCGCGGGCCGCGACCCCGTGTTCGCGCTCGAGCGCATGATCGGGGTCATCGCCTCCCGCGGCGCCGAGCGCTGACCCACCCTTCGGCCACGTCGGCTCCGGGGGAGTCCTCGACCCGGGTCGGGGGTGCCGCACCGCCACCGCATGCGGAACGGGCCCCGCACCCGGAGGTGCGAGGCCCGTTCGACGACGACGCTGCTTAGAGCGCGGCGACCTGCTGCGCGATCGCCGACTTGCGGTTCGCGGCCTGGTTCTTGTGGATGACGCCCTTGCTGACGGCCTTGTCGAGCTTCTTGGTCGCCTTCGCGAGAGCGGCGGTCGCGGTGGCCTTGTCGCCGGCGGCGATGGCCTCGCGGGTGGCGCGCACGGCGGTCTTGAGCTCGCTCTTGACGGCCTTGTTGCGCTCCTGCGCCTTCTTGTTGGTGTTGATGCGCTTGATCTGCGACTTGATGTTCGCCATGGAGATGTCTTTCGTTTTCGGAACGGATGGGTGTGTGCCGTCTGCGGTAGAGGGGCGCATCCCGGCGAATCGCGTGTTGTGGGTCACGCGGAAACTGGTAGATCGAGGCCGTGGCGCAGGACGACACGAACCGTGACCCAAGGGTCTACGTTACCAGGCACCGCGGGCCGGTGCCAATGCGGGGCGGCGCGCCTCCGGCCCGTTCGGACGGATGCCCGCCCGCCGATCCGGGGGTTGTCCGGATTCCGAGCCCGCGGTCCCGCGACGAAGCTGAATGCATGACCGAAACGACCTCCCTCCCCGAGGCGGGCGCCCCCGAGCAGTCCGCCCCCGAGCAGCCCACCGCCGACACGGCGACCTCGACCCCCGAGAACCCCTACGTCGCCGCCACCGCGCCGAGCGCGCAGCCTGTCGCGACCCCCACCGCGGGGTTCAGCATCGCCGCCCTCGTGCTCGGCATCGCCGCGATCCCCACCGGCTGGTGGCTCGCATCCGTCGCCGCGATCGTCTTCGGCTTCGTGGCCCGCTCGCGTGAGCCGCACGGCCGCACGATGGCCAACTGGGGCCTCGCGCTCGGCTTCGTCGGCGCGTTCGGCTGGCTCGTGCTCGCGATCCTCGGACTCGCGTTCGTCGCCCCGTTCGCCCTGTGGGGCGCGTTCGCGTGGCCCGGGCTCGACCTCGGGTTCGACGTGTTCTGACCCCGACGACACCCTGACGGATGGCGGGCGGCGCGAAGCCGCCCGCCATCCGCGGTGGGGACCGATTCACGTCGTGCAGGGGGCGACGCGAATCGATGTCTCGACGGACCGAACGTCTCTATCGATGCCCCTAACGCTGCCGTGATGGGCGCACCCCGCGCGCGCCCGCTTTCGGGGGACAGAACGTGTCCTCCACGGGGTACAGTTGTTGTCCCCCTCGCCGCGAAGCCCCTCCGGAGGGGCGCGGCGCGACGATGCCTCCGCGCATGGGAGAATCGTCCGGATATGTCACCCCGCGCCCTGAAGCCCCTGCCGCCTGCCGCCACCCACCCGGCGCGCATCCGCAACTTCTGCATCATCGCGCACATCGACCACGGCAAGTCGACCCTCGCCGACCGGATGCTGCAGATCACGGGCGTCGTGTCCGACCGCGACATGCGCGCCCAGTACCTCGACCGCATGGACATCGAGCGCGAGCGCGGCATCACGATCAAGAGCCAGGCCGTGCGCATGCCGTGGGAGGTCGACGGCCAGACCTTCGCGCTCAACATGATCGACACCCCCGGCCACGTCGACTTCACCTACGAGGTGAGCCGCAGCCTCGCCGCGTGCGAGGGCGCGATCCTGCTCGTCGACGCCGCGCAGGGCATCGAGGCGCAGACCCTCGCCAACCTCTACCTCGCCCTCGAGAACGACCTCGAGATCATCCCCGTGCTCAACAAGATCGACCTGCCGGCGGCCGACCCCGACAAGTACGCGCGCGAGCTCGCGCAGCTCATCGGCGGTGACCCGGATGACGTGCTGCGCGTCTCGGGCAAGACCGGCATGGGTGTCGAGGAGCTGCTCGACCGCGTCGTGGAGCGCATCCCGGCGCCCGTCGGCGTCGCCGACGCTCCCGCCCGCGCCATGATCTTCGACTCCGTCTACGACTCCTACCGCGGTGTCGTCACCTACGTGCGCATGGTCGACGGGCAGCTCAGCCCGCGTGAGCGCATCCAGATGATGTCGACGCGCGCCACGCACGAGATCCTCGAGATCGGCGTGAGCTCTCCCGAGCCGAGCCCCTCGAAGGGCCTCGGCGTCGGCGAGGTGGGGTACCTCATCACCGGCGTGAAGGACGTGCGCCAGTCGAAGGTCGGCGACACCGTCACGAGCGCCGCGAAGCCCGCATCCGAGGCGCTGCCGGGTTACACCGACCCGCTGCCGATGGTGTTCTCGGGCATCTACCCGATCGACGGCGCCGACTACCCCGAGCTGCGCGAGGCGCTCGACAAGCTCAAGCTCTCGGATGCCGCCCTCCAGTACGAGCCGGAGACCTCGGTCGCGCTCGGCTTCGGCTTCCGCTGCGGCTTCCTCGGCCTCCTGCACCTCGAGATCGTCACCGAGCGCCTGCGCCGCGAGTTCGACCTCGACCTCATCACGACCGCGCCGAGCGTGCCCTACAAGGTCACGACGGAGGACAAGAAGTCGGTCGTCGTGACGAACCCGTCGGAGTACCCGACGGGCGCGAAGATCGCGGAGGTGCTCGAGCCCATCGTCAGCGCCTCGATCCTCGCCCCCAAGGACTATGTCGGCGCGATCATGGATCTCTGCCAGTCGCGCCGCGGCACCCTCAAGTCGATGGACTTCCTCGGCGAGGACCGCGTCGAGCTCAAGTACACGCTCCCGCTCGGCGAGATCGTGTTCGACTTCTTCGACCAGCTGAAGTCGAAGACGCAGGGCTACGCGTCGCTCGACTACGAGCCCGCGGGCGAGGCGCCCGGCGACCTCGTCAAGGTCGACATCCTGCTGCAGGGCGAGACGGTCGACGCGTTCAGCGCGATCGTCCACAAGGACAAGGCCTACGCCTACGGCACGATGATGGCGACGCGCCTGCGCGAGCTCATCCCGCGGCAGCAGTTCGAGGTGCCGATCCAGGCCGCGATCGGCGCCCGGATCATCGCGCGCGAGAACATCCGCGCGATGCGCAAGGACGTGCTCGCCAAGTGCTACGGCGGCGACATCACCCGCAAGCGCAAGCTGCTCGAGAAGCAGAAGGAGGGCAAGAAGCGCATGAAGATGGTCGGCCGCGTCGAGGTCC
>JAEYVF010000072.1 GCA_023432005.1 Actinomycetes bacterium
GAGCGGAACTCCGAGATGACCTCTTCGGAGAGGGTGGGACGCTGTGCGATGAGCACGTGGTTTCCTTTCGGCGAGGGCGTCCGCCATATGACGCCCACGACAGATGCGGCGGGTGGCTGGGCCGCCGTTTGTTGAGTTATGGAAAGGCGTTGTCGCGCTCGGATGACCGGCCCTCAGCGGGCGCCGGTCATCCGAGCGCGGAGATCAGACGCGGCGGCGCTTCGGCGGACGGCATCCGTTGTGCGCCTGCGGCGTCACGTCGTTGATGGTGCCGACCTCGAGGCCCGCGGCCTGGAGCGAGCGGATCGCCGTCTCGCGACCCGAGCCCGGGCCCTTGACGAAGACGTCGACCTTCTTCATGCCGTGCTCCTGCGCCTGGCGCGCGGCCGACTCGGCGGCGAGCTGCGCGGCGTAGGGGGTCGACTTGCGCGAGCCCTTGAAGCCGACGCCACCCGAGGAGGCCCAGCTGATGACGGCACCCGACGGGTCGGTGATGGAGACGATGGTGTTGTTGAACGTCGACTTGATGTGGGCCTGGCCCACGGCGATGTTCTTCTTCTCCTTGCGGCGCGGCTTGCGCGCGGCGGCCTTCGGAGCAGCCATTACTTCTTACCTGCCTTCTTCTTGCCGGCCACGGTGCGCTTCGGGCCCTTGCGAGTGCGTGCGTTGGTCTTGGTGCGCTGACCGCGCACGGGCAGGCCGCGGCGGTGACGAAGGCCCTCGTACGAGCCGATCTCGACCTTGCGGCGGATGTCGGCCTGCACCTCGCGGCGCAGGTCACCCTCCACCTTGTAGTTGCCTTCGATGAAGTCGCGAAGGGCGACGAGCTGGTCGTCGGTCAGGTCCTTCACGCGGATGTCACCGGAGATCCCGGTGTCCTTGAGGGTCGCGAGCGCGCGAGTGCGGCCCACGCCGTAGATGTACGTCAGGGCGACCTCGACGCGCTTCTCGCGCGGGATGTCGACGCCGGCGATACGTGCCATGGCGGCTTCTCCTTATGGAGTCGTTCGGAGGTGTGGAGCACCGCCGGTGCCCGGGCCTCCGACCCGAGGTGTCCCCTCTCGCGAGGTTCTGGCGGTGCTTCGTGTGTCTATTGAGTTGTATGGTCTACCGCGGTTGGCAGAGTGTCCGAGGCCGGGACGGCCTCGGCGGCACGGGAAGAAGGTCCGAAAGGACCTTCTTCTTATCCTTGCCGCTGCTTGTGACGGGGGTTGCTCTTGCAGATGACCATCACGCGGCCGTTGCGGCGGATGACCTTGCAGTGGTCGCAGATGGGCTTGACGCTCGGGTTGACCTTCATATTTCCTTCTCGCTGTCCTCGTACCTGCGCGTGCGCAGGCCGTTACTTTCCGAGGGTCACTTGTAGCGGTAGACGATCCGGCCGCGGGTCAGGTCGTAGGGGCTCAGCTCCACGATCACGCGGTCCTCGGGGAGGATGCGGATGTAGTGCTGACGCATCTTGCCCGAAATGTGGGCGAGAACCTTGTGCCCGTTGCTCAGCTCGACGCGGAACATCGCGTTCGGCAGAGCCTCGAGGACAGATCCCTCGATCTCGATGACGCCGTCTTTCTTGGCCATACCCTCTGAATCGCTATCGGTGACACTCGGTCATGCGGGTGATTGATTCGGTGCGGACGGCCCAGTAGGCACAAGGCACCAAAGATCGATCGTACCCGATCCGGCCCGCTCGCGCATAATCCGCGAGAGTACGTACTCGGCGGCGACTGAGCGGCGTGTCGCGGGGAAAGTACGTACCCTCGCGGACCTAGCTACTCCTCGTTGACGGCGGCGATGCGCGCGTACAGGTCTCGGGCGGTCGGTGCCGCGAGAAGCGACTGCACGTCGTCGTCCTCGGAGAACAGCACCGCGATCCGGCCGAGGATCTCGAGGTGCTCGTTCTCGCGCCCCGCGATGCCGATCACGAAGCGCACCTCGTCGCCGTCCCAGTCGATCGCATCCGGATACCGGATGACGGCGAGCGCCGTCGCATCGATGAACTCGCGCCCCTCGTTGGTGCCATGGGGGATCGCGAGGAAGTTCCCCATCGACGTCGACACGGTCGCCTCGCGGGCGAGCATCGAGTCGATGTAGCCCGGCCGCACGGCACCGGCCTCGACGAGGAGGCGTCCGACGTCGCGGATCGCCTCCTCGCGGGCAGGGGTCCGGTCGGCGAGCACCACGCGCTCGGGCGTCAGGATGTCGTCGCTCATGGTGTGCTCCTCTCGCCGCCGGACCCCACGGGCCTACTGCGCGGTCCCTTCCCTCTGGTTCCTCACGAGCTCCACGACCTCGTCGTACCTCGGCGAGTTCATGAAGTTGTCGACGGACACGTGCACCGCATCGGGCGCCTTCTGCCGCGCCCGAGGCGTGAGCTCATTCTGCGTGATGACGAGGTCCTCGTCGCCCGCGAGGTTCGCGATCGCGGCGTTCGACACGTCGACCTCGATGCCGGCCTTCTTGAACTTGTTCCGCAGGACGGATGCGCCCATCGCGCTCGAGCCCATCCCGGCGTCGCACGCGAAGACGACCTTCTGGATCGTCTTCGTCGCGACGTCGCCGCCACCGCCGACGCTCGCCGCGAGACCCGAGAGCACGGAGCTCTCCTTGCCCTTGTTCGCGGTCGTCTGGGCGACCGACGCGGCGAGACGCGCATCCGCGTCCGCCTCGAAGGCGAGGTCGCGCTTGCGGCTCGCGAGCAGGATCGGCATCGCGATGAGGAAGGTCACGGCAGCGGCGAGCACGACCGACAGGATCACGCCGACGTAGCTGTCGGGCGCCGTCTGGATGATGACGGCGAAGATCGAGCCCGGCGCGGCAGGGGCGCGCAGACCCGAGTTGAAGATCACGTTCGTCAGCACGCCCGTCGCACCGCCGCCGATCATGGCCACGATGAGCAGCGGCTTCGCGAGCACGTACGGGAAGTACACCTCGTGGATGCCGCCGAGGAACTGGATGATGAACGCGCCCGGTGCGGTCGCGCGCGCCGCCCCGACCCCGAACACCGTGAGCGCGAGCAGGAGGCCCGCGCCCGGTCCCGGGTTCGCCTCGACGAGGAACAGCAGGCTCTTGCCGTTCTCGACGACCTGCTCGCTGCCGAGCGGCGTGAAGACGCCGTGGTTGATCGCGTTGTTGAGGAACAGCACCTTCGCGGGCTCGACGAGGATCGAGGCGAGCGGGATGAGGCCCGTCTCGATGAGCCACCCGACGGCCGCGCCGAGCGCATCGCTGAAGATCTTGATGAGCGGGGCGAGCCCGAAGAACGCCGCGAGCGCGAGCAGGAACCCGAGGATGCCCGACGAGAAGTTGTCGACGAGCATCTCGAAGCCCGGCTTGATCCTCCCGGCCCACAGCTTGTCGACCTGCTTGAGGATCCACGCCGCGAGGGGGCCGCAGATCATCGCGCCGAGGAACATGACGGTGCCCTCGGCGCCGATCACGACGCCCATCGTGACGACCACGCCGATGACCGCGCCGCGCACCCCGTACACGATGCGACCGCCCGTGTAGGCGATGAGCAGCGGCAGCATGTAGGTGATCATCGGGCCGACGAGGCCGGTCCACACGCTGCCGTCGGACGCCTCCCCGCCGCCGAGGATCGCGGAATCCGCCCAGCGCCAGGCGGCGACGGGGCTGTCGCTGCCGAACCAGCCGTTCGGGATGAACATCGCGGTCACGAGTCCCCACGCGATGAAGGCCGCGATGTTGGGCATGATCATGCCCGACAGGAAGGTGCCGAATCTCTGGACGGCGACGCGGGCTCCCCCGCCCCGCGATGCCGTCGCCGTTGCTGACGTCGTCGTCATGGTGTGTGCCTCCTGGATCGGATGCCGGACTACCGTCCGGCGGTGATGGTGTCGGCGGCCGCCCGCGCCGCCTCTCGGGCATCGGCGGCCTCATCGGCCGCCAGGGCTGCCTCGGCGATCGCGCGAGCGTCGTCGAGGGTGTACCGCGCGAGGGATACGCGGACGTCTGCGAGCGCCGTCGCCGACATGGACAGGCTCGTGATCCCGAGCCCGGCCAGCACGACGGCGAGGAGGGGGTCGGCGGCGGCCTCGCCGCACACGCCGACCGGCTTGCCGGAGGCGGCGCCCGCCGCGCCCACCTCCTTCACGAGCCGCAGCACCGCCGGATGCCACGGGTCCTGGAGCGCCGCGACCGAGCCGAGCTGGCGGTCCGCGGCCATCGTGTACTGCGTCAGGTCGTTCGTGCCGATCGACGCGAAGTCGGTGCGCGCGAGCACGCGGTCGGCGATGAGCGCGACCGAGGGGATCTCGACCATGACGCCCGCGCTGCGGATGCCGGCCTCGTGGATCGCGCGCGTCACGAACGCGGTCTCCTCGACGGTCGCGACCATGGGCGCCATGACCCACAGCTCGGCCTCCGCCTCGGCCTGCGCCGCCGCGAGCGCCGCGAGCTGGTCGCGGAGCACGGACTCCGAGGCGCGAAGCGCTCGGAGCCCGCGCCGACCGAGGGCCGGGTTCTCCTCCTCCCCCGGCGAGAGGAACGCGAGCGGCTTGTCGGCGCCCGCGTCGAGCAGCCGCACGACGACGCGCCTGCCCGGGAACGCCGCCAGCACCTCGCGGTAGCTGGCCTGCTGCGACTCGATCGTCGGCGCCGTGGCGTCGTCGTCCAGGAAGAGGAACTCGGTGCGGAACAGGCCGACGCCCTCCGCGCCGAGCCGCACGGCCTCCGCGGCCTCCCCGGGCTTCCCGAGGTTGGCGAGGAGCTTGACGGGCGTGCCGTCGGCGAGCGCACCCGGGCCGAGCGGCGCATCCGCCGCCGCCCGGCGCGCCGAGATGCGGGCCTCCGCGTCGGCGAGCTCGGCGGCATCCGGGTCGGCGTAGACGCGACCGCGCTCGGCGTCGACGATCACCTGCGTGCCGCCCGGCAGCGACTCGATGCCGGCCGCTCCGACGATCGCGACGATGCCGCGCTGGCGCGCGAGGATCGCGGTGTGCGAGGTGGGGCCGCCCTCGCTCGTGACGAACGCGAGCACGCGGTCGAGGTCGAGCACGGCCGTGTCGGCCGGCGCGAGATCCCGCGCGACGAGCACGTACGGATGCCCGGGGTCGGTCACGAGCTCGGTCGACCGACCCTGCAGCACGGCGACCGCGCGGTCGGCGAGGTCGTGGAGGTCGGCCGCCCGCTCGGCGAAGTACTCGCCCGCATCGGCGAGCAGCGCCGAGAACTCGCCGAACGCATCCGAGACGGCCTTCTCGGCCGTGACGCCCGATGCGAGGCGCCGCTCGACGCCCGCGAGCAGCTCCGGGTCGTCGGTCATGAGGGCCTGCGCCTCGAGCACGTCGCGCGTCGCCTCGTCGGCGCCCGCCGCGCGCTCGCGCAGCTGGGCGG
>JAEYVF010000078.1 GCA_023432005.1 Actinomycetes bacterium
CCCCGAGCTCGCCGCGATGGCCGAGGCCTCCGTGCGCGATCGCGGCCTCACGGCCGACGCCGCGATCTGGGAGGCGGCGGCCGGCTACGAGGAGGCGCTCGCCGCGCTCGGCGGCCGCATGGCCGAGCGCGCGGCCGATCTGCGCGACGTGCGCGATCGCATCCGCGCCGAGCTCGCGGGCATCGAGCTCCCGGGCGTGCCGGAGCGCACCGAGCCCTTCGTGCTCGTCGCGCGTGACCTCGCGCCCGCCGACACCGTGACGCTCGCCGACAGCGCGTGCGTCGCCCTCGTCACCGAGCTCGGCGGCCCCACCTCGCACACGGCGATCATCGCCCGGGCGCTCGGGATGCCCGCCGTCGTGGGCGCCGCGGGAGCGTTGACCCTCGACGAGGTCGGCGTGGTGCTCGTCGACGGCGACGCGGGCACGGTGGACCCGCATCCGGATGCTGACGCCGTCGCGCGCGCCTCGCAGCGCGCCGAGGCCGTCGCGTTCACCGGCCGCGGGGCGACGGCCGATGACGTCGCCGTGCCGCTTCTCGCCAACGTCGGGGGTCCGGACGACGCCGCGGCCGCGGCCGCCGCGCGCGCGGAGGGCATCGGCCTGTTCCGCACGGAGTTCTGCTTCCTCGACCGCCGCACGGCACCGAGCGTCGAGGAGCAGGTAGCCGCCTACCGCGGCGTGCTCGAGCCGTTCGCCGGGCGCAAGGTCGTCGTGCGCACCCTCGACGCGGGCGCCGACAAACCCCTGCCGTTTGCGAACGACGACGCGGAGGAGAATCCCGCGCTGGGGGTGCGGGGGCTGCGCGTCGCCCGTCGCAACCCGGGGCTGCTCGACGACCAGCTCGCGGCGCTCGCGCGCGCCGCATCCGCGTCGTCCGCCGAGGCGCAGGTCATGGCGCCCATGGTCGCGACTCTCGAAGAGGCGCGCTCCTTCGCCGAGCGCTGTCGCGCGGCGGGGCTCGAGACCGTCGGCGTCATGATCGAGACGCCCTCGGCGGCGCTGCTCGCGGCCGAGCTCCTCGAGGTCGTCGACTTCGTGAGCCTCGGGACCAACGACCTCACGCAGTACACGATGGCGGCGGATCGCACGGTCGCCGACCTCGCGGAACTGAGCGACGCGTGGCAGCCGGCCGTGCTGCGCCTCATCGGCGCGGTCGGGGCGGCGGGCCGCGCTGCCGGCAAGCCCGTGGGCGTGTGCGGTGAGGCGGGGGGCGATCCCGAGCTGGCCCCCGTGCTCGTGGGGCTCGGGGCCACCTCGCTCTCGATGACACCGCGCGCGCTCGGCGCCGTCGCGGCGCGCCTCGCGGGCCTGACCCTCGACGACTGCCGCCGCGCCGCCGCGGCCGCGCTCGCCTCCGGCACGGCCCGGGATGCGCGCGCGGCGGCTGCCAGGGAGCTCGCATCCTCCCCGTCGCGCTGACGGCTGCGCGTCACCCCGGCGCGCGAGCCGGCGTGACGTAGGGTCGGCACGTGACCCGCCGCCTCACCGTGCTGTTCTCGGCGTTCGAGGCACTCCTGGTCGCGGCCATCGGGGTCGCGATCCCGCTGCTGCTCGCGACGCTGCTGTGGGCGATCCACTTCGGCTTCGGGCCCGATTGGGCGGGCTTCTGGCGGGCGTCGGTCGACGTCTGGCTCATCGGCCACGGCGTCGACGTGACCTTCGTGCTCGACGAGACGACGGCCCTGCTGATCGGCGCCCCCGCAGGCACGGTCGTCATCGTCACGATCGCGGCGCTCGGCTTCGCGTTGCTTACGCTCGCACTCGGCGTGCGCGCGGGCGCCCGTGTCGCCGAGACGGGGCATCGGCTGCTCGGAGAGCTCACGGCGTTCGTGGTCTTCGGGGGCCTCTCGCTCCTGCTCACGCTCTCCGCCGTGCACCCCGCGGCGCGGCCGTCGCTCTGGCAAGGCACGCTGCTGCCCGCTGCTGTCTTCGGGGTCGGCCTCCTGCTCGGCGTGCTGCGGGCGGACGCCGATCGCGGCGTCACCGCGCACGGCCGGATCGCCGCGTGGACAGCCCGCTGGGATCCGCGCGTGCGCGGCTCGGTCGCCGCCGCTCTCAAGGCGGGAGCGGCATCCGTGATGGTCGTGCTCGTCGCGAGCTCCCTCGCAGCGACCGTCGTGCTCGTGGTGGGCTACGCGCAGGTGATCCGTCTCTACGAGGCGCTGCATACCGAGGTGCTCGGCGGCGTCGTCGTCACTGCCGGGCAGTTCGCCTTCGTGCCGAACCTCGTCGTGTGGGTCGCGTCGTGGTTCGCGGGGCCCGGGTTCGCGCTCGGAACGGGATCGCTCGTGTCGCCGCTCGGCACCTCGGTCGGCCCGCTGCCCGCCGTGCCGATCCTCGGGGCGCTCCCGGCGGGCGACCTCGGCTTCGGGTTCGTCGGCCTCGCCGTGCCGATCGTCGCGGCGTTCCTCGCGGCCGCGGCCGTGCGGCCCGCGCTTCTGCGGGCCATCGGCGACGGATCGCGCCTCGCCTGGTCGGCGCTCGTCGCGGTCGCCGGGGGAGCGGCGGGCGGGGCCCTGCTCGGACTGCTCGCCGCGGCATCCGCGGGGTCGTTCGGCCCCGGCCGCTTCGCCGAGGTCGGGCCCGACGCGCTCGCGGTGGGCCTCGCATCCGGTTCCGAGTTCGCGCTCGGCCTCGCGCTCGGCCTCGCCGCGGGTGCGGTGACCCGGCGAGGCGCCCGCACGCCCCCTCCCTTCGCGTGAGGCCGGCCAGCCCGAGACCGCGAGTAGGCTGGGCGGGTGCTGCGGGTCGTCGTCCTCATCTCCGGGGGCGGATCCAACCTCCGCGCCCTGCTCGAAGCCGCGCAGGATGCCGAGTTCCCCGCGCGCGTCGTCGCGGTCGGGGCCGACCGCCAGGCCGACGGGCTCGGTCACGCGGAGATCTTCGGCATCCCGAGCTTCGTCGTGCCGTTCTCCTCGTTCGACTCGCGCGAGGCGTGGGGCGACGAGTTGCTCGCGCAACTGCGTGAGTGGGAGCCCGACCTCGTCGTGCTCTCGGGCCTCATGCGGCTGCTGCCCCGGCAGGTCGTGGCCGAGTACGGCCCCGCGATCATCAACACCCACCCCGCCTACCTGCCCGAGTTCCCGGGCGCGCACGGCGTGCGCGACGCCCTCGCCGCCGGGGTCGACCAGACCGGCGCGAGCGTCATCGTGGTCGACGACGGCGTCGACACCGGACCGATCCTCGCCCAGCGTCGGGTGCCGATCGAACCGGGCGACACCGAAGCCACCCTCCACGAGCGCATCAAGCCCGTCGAGCGCGAGCTGCTCATCCAGACCGTGCGCGACATCGCCGACGGCGCCATCGACCTCAAGGAGTACGCATGAGCGGCCCCGCCATCGACCCCGCCCTCTACCGCGAGCGCGACCGCGTGCCGATCCGGCGCGCCCTCGTCGCGGTTTCCGACAAGACCGGTCTCGTCGACCTCGCGCGCGCGCTCGCCGATGCCGACGTCGAGATCGTCTCGACGGGAGGCACCGCGAAGGCGATCGCCGACGCCGGCATCCCCGTGACCCAGATCGGCGATCTGACGGGCTTCCCCGAGCATCTCGACGGGCGTGTGCGCACGCTGCACCCCAAGGTGCACTCGGGCCTGCTCGCCGACCTGCGCCTCGAGAGCCACGAGGCCGAGCTCGCGAGCTTCGGCATCGAGCCGTTCGAGCTCGTCGTCGTCAACCTGTACCCGTTCGCCGAGACGGTCGCGTCGGGCGCCGCCCCGGATGCCGTGATCGAGCAGATCGACATCGGCGGGCCCGCGATGGTGCGCGCCTCGGCGAAGAACCACGCCAACGTCGCCGTCGTCGTGTCTCCCGCGCGCTACCCCGACGTCATGCACGCGCTCGAGGTCGGTGGCACGACGCTCGCCGAGCGACGCGAGCTCGCCCGGGAGGCGTTCCGGCACACGGCCGGCTACGACGTCGCCGTGGCGAGCTGGATCGGCAACGTCGTCGCGCCGGACGATGCGGGCTCGGGCTTCCCCGGTTGGACCGGGGCGACCTGGTCGCGCGCCGAGGTGCTGCGCTACGGCGAGAACGCGCACCAGAGCGCCGCGCTCTACCGCTCGCCCCAGGGGCGCGGGATCGCGCAGGCCCGGCAGCTGCAGGGCAAGGAGATGTCGTACAACAACTACGTCGATGCGGATGCCGCCCTGCGCGCCGCGTACGACCACGAGGGCCCCGCGGTCGCGATCATCAAGCACGCGAACCCGTGCGGGATCGCGACGGCCGCGACGATCGCCGAGGCGCACGCGCTCGCACACGCGTGCGACCCCGTGTCGGCGTACGGCGGCGTCATCGCCGCGAACCGGCCGCTCACGCGCGAGGCGGCGGAGTCGATCGCACCCATCTTCACCGAGGTCGTCGTCGCGCCCGGCTTCGACGAGGGCGCCCTCGAGGTGCTCGCGGGCAAGAAGAACCTGCGCCTCCTCGAGCTCCCGGCCGACTACGCGCCCGGGGTCACCGAGCTGCGTCAGATCTCCGGCGGCCTCCTGCTGCAGCAGGCCGACCACCACTTCGCGCCCGCGCCCCAGTGGAAGCTCGCGGCGGGCGAGCCCGCCGACTCCACCACCCTCGCCGACCTCGAGTTCGCGTGGCGCGCGGTGCGGGCCGTCAAGTCGAATGCGATCCTGCTCGCCTCGGGCGGCGCATCCGTCGGCGTCGGCATGGGTCAGGTGAACCGCGTGGACTCGTGCAAGCTGGCGGTCGAGCGGGCGGGGGAGCGGGCCGCGGGATCGGTCGCGGCGTCCGACGCGTTCTTCCCGTTCGACGACGGCCCGCGCATCCTGCTCGAGGCCGGGGTGACGGCGATCGTGCAGCCCGGCGGCTCCATCCGCGACGAGGACGTCATCGCGGCCTGTCGTGAATACGGTGTGACCCTCTACCTCACGGGCGAGCGGCACTTCTTCCACTGAGTCCTGAACGCAGAACGCCCGCCCGGGGACCGGGCGGGCGTTCTGCGTGAGGTGCGGCTATGCGAAGAGCGCCTCGAGCGGGCCGCGCGCGAAGTAGAGCACGAAGCCGGCCGCCACCACCCACAGGAGCGGATGGATCGTCTTGGCCTTGCCGCTGAGCGCGTTGACGACGACCCAGGCCACGAAGCCCGCGCCGATGCCGTTCGCGATCGAGTAGGTCAGCGGCATGACGGTCGCCGTGAGGAACACGGGCAGCAGCACGCGGAAGTCGCCGAAGTCGATGTGGCGGATCTGCGACAGCATCATCGCGCCGACGAGCACGAGCGCGGCAGCCGCGACCGAGCCCGGCACGAGCGAGGTGATGGGCGTGATGAACATGGCGAGCAGGAACAGCACACCCGTCACGACGTTCGCGAAGCCCGTGCGGGCGCCCTCGCCGATGCCGGAGCCCGACTCGATGAAGACGGTCGAGGACGACGAGGACGTCGCACCGCCGACGACCGCGCCGACACCCTCGACGATGAGCGCCGACTTGATGCGCGGGAAGTCGCCCTTCGCGTCGGCGAGGTCGGCCTCCTTCGCGAGGCCCGTCATCGTGCCCATCGCGTCGAAGAAGTTCGAGAACACGAGGGTGAAGACGAACATGATGAGGGCGACGACGCCGACCTTGCCGAGGTCGAAGCCGAAATCGATCGCGCCGATGAGGCTCAGGTCGGGGAGGCTCACGAAGCCGGCCTCGAAGCCGAAGCTCAGCCCGAAGGGCCAGATGAGGTTGAGCAGCGCAGCGAGCAGGGTGCCCGCGACGAGGGCGATCAGGATGGCGCCCTTCACCTTGAGGGCGATGAGCACGCCGCCGAGCAGGAGCGTGACGACGAAGACGAGCGTCGCGAGCGAGGCGATCGATCCGCCCTCGCCGAGGTCGACCGGCGGCGAGCCGACGCCCGTCGCCGTGACGAAGCCCGAGTTCACGAAGCCGATGAACGCGATGAAGAGGCCGATGCCGACCGTGATCGCGAGCTTCAGCTGCACGGGCACGGCGTCGAAGATGAGCTTCCGGAGGCCGGTGGCGGCGAGGAGCACGATGATGAGGCCGTTGATGACGACGAGCGCCATCGCCTCCGGCCACGACACCTGGCCCACGACCGTGAAGGCGAGGAAGGCGTTGATGCCGAGGCCCGCGGCGAACGCGAACGGCAGGCGCGTGACGATGCCGAACAGGATCGTCATGACGCCCGCGGTGAGCGCGGTGCTCGCGGCGACGGCCGAGTGGGCGAGCGTGTCGCCGTTCACGTCGGGGGTGCTCAGGATCAGCGGGTTGAGGATCACGATGTAGGCCATCGTCACGAAGGTGACGACACCGCCTCGGATCTCGGTGCCGAGCGAGGATCCGCGCTCGGTGATCTGGAAGAAGCGGTCGAGGGCGTTCTTGGGTTGAGTGGTGGTGGGCGTCGTCGTGGACATGCTGCTCCGGGGCTGGCTCGAGTGATGGGAGCGTCGGGGCTCCGCCGCCGAGTCTAGGACCGCGGCTCATCCGCGCAGCGACGGCGCGCATGTGCTGTTGCGGCGTCAGTGGATGCGGGCATAGTCTGTAGGGCTGCTCGGGCACCCTCCGGGCGGTTCACGCTCGCACAACGAGGAGGCATCATGACGAACACCGGTATCACGCGCGCTGTCTTCGCCGCGACTCCGGCCGCCGTCGCCGTCCTCTCCCGGCGACCGTAGCGGCACCGCCCGCCCGCCTCTTCTCCGACGGATCCGCGTCGTCCGGAATCCGTCCCCCTTCCTTCGCGTTCCACCTTCCGTGCGTTCCGCACGCGTCCGACCCCGGGTCCCTTCATGCCTCAGCTCACCACCACCGCCCCCGCACGGGGCACCATCCGCACCCTCGCGCGCATCTACCCCTTCGTACGGCCGTTCCTCGCGCGCACCGTCATCAGCCTCTTCGTCTACGTCGCGCTCGTGCTCGTCTCGCTGAGCGTGCCGGTCGTGCTGCAGTGGATCATCGACGGGCCGCTCGCCTCCGGCGATACCGCCCAGGTGTGGCCGGCCGCCGGGATCGTGCTCGCGCTCGGCGTGGCCGAGGGGCTGCTCATCATGCTGCGCCGCTGGCTCGTGCTGACGCCCTCGACCCATATCGAGGCGAGCATGCGCAACGCGCTCTACGCGAAGCTGCAGGATCTGCCGGTCGCGTTCCACGACCGCTGGCAGTCCGGTCAGCTGCTCTCGCGATCCATGGGCGACCTCGGCACGATCCGCCGCTGGCTCGCCTTCGGCGTGATCCTGCTGGTCGGCAACGTCGTCGTGATCCTCGTGGGCTTCGGCATCCTGTTCACCTGGTCGTGGCAGCTCGCGCTCGTGTTCATCCTCGCGTCGGTGCCCATGTGGGTCGTCGGGTTCCGTTTCGAGCACCGCTACTCGATCGTGTCGCGTCGCGCGCAGGACCAGCAGGGCGACCTCGCGACGACGGTCGAGGAGTCGGTGCACGGCATCCGTGTGCTGAAGGCCTTCGGCCGCGGGCGGCACAGCCTCGAGAACTTCCTGCGTCAGGCGGAGGAGCTGCGCGGCACCGAGCTCGAGAAGGCGCGCGCGATCGCGGGGCTCTGGTTGTGGCTCCTGCTCATCCCGGATGTCGCGTTCGCGCTGTCGCTGCTGGGCGGCGTCGTGCTCGCCGCGGGCGGGCAGCTCACGGTGGGCGGTCTCATCGCGTTCTTCGCGGCCGCGGCGGTGCTGCGCTGGCCGATCGAGTCGATCGGATGGCTGCTGTCGATGACGTTCGAGACCCGCACGGCCGTCGAGCGCATCTTCGAGGTGCTCGACGAACCGAACCCCATCCGCGACCCCGAGGAGCCTCAGACGATCGCGGAGCCTCGCGGGCGCCTCGTGTTCGAGGACGTGCACTTCCGCTACCAGGACTCGCCGGCATCCGTGCCCGACCTGCTCGACGACATCCGCCTCGAACTCGAGCCGGGCGAGACGATGGCGCTCGTGGGGCTCACGGGATCGGGCAAGACCACGCTCACGGCCCTCGCGACACGCCTCTACGACGTGACGGGCGGTCGCGTGCTGCTCGACGGCGTCGACATCCGCGACCTCACGCGCGAGGAGCTGCGGGCCCGGGTCGCGATGGCGTTCGAGGAGGCGACGCTCTTCTCGGCGTCGGTGCGCGAGAACGTGCTGCTCGGTCGGCCCGAGCTCGACCTCGACTCGCCCGAGGCGGATGCCGTGCTCGCGGAGGCGCTCGAGATCGCGCAGGCGGACTTCGTCGAGCGCCTGCCGATGGGCGTCGACACGACGATCGGCGAGGAGGGCCTGAGCCTCTCGGGCGGTCAGCGGCAGCGCATCGCGCTCGCGCGTGCGGTCGCGGCCCGGCCGTCGGTGCTCGTGCTCGACGACCCCCTGTCGGCGCTCGACGTCGACACGGAGGCGCGCGTCGAGGCCGGTCTGCGTCGGGTGCTCGCCGAGACGACGGCGCTCGTCGTGGCGCACCGCCCGTCGACCGTCATGCTCGCCGACCGCGTCGCCCTGCTCGAGCACGGCCGCATCACGGATGTCGGCCGCCACTCGGAGCTGCTCGAGCGCAACGCCCACTACCGTCACGTGATCTCGTCCCTCGACGACGATCGCGATACCGAGGAGACCCGCGAGGAGGTGGTCCTGTGAGCGTGCTCGAGGGTGTCGAGGGCGAGGACCGCCAGGACTACACGCGCGAGGAGAGCCGCGCGATGCGCGCGCGCTCGTCGCGCCTGCTCGGGTCGCTGCTGCGCCCCCTGCGCGGACGCGTCGTCGCTGCGATGATCATCGTCGCGACGAGCACCGCGTTGCAGACGGCGGGGCCCCTGCTCATCGCATTCGGCATCGACGCGGGCCTGCCCGCGATCATCGAGCGCCGGGATGCCATGCCGCTCGCCGTCGTCGTGCTGCTGTACCTGGGCGCCGCGATCGTGGGGGCTGTGCTCATGTGGCACTACACGATGCTCGCGGCGCGCATCAGCCAGGCGTTCCTCTACGACTTGCGAGGGCGCATCTACCGGCATGCGCAGCTGCTGAGCCTCGAGTTCCACGAGAGCTATACCTCGGGTCGCATCATCGCCCGGCAGACGAACGACCTCGACTCGATCCGCGAGCTGCTCGACTCGGGCATCCAGGGGCTCATCCGAGGCGTGCTGTACATGGTGTTCATCGCCGTGACGCTCGTGTTCCTCGACCCGTTGTCGGCGCTCGTGATCGCGTGCTCGCTGCCGATCCTCGCCCTGCTCACGCGCTGGTTCCAGGTGACGTCGCAGCGCGCGTTCCGTGCGACGCGCGTGCACTCTGCGCGCCTCATCGTGAAGTTCGTCGAGACCATGACGGGCATCCGCGCGGTCAAGGCCTTCCGTGCCGAGAAGCGCAACGAGGCCGAGTTCGGCGAGCACGTCGAGAACTACCGCGCGGCCAACGCGAAGGCGATCGGCGTGTTCGGGGTGTTCGACCCGAGCCTCGTCGTGATCGGCAACGTCGTCGTCGCGGTCGTGCTGCTCGTCGGCGGGCTGCGGGTCGCCGACGGATCGCTCGCCGTCGGCGTGCTGCTCGCGGCCCTCATGTACACGCGTCGCTTCTTCGACCCCATGGAGGAGATGGCGCAGTTCTACAACTCGTATCAGTCGGCCGCCGCGGCGCTCGAGAAGATCTCGGGGGTGCTCGAGGAGAACCCGAGCGTGCCGGACCCCGCGAAGCCCGTCGACCTGTGGGAGGCGAAGGGCGCGCTCGACTTCGAGGGCGTGCGGTTCGCGTACCGCGAGGACCGTGTCATCCTGCCGGACTTCGAGCTGCACATCCCGGCCGGCCAGACGGTCGCGCTCGTCGGGTCGACGGGCGCCGGCAAGTCGACGCTCGCGAAGCTCGTGGCCCGCTTCTACGATCCGAGCGCGGGCACCGTGCGCCTCGACGGCGTCGACCTGCGGGAGCTGCATCCGAAGGACCTGCGCCGCGCGATCGTCATGGTCACGCAGGAGGCGTACCTCTTCTCGGGGACCGTCGCCGACAACATCGCGCTCGGCAAGCCGGGGGCGTCGCTCGACGAGATCCGCGCGGCGGCGCGTGCCGTCGGGGCCGACACCTTCATCGAGGAGCTCCCGGACGGGTACGACACCGACGTGAACAAGCGCGGCGGGCGGGTGTCGGCGGGCCAGCGGCAGCTGCTGTCGTTCGCGCGCGCGTTCCTCGCGGATCCCGCCGTGCTCATCCTCGACGAGGCGACGGCGTCGCTCGACATCCCGAGCGAGCGGCTCGTGCAGGAGGGGCTCACGACCCTGCTCGCCGACCGCACCGCGATCGTCATCGCGCACCGCCTGTCGACCGTCGCGATCGCCGACCGCGTGCTCGTCATGGAGCACGGCCGCATCGTCGAGGACGGCACCCCCGCGGAGCTCATCGGCGGCACGGGTCGCTTCGCGACGCTGCACAAGGCGTGGCGCGACTCGCTCGTCTGACCGCGAATCGTCTGAGGGAAGCTCTCGTCTGAGGGGCGGGTGTCGTAGCATTCACCTCACCCGCCCATGACCCGTCCACGACCACCCGCCGCCACGACGTCCGGCGCGCCCGTGCGCATCGAGCTGCTCGACGGCGTCGTCGTGCACGTCGGCGCGGAGCGCGTCGAGCTCACGGGCAGGCCGCTGGCGCTCGTGGCGCGCCTCGCGCTCGAGCCCGGCGTGCGCGTGCCCCTCGCCGTGCTCGCCGAGGAGCTCTGGCGTGAGCCGCCGCCGAGCGTCGACGTGACGTTGCGCTCGATCGTCTCGCGTCTGCGGCGCGGGCCGCTCGGCCCCTTCCTCGACGGCGGGCGCGGCGGGTACCTGCTCGACGTCGAGCCGGGGAACGTCGACATCGTGGCCCTGCGGCTCGCGGTGCGCGCTGCTCGCGAGCCGGATGCGCGCCGGGCGGCGCTCGAGCTCGTCGAACGCGCGTGGACGGGCCGCGCGCTCGCCGGTCTCGACGACGCGCCCTTCGCGCGGCGGGAGGCCGAGCGTCTCGACGAGGAGCACCTCGCCGCGATCGAGGAGCTCGCGGAGCTGCGCGTCGCCGACGGCGAGACGGAGGCCGCGGTGCGGTCCCTCGCGGAGCTCGCGCGCCGGCATCCGCTCGCCGAGCGACCCGTCGAGCTGCTCGCGCGCGCTCTCGCGGCGGCGGGACGCGACGGCGAGGCCCTGAGCGCGATCGACGAGCTCGGCGCCCGCATCGAGGCGGAGCTCGGGATCGACCTGCCCGCGGCGCTCGTCGCCCTGCGCACCTCGATCCTCCGGCGCGAGGTCGCGCCCGCCTCCGCAGCCGAGCCCGAGCGGCTCGGCGTGCCGCTGCCTATCACGGGGTTCGTCGGCCGCCGCTCCGAGCTCGCGGCCGTCGTCGAGGCGCGCGCCCGCTCGCGCCTCGTGACGATCCTCGGACCGGGAGGCGTCGGCAAGACGCGTCTCGCGATCGAAGCCGTGCGCCGTGACGCCGCGGGCGACCGCCGCCAGGTCTTCCTCGACCTCGTTCCCTCCCGCGGGCTGCCGGATGCGCTCACGGCGCTCGCGGAGCGGCTCGGCGCCGTGCGCCCCGACCTCGACACGCTCGCGCGCATCCTCCGCGACGTCCCGACGCTCCTCGTGCTCGACAACGCGGAGCACATGCGCGAGGACGCGGCCGCGCTCGCCACGGGGCTCCTCGCGCGCTGCGACGGCCTCGCCGTGCTCGTCACGAGCCGCGACCCGCTGCGCGTGCCGGGCGAGCGCCGCGTCAAGGTCGAGCCGATGCTCGGCGACGAGCTCGCGGATGCCGTGGAGCTCTTCGCGGCGCGCGCCGCCGACATCGACCCCGGCTTCCGCCTCGACGCCGCGACGGAGCCCCTCGTGCGCACCCTCGCGGCGAGCCTCGACGGCATCCCGCTCGCGCTCGAGCTCGCGGCGGCGCGCCTGCCCTCGCGCTCCCTCGCGGAGCTCGTCGAGGACATCCGTCGACGCGGTCTCGTGGGCGGCTCACCCGGTGTCGCGCGGCACGAGAGCGTGACGGCGATGGTCGAGTGGAGCACCGATCTGCTGACTCCCGCGCAACGGGAGCTGCTCGGGCAGCTCGGCGGCTTCGCGGGCCCCTTCTCGCGCGACGCCGCCGTCGCGATCTGCGAGGCGCCGGATGCCGACGTCGCCGAGCTGCTGCACGACCTCGTGGAGCGCTCGCTCGTGTCGACCTCCCGCCTCGCCGACGGCTCGACCTCCTACCGCCTCCTCATAGCCGTGCGCGAGATCGCGCGGGGACGCCACGCGGGCGACCGCGAGCGGTGGGGAGCGCGTCACCGCCACTGGCACGCCGATCTGGTCGACCGCGAGCGGCCCCGGCTCTACACGGCCGACGAGGCCGAGGCGACGGCCGTGCTCGAGCGCGCGGCGCACGACATCGCGGCGGCGCTCGCCGACGCCGTCGCGGCGGGTGACCGGGTGGCGGCGCTCCGCATCGCGGGCGGCATGGCGCGCGTGTGGTACCGGCGCTCCGCCCTCGTCGAGGGGGTCGCGCGTCTCGAGGAGGCGCTCGCCGTC
>JAEYVF010000090.1 GCA_023432005.1 Actinomycetes bacterium
GAGGTGCCCCACTACGGCGGACTCAACTGGCACGGCAACTTCGGCGAGTACGCGTTCCTCACGCGCCTGCGCGCGGAGCAGCTGCGCGACATCGGGCCATCGCTCGCACCGCACTCGGCCTTCCTGCTCGCGCAGGGCGTCGAGACGCTCCCGTTCCGCATGCAGGCGCACGTCGACAACGCCCGTCGGGTGGCGGAGTTCCTCGCGGCCGACGACCGCATCGAGTTCGTCAACTGGGCGGGCCTGCCGTCGCATCCGCACCACGAGCGCGCCGCGCGCTACTTCCCCGCGGGGCCCGGCGCCGTGTTCAGCTTCGGGGTCAAGGGCTCGGCGACGAGCGACTCCCGCTCGGTCGGCCGACGCTTCATCGAGTCGGTCGAGCTCGCGAGCCACCTCGCCAACATCGGCGACGCGAAGACGCTCGTCATCCACCCCGCCTCGACGACCCACGCACAGCTCACCGAGCAGCAGCTGCTCGACGGCGGCGTGCTGCCCGGCCTCGTGCGCATCTCCGTCGGCATCGAGGACGCCGACGACATCCTCTACGACCTCGACCGAGCGCTCACCATCGCCACGAGGGGAGAATGACGCCATGAGCGCGCTCACCGAGACCCCCGAGCTGGAGACCGTCAACCTGCAGAACGGCCTCTCCTGCTCGCTGCCCGCCGACTCCCCGCTCGCGAAGCTGCTGCGCAGCAAGCGCACGTGGATCGGGCCGAGCGCCCAGGAGCGCCTCGGCATCCTGCGCCGTGCGAAGTCGATCGCGATCGTGGGCGCCTCGCCGAACCCGGCACGCTCCTCGTACTTCGTGGCCACCTACCTGCAGCAGTCGAGCGACTACGACCTGTACTTCGTGAACCCCAACGCGACCGAGATCCTCGGGCAGCCGGCCTACGCCTCGCTCGCCGACCTGCCCGTCGTGCCCGACATCGTCGACGTGTTCCGCCGCGGCAGCGACATCCCGCAGGTCATCGACGAGGTGCTCGCCGTGGGCGCCACGACGGTCTGGGTGCAGCTCGGCATCTGGAACGAGGAGGCCGCCTACTACGGCGAGTCGAAGGGCCTCACGGTCGTCATGGACCGCTGCATCAAGGTCGAGCACGCCCGCTTCCACGGCGGCCTGCACCTGCTCGGGTTCGACACGGGGCAGATCTCCTCGCGCAAGACGCTGCGCTAGGTCGCTCGCGCGGCGGATCCGCCGCCGTTACGACGTGTTGCGCACGCCCGAGCGGATGCGGACACGCGCCGTTAGCGTGCTGGCATGACCGCAGCACTGCCGACCCCGCCGGCCCCGCTCGTCTCGACGCAATGGCTTGCCGATCACCTCGGCAGCGACGGGCTGGTCGTCGCCGACGCCTCCGTCGTGAGCTTCACGAGGCGCGACGGGGGCATCGGCTACTTCAGCGGCCACGAGCAGTACCTGCTCGAGGGGCACGTCCCCGGCGCGGTCTTCGCCGACCTCATCGAGGAGTTCTCCGACCCGGAGGGCTGCTACCCGTTCACGCGTCCGGACGCGGAGCGCTTCGCCGCCGCGGCCGGATCCCTCGGGGTCGGCGACGACACCCTGCTCGTGGTCTATGACACGGCCGTCGGCCAGTGGGCGGCACGCCTGTGGTGGCTCTTCCGCGCGTTCGGCAACGATCGCGTCGCTGTGCTCGACGGCGGGCTGAGGAAGTGGCGCGCCGAGAGCCGCGAGCTCGTGCTCGGTCACGTCGAGCCCGCGCCCGCCGTGTTCACGGCGTCGCCGCGCCCCGAGCTGTGGGCCGACAAGGCGGACGTCGAGGCGGTCGTGCGCGGTGAGCGCGAGGCGGCCCTCGTGTGCTCGACGCCGCCGAAGGAGTTCACGGGCGAGGTCGTCTCGCGCGCCCGCGCCGGCCACATCCCCGGTTCGACGTCAGCACCCGCCGGCCTGCTCGTGGACCGCGAGCGCAACACCGTGCTCGATGCCGAGGCCCTGCGCGAGCGCTTCGCTCCCGCGCTCGGCTCCCCGCAGATCATCACCTATTGCGGCGGTGGCATCGCGGCCGCGTCGAGCGCCCTCGCGCTCACCCTGCTCGGGGTGCGCTCCGTCGCCCTCTACGACGGCTCCCTCAACGAGTGGACCGCCGACCCGGATGCGCCGCTCGTGACCGCGGTCGCCGTGCCCACCGCCGGCTGAGCGCGTCGGACATCGCGCGCCCTGCGGGACCGCGCGCTCAGTCGGCCGGAGCGCCGGGCGCGAGCAGCCCCCGCAGCCCCGCGGCATCCGTCACGGGGAGTCGGCACGTGAAGCCCTCGCAGAGGTAGGCCGTGGTGAGCCGGTCGCGAGCGACCCGCTCGGCGAAGAGCTCGAACCCGGATGCCGCGAGCGCCGCCGCCCGCGGCTCCGTCACGATCGCGAGGGTGCGGCCCGGCCGCGCCCAGGCGCGCGCGACCGCGACGAGCTCGTCGTCGGCGGCCCCGGCATCCGGGGTCACGACCACGAGCTCGGACTGCGGGGCCGCGAGCCGCGCGGCGACCGCGAGCGTCGCGCCGTAGGCGATCGGGCGCTCGAGCGCGGGACCGAGGCTCGGCGCGAGAGCCCGGACGGCGACATCGAGGTAGCCCGGGTCGACGAGCCCGCCGAGGCGCGCCGCGGCGTCCGCGAGCAGCGCCGCCCCCGAGGGCGCGGCCCCCTCCGTGCGGTCGGCGTCGACGGCGAT
>JAEYVF010000122.1 GCA_023432005.1 Actinomycetes bacterium
CTGCAGCACTACGCGGGGGAAGTCGGCGAGCGCGCCGAGCAGCTCGCTCTCGGTCTCGTGCTGGAGCAGCGCGGGATCGAAGCCGTCGCGCGAGACGCCCGCGGCCTCCGCGTTGCGTGCGACGGCACGCGTGCGGGAGTGCGCGTACTGCACGTAGAAGACGGGGTTGTCGTTGGTCTTGCGGGACAGCAGGTCGAGGTCGATGTCGATGTTCGAGTCGATCGAGCTGCGCACGAGCGCGTAGCGGGCCGCGTCCACGCCGACCGCGTCCACGAGGTCCTCCATCGTGACGACGGTTCCTGCGCGCTTCGACATGCGCAGCGGCTCGCCGTCCTTGAGGAGGTTGACGAGCTGGCCGATGAGGATCTCGTGGTTCACGTAGGGCACGTCGCCGAACGCGGCCGTCATCGCCATGAGGCGCTTGACGTAGCCGTGGTGGTCGGCGCCGAGCATGATGAGGCAGCGCTCGAAGCCGCGTTCGCGCTTGTCGAGGTAGTAGGCGAGGTCGCCCGAGATGTAGGCCGCCTCCCCGTCCGACTTGATGACGACGCGATCCTTGTCGTCGCCGAACTCGGTCGTGCGCAGCCAGGTCGCGCCGTCTGCCTCGTAGATGTGGCCGAGCTCGCGCAGCCGCGCGACCGCGCGGTCGACGGCGCCCGAGGCGTGGAGCGAGTTCTCGTGGAAGTAGACGTCGAAGTCCACGCCGAAGTCGTGCAGGCTCGCCTTGATCTCGCCGAACATCTGCGCGACGCCGAGCTCGCGGAACACCTCCTGCTGCTCCTCGCGCGGGAGGGCGTCGAGGTCGCCCGGGTAGTCCTGCTCCACGCGCGCGGCGATGTCGAGGATGTACGCCCCGCCGTAGCCGTCCTCGGGCGCGGGCTCCCCGTGGTGGGCGGCGAGGAGGCTGCGAGCGAAGCGGTCGATCTGGGCGCCGTGGTCGTTGAAGTAGTACTCGCGGGTGACGAGGCCGCCCTGCGCCTCCATGAGACGCGCGAGGCTGTCGCCCACCGCGGCCCAGCGGGTGCCGCCGATGTGGATGGGGCCCGTGGGGTTCGCCGAGACGAACTCGAGGTTGATGCGGACGCCGTCGTAGAGGCCGCCGCGACCGTAGTCCGCCCCCTGCTCCAGGATGCGTGCCGCGAGCACGCCCGCGGCGGCCGCGTCGAGCGTGATGTTGAGGAAGCCGGGCCCGGCGACCTCGGCGCCCGCGATGCCGTCGATCTCGACGAGGGAGGCCGCGAGCGCGTCGGCGAGCTCGCGCGGCGCGACGCCGAGCCGCTTGCCGAGCTTGAGAGCGACGTTCGAGGCCCAATCCCCGTGATCGCGGTTACGGGGCCGCTCGAGCGCCACGTCCTCCGGGGCGACCTGGTCGGGGTCGGTGCCGCGCTCCGCGGCCGCCCGGCGCACGAGGTCGAGCAGGACGGCGGCGAGTTCGGCGGGATTCACGAGGTTCGATCCTAGCCGTCCCGCCCGTCGCTGCCGGATGGGAGGCTGCACAGCCACGACAATGGGCGCATGCCCCGTCGCCTGCCGCTCGTGTCGTTCGTCTCGCTCCTGCTCGCCGCCGGCGTCCTGCTCGTGGGCTGCACGACGCCCGACCCGGCGCCGACGCCCACCCCGAGCGCGACGCCGAGCGAGAGCGACTCCCCCACCCCGACCCCGGAGCCCACCCAGACGCCGTCGTCGACGCCGGTCGACATCCCGTGCGATGAGCTCGTGAGCCTCCAGGCCATGTACGACTTCAACCCGAACTTCTCGCTGCTGTCCTCGTGGACGCCGGATGCCGGCACGCCCGCGCGCGAGGCCCTCGACGCGCACGGCGTCGCGTGCCGCTGGCAGAACGACACGAGCGGCGACACGATCGACGTCTCCGTCGCGTCGTTCGACGAGGGCGGGATCTCGGCCAAGCAGGCGGATGCCGCGTCTGGCACGTCGACCTCGTACGGGTACTTCGTCGCCGCCGGCGGCGTGGGGACGGCGACCGCCTTCGACGGGTCCTACTGGGTCGTCATCCGCTCGGCGTGGTTCTCCGCCCCCGGCGATGCGGAGCAGCTCGTGGAGTCGGTGCTCGCGGCGCTCTGATCTCTCAGCCGAGCTCGACCGGCTGCGCGGGATCGTCGTCGAGCGCGGCGTCGGCGCGCGCGTCGATCGACATCGCGAGCAGCTGCACGTCGGCGAGCGTGTTGGTCTCGAACGCCGTGTCGGCGGCGTCGCGGCCCGTCGCGATCCGCACGAGTCCCTCGCGCGGCGCGAGCCGCGTCGCGTCGACGACCACCCACCGCCCCTCGATGAGCACCTCGACGACCGCGTGCAGGTCCATGGGCTCGAGCTGCGGGGCGTAGACGGAGACGAGCCGCGCCGGATGATCGAGCGCACGCAGCAGGGCCGCCGTCACGTGGGCGAAGTCACGGCACACGCCGGCACCGGCGTCGAGCGTCTCGGCGGCGCCGCCCGTGGGCGAGGTGGAAGCCGCGTCGTAGCGCAGGCGGTCGTGCACCCAGTCGCCGACGGCGCGTGCGAGCGGCCAGCCCTCGAGCCCTGCGAAGGTGTCGCGCGCGAGCGGCACGAGCGCATCCGACTGCACGTAGCGGCTCGGCCTCAGGTAGACCACGGCGTCGAGCGGGTCGACGGGTGCCGGCGTGGCACGGCCGACGACGGTCGCCGTGTAGTCGACCTGCAGGATGCCACCCGCGACCGCCTCGAAGAGGTCGAGGCGGGTGCCGTGCGCGTCGGCGAGCGGACGCGTCATGACGGGGTCGCCGTCGAGGGCGACACGCAGGGTCTCGACGGTCGTCGGTACCCCCTCGGCGACGGCGAGCGCGAGCGCGAAGGCGGTGGGATCGTCGACCTGGAAGGTCAGACTCGCCCGCACCTCGCGCCGCATCGTCATGGTCGTCGGTCTGCGGAGGGGGTCGGCGCCATGCTGATAGCCTAAGTGCCGCGCCCTCGTAGCTCAGTGGATAGAGCGCTTCCCTCCGGAGGAAGAAGTCGCACGTTCGAATCGTGTCGAGGGCACCACGTCCGTTCCCGCCAGACTGGTCGCATGCGCGTCGTCGTGGCCCCCGACTCCTTCACGGGATCGTGCTCGGCGCGCGACGCCGCGGGCGCGATCGCGACCGGCTGGCGATCGGTGCGCCCCGACGACACCGTCCTCCTCGCCCCGCAGGCCGACGGGGGCGTCGGCACACTCGAGGTCGTCGCCGAGGCGGTGCCGGATGCCGTGGTGCGCGACACGGGCCGCGTCACGGGCGCCGACGGCCGCGCCGCGCCCGGCCGCTGGCTCGAGCTGCCCGACGGACGCGCGCTCGTGGAGCTCGCCGACTGCGTGGGCCTCTGGCGGATGGATCGCCCCGACCCGCTCGGCGCCTCGACGCGCGGGCTCGGCGAGCTGCTCGCGCGCGTGCTCGACACAGGGGCGACCCGCATCGTGGTCGGGCTGGGAGGCTCCGGGTCGACGGACGGCGGCGCGGGAGCTCTCGCGGCGCTCGGAGCGCGGTTCCTCGACGCCGAGGGCCACGAGCTGGCGGACGGCGGCGGCGCTCTCGCCCGCCTCGACCGGGCCGACCTCACGAGGCTGCGCGTCCCCCCGGCCGAGCT
>JAEYVF010000025.1 GCA_023432005.1 Actinomycetes bacterium
CGGTGCGCCACGCGCCCGTGCCCGCGCGCGCGACCGCGGCCGACGCGCCCGCGGCGGTGTCGATCGCGAAGGAACCTGACCCCGCGTCGAAGTAGGTCACCTTGAGCACGATCGACGCGGACCCGGATGCGGCGCTCGCGAACCGCGGATCCACCTCGAGCACGAAGCCCGTGTCGCCCGCCGCGGCATCCGTCGAGAGCCCCTCGTGGGCGACGCCGTTGTCCTCCTCGAACACGTGCGCGTGCACGTCGACATCGGTGCGGTGCGCGACCGAGCCCGGCTCGTCGACCTGCACGATCCAGCGCTCGAGGTTGCGCACCCACGGCCGCGCGCGCCACGATTCGGGGTCGTCGAACGGCCCCGACTCGGGCTCGGCCCAGTACGTGTCCTCCGCGTCGCGGAAGGCGGCCCACGCATCCGCCGAGGTCGCGGCGGTCTGGCCGAGCGAGAGCCGCAGCCAGTCCCACTGCTCGGGGTACTCGGCCATGTACGACGGTCCCGGCACGACGTACATCCAGTTCATGCGCAGCTGCAGCGCCTTGAGGTTCGCCTGCCGCACCGCATAGTAGACGTCATCGGTCTCATAGCCGCAGTCCGTGAAGCACTCGTTCTCGGTCGCGACGACGTAGCGGCCCGAGTGCACCAGCAACGACTCGTCGACGACCATGTGCCCGTCGGGCTGGATGTGCGACCCGTAGGCCGGCGCCTCGCTCAGGTGGAAGTTCGAGAGCTCCGTGATGCCCGTGCGGATGCCCATGCCGGCATCCACGGCCTGTCGCGCGAGCAGGTCGTCGGCCGCGCCGAAAGGCCCCCACGGGTAGTCCTCGCCCGTGAAGACGAGCTTGTCGGCGTGGTCGCCGAAGAGCTCGACGAGGTCGTCCCACGCGTGGGCGTACCAGGCGAGGTACGCCTGCTCGTCGAGGTCGCCCGCGTCGACCGCGGCCGTCACCATCTCGTAGTCGTACTCCGCCCACGTGAAGGCGCCCGGCACGTACACGAACCGCAGCCGCGGGTCGGCCGCGAGGCCGAGGTCGACGAACAGCATCCGGTAGGTGCCCATGAGGTGGCCCCACACGCACTCGTCCCAGATCGGCACGTGCCGCTGACCGTCGTAGTCCGGGCCGTACGTCGACACCCCGCACTCCTCGACGACCCAGCGCGGCGCCCAGTCCTCGCCGCTCGCGAAGATCCGCATCCAGAAGTCGCCCGGCTCCCGCAGCTGCGCGTCGAGGCCGTCGAAGCTCATGCCCTGGGCCGATCCGGATGCCGTGCGGTCGATGGTCTTCTCGGGCGTCGGCCGCAGCTGCCGCCAGCTCACGTCGATCGAGCGCACGGCGACGAGCTCGGATGCGTCGGCATCCTCCGAGAAGTAGCCCGAGTTCGCCGCGGGCCGCACCCACTCGGGCAGCGACCAGTCGTCGCCGTCGACGATCGTCACGCCCGTCGGCCCCGCGTCGACGAACGGATGCCGCGGCCCGATGTCGAGTTCGATGCCGTCGCCGCCCGCCGCGGTCGGCAGGGGCTCGGGCGCCGTCATCGTGCACCCCGCGAGCGCGAGCACGACCGCGGTCGCCGCGAACGCGCCACGGGCATCAGGCATCCGAGGTCTCCGCACCGGCATCCGCGACCTCCGCGCCGGCGAGATAGCGGACCTCGATGCGGGCCGCGAGCGGGGCGACGTCCGCCGGGTCGAAGACCGCGGCACCGGGGCGCAGGGTGTTCGCGGCGGCGACCGCCGACGCCGAGCGCAGGGCCTCGGGCAGCGCGATGCCGTCGTCGAGGGCGAGCAGCAGCCCCGCGAGGAACGAGTCGCCCGCCCCGACCGTGTATCGGCCGACGGGCGGCGAGGTCACGCGCCAGGCGCCCTCGGCGTCCACCCCGAGGCTCCCGGATGCGCCGTCGGTGACGATCGCGACGCTCGCACCGCGCGCGCGCAGGCGGGCCGCGAGCTCCTCGAGGTCTCCCGCGCCGACCGCCTCCTCGGCCTCCGCGCGGTTGACCTTGACGAGCTCGGGACGCGTGCGCTCGAGCACGGCGGCGAGTGCGGAACCGCGGAGGTCGACGGCGAGCCGCACCCCTCGATCGACCGCTGCCGCGAGCGCCTCCGCGAGCACCACGGTGCGGTCCTCAGGCACCGAGCCCGACACGGCGAGCCAGCCCCTGTGCACGCGCGCGAGCGCCGCGGCGACCGCCTCCCAGGCCGCGTCGTCGAGCTCCGGCGCCCGCTCGTAGAACTCGGTGATGCGCCCGTCCGAGGCGTCGACGACGCTCACGCACATGCGCGTCGGCTCGCTCGACGGCACGGGCTCGACGAGCACGCCGTCGGCGTCGAGCGTGGCACGGATGCCCTCGCCGACGGCGCCGCCGAGGGGCGCGATCGCACGCACGAAGCCGCCGAGCGTGTGAACCGCGCGAGCGACGTTGAGCGACTTGCCTCCCGGGAGCGCGAGCTTCCAATCGGGCCGGTGGATATCGCCCACCTCGAGCTCCGGCACACCGTAGGTGACGTCGAGTGCGGGCGAGAGCCCGAGGCATGTGATCACGCGCTCAGCTCCGCTTCGACCTCCGCGCGTGTCGCCTGGCCACCGGTGCCGCCGGCCCCGCGCGTCGAGAGCGACCCCGCGACGGCGGCCCAGCGCACGGCCTCGGCGAAGGGTCGGCCGTCCAGCCACGCCGCGAGGAAGCCGGCGTCGAAGCTGTCGCCCGCGCCCGTCGTGTCGACGACGTCGAGCACGAGCCCGGGCGCGCGCACGACCTCGCCGTCGGGTGTCGCGGCGAAGCCGCCCGCCGCCCCGTCCTTCACGACGACGACGGGCCCGCGGGCCGCGAGCGACCGTGCGGCCTCCACGGCATCCGCGGGCTCGTCGCCGAGCGCACGCGCGAGGGCGATCGCCTCCTGCGCGTTCGGCAGCAGCAGGTCGAGGTGCGGCAGGCACTCCGCGACCCCGGCCCACGCCTCTGCCGGGTCCCAGTTGGTGTCGAGGCTCGTCGTCGCGCCGCGCGAGCGCAGCTCGGCGAGCACGCGCGGCAGCTCGGCGACGAGCGCGGGCACGAGGAAGAAGGATGCGACGTGCAGGTGGGTGGCGTCGTCCGCGGCCGCGAGCACGTCATGCGCCGTGACCCGCGCGAGCGCCCCCGTGAGGGTGAGGATCGCGCGGTCGTCGGGCGCCGACAGGATGACCGAGACGCCCGTCGGCTCGTCGCTCATCACGGAGACGGATGCCGTGTCGACCCCCGCCAGCTCGAGCAGCTCGCGCGTGCGCGCGCCGAACACGTCGTCGCCGACGCGGGCCACGAGCGACGTCGCGACGCCGAGGCGCGCGAGCCCCGCAGCGCAGATGCCGGCGCTCGAGCCGAGCACGAGATCCGCCCCCTCGAGCAGCTGCTCCGCCTGGCCGAACCGGGGCACGACGTCGCCGCGCAGCACGAGGTCGAGGTTGGCGTCGCCCGCCACGAGCACGCGCGCCGTCATCCCTTGAGCCCCGACATCGTCATCGTCTGCACGAACTGCTTCTGCGCGAAGAGGAAGAACAGCACGAGCGGGAGCGTCGCCACGACGTTGCCCGCCATGAGCAGCGACCACTGCGTGCGCCGCGTGCCCTGGAAGTTCGCGATGCCGAGCTGCACCGTGAACCAGTCCTCGTTGTTGATCGCGATGAGGGGCCAGATGAGGTCGTTCCACGAGCTCAGCAGCGTGAAGATCGCGAGCGTCGCCATCGCCGGCCGGGCGAGCGGAAGCACGACCCGCAGGAAGATCTGCAGGCGGTTCGCGCCGTCGAGAGCCGCGGCCTCCTCGACCTCCGCGGGGATCGACAGGAAGAACTGCCGCATGAGGAAGATGCCGAACGCGGATGCGAGCCACGGCACGAACGCGGCCGCGACGGTGTTCACGAGGCCGAGCTTCGAGAACATGATGTAGGTCGGGATCATGAGCAGCTGCGTCGGGATCATGATCGTCGCGACGATCATGAAGAAGCCGACGTTCCGGCCCCGGAACTGCAGGCGCGCGAACCCGTACCCGGCGAGCGAGCACAGCACGATGTGCGACGCGATCGACACGACCGAGACGATCGTCGAGTTCGCGAGCCAGCGCACCACATCCGTCGTCGTGAAGAGCGAGAAGAAGCCGTCGAGGGTGAGCCGCGACGGGAAGAACGGGGGCGGGAACTTCACGAGCTCCTCGGCTGGCGAGAGCGAGGCGAGCAGCATCTGCGCGAACGGGATCACGAAGATGAGCGCGATGGGCGCGAGCACGAAGTGCCACGGACTGAACCGGCCCTTGGGCTTGCGCCCCCGCCCCTCGGCCGTGTGGAGGGCGCGCGTGGCCGTCGTGATCGCCATCAGAACGCCTCCAGCTTCCGGCTGCGCGCGTAGAGCACCATGCCGATCGTGATGAGCAGGGTCACGAAGAACAGCACGTAGGCCGCCGCCGAACCCCCGCCGAAGTCGAGCGCCTTGAAGGCTTTCTCCCAGAGGTAGTAGACGATCGTCTTCGTCGAATCGAGGGGACCGCCTCTCGTCGTCGTGTAGACGAGATCGAACAGCTGCAGTGCGCCGATGACCTGCCAGATCGTGACGAACACCGTCACGGGGCTGAGCTGCGGCCACACGATGCGCCAGAAGGTCTGCCAGCGGTTCGCGCCGTCGATGCGCGCCGCCTCGAGCAGGTCGCCCGGCACATCCTGCAGGGCCGCGAGGTAGATGACGGTCGTGAACGCCGCCTGACCCCACAGCGACATGATCGCGATGACGATCATCGCCTGGTTCGGGTCCTCGAGCCAGCCCTGCGCGGGCAGCCCGAGCGAGCGCAGCACGTTGTTGGCGAGGCCGAACTGCGGGCTGAAGAGGTAGGTCGACAGGATGCCGGTCGCCGCCGCCGAGGCGACGAACGGCACGAAGATCGCCGTGCGGTAGAGGCCGATGAGCGGGATGTCGCGGTTGAGCGCGACGGCGAGGAACAGCCCCAGCAGCACCGAGGCGGGCACGAAGAGCAGCACGAAGAGGCCCGTGTGCGACACCGCCGCCCAGAACTCCTCGTCGCTCAGGAGCTTGCCGTAGTTGTTCCCGCCGACCCACTTCGGCGGCGCGAAGCCGTTCCACTTCTGCAGCGAGAGCACGAACGCCCACACCGCGGGGAAGATCGAGAGGCCCAGGATGATGACCATCGCCGGGGCGACGAACGCCCAGCCGGTGAAGTCGGCGAACCCGCGGCGCTTGCGGGCGCCCGCGCGCGTGTCGGGTGCCGACCCGCGGGGGCTGCCGTCCGCATCCGCTCGCGGAGCCTCGCGTGTCTCGGTGATGGTCGCCATCGTCGCCTCCTCGACCTATCTTGTCGGCGTCAGGAGAGCACGATCGACCGCGTCAGGTGACGCGGCTTGTCGGGGTCGAGTCCGCGCGAGACCGCCGTGTCGACCGCGAGCTGCTGCGCGAGCGCGAGCTGCACGAGCGGGTCGGCGTCCGACTGCACCACCTGGGCGCCCGTCGCCTCGATGTCGCGCGCGAGGTCGTCGTCGCGCACGCCGAGCAGCCACACGAGCGAGCCGGGGTGCGCGACCGCGAGCGGGCCGTGGCGGTAGTCGAGCAGCGGGTACGACTCGGCCCACGCCTGCGCGGCCTCGCGCACCTTGAGCGCCGCCTCCTGGGCGAGGCCGTAGGTCCAGCCGCGACCGAGGTAGACGATGTGATCGAGGCCCTCGGGGGTCTGCGGCGCGCCCGCGGCGAGCGCCTCGGCGGCCTGATCGGGCAGGGCGGAGACGTCGTCGCCGAACGCCGCGCGCGCGAGGAAGAGGAACGTCGTCGGGAAGCGCGTCTGCACGACGGAGCGCTCGTCGGCGAAATCGAGCAGCAGCACCTCGTCGGCGAGCTCGGCCACCGGCGAGTCCGCGACGCCCGTCACGACGATCTTGCGCACACCCTCGGGCACCTCGTGCAGGGCGTCGATCACCTCGGTCGTGGTGCCGGAGCGCGAGATCCCGAGCACGGCGTCGTAGGGGCGCCACGGCCGGGGCTCGGATGCGTAGGCCGCGTCCGTCTCGCCGAAGCCCGCGGCCTCCCGCAGCAGAGCGAACGACTCGGCCACGAAGGCGGAGGTGCCGCACCCGATGACGAGCATGCGCTCGCCCGACCGGGTCAGCATCCGCGTGGCGTCGTCGAGGAGGTCGAGCGAGCGACGCCAGATCTGCGGCTGGCTCTCGATCTCGAGGGAGGTGATGTTCATGAGGGGATGCGCTCCTGCGGCGGGGTGGGGGCGGGGCGGCCGGCTGACCGCCCCGCCGGGGTGGATCAGTTGTCGGCGAGAGCCTCGTCGGCCTTCTTCGCGGCGTCCTCGAGGGCCTCCTTCGGGTCGCCCTGACCCTGGAGCACCTTCGAGATGGCCGATCCGATGGCCTCGGAGAGCCCGACGTAGCCCGCCACCGTGGGACGCGACTTCACCGCGTTCTCGTTGTTGGCGGCCATGATGTCGATGCCCGGGAGGGCGTCGACCTGGGCCTGGAACTCGGGGCTGTCGATCTCGCTCGCGCGGAGCGGCAGGTTGCCGAACTCGACGTTCCAGCGCACGTCCTGCTCCGGGGCGGTGAGCCACTTGAGCAGCTCGACCGACCAGTAGTTCTCGTTGACGTCCTGCGTGTCGAAGAGCGCCCAGATGTCGGGGCCCGAGACGGTCTGGTGGTCGCCGTCGGTGCCCGGAAGCACGGTGACGCCGTACTGCGTGCCGGCCGTGTTGAGGTCGTAGAGCTGCCACGGGCCGGAGGTCATCATGCCGATGCGGTCGGCCGCGAAGAGCTGCGCGAACTTGGTGTCGGTCTGGTCGAGGTAGATGCTCTTGTCGTCGACGGCCATCTGGCGGAGGAACTCGAGGGCGTCGACGCCCGCGTCGCTCGCGAAGGCGGCGGTGCCGTCGTCGTTCAGGATCTCGCCGCCGTTCTGCCACAGGTGCGGCCAGAACTGCCACGTCGTCTCCTCGGACCCCGACACCGAGTAGGCGTAGCCGTAGGTCTCGGTCGACGCGTCGGTGAGCTGCTTCGCGGCCTCGCGGAAGTCGTCCCAGCTCCACTCGTCGGTCGGGTACTCGACGCCCGCGGCGTCGAAGACCGTCTTGTTGTAGATGAGCGAGAGGTTGTCGACGAGGGCGGGGAAGCCGATGATCTTCTCGCCGGTCGGCTGGACGGTGGCGCGCGCGGCCTCCGAGAACTCGTCCCAGCCGAACGACGGGTCGTCGACCTCGTCGCGCAGGTCGAGCGTGCGACCCGATGACTCGAGCTCGCTCGCCCACGAACCGAAGGAGTAGGAGATGTTGGGGTAGGTGTCGCTCGCGAAGCCCGCGGAGAGCTTCTGCAGCAGCTCCTCGGTCGACGAGGCGCCCGAGGAGATGTCGACGGTGACGTTGGGGTGCAGTTCCTCGAACTCGGCGGCGAGCCCATCCAGGATCGTCTGAGCCTCGTCGGCCTGACCCGTCCACCAGGTGATGGTGACGTCGGCCTCCGGGTCGAGCTCGGTTGCGCCTCCTGCGGAGCATCCGGTGAGCGTTGCTGCGGCTGTTGCGGTGGCTGCGGCGAGGGCGAGCCAGGTGATGCGACGGTGCATTGCGGTGTCCTCTCGTGCGGTGAGACCTATCGTGAGACCGAGACTGAGCGATTCGCTAGCAGAATGCGTGATTCGATCACCACAAATGCGCACTTGATGCATAGTCGGCCCGCACTTCCTACGCTGACAGCACCACCGGATGAGCACAGGAGCCGCCCGTGATCGACGACGCCGACACCTCCCTGTCGTGGGAGGAGCTGCGCACCCTGCCCGTGCCCGAGTGGCATCCGGTCGCCCAGCTGCGACCGCCCGCGACCGAGGTCGAGCGCGCCGCGTTCCCCGCGATCGACGTGCACAACCACCTCGGCCGTTGGCTCACCGACGACGGAGACTGGATGATCGAGGATCCGGATGCGCTCGTCGCGGTCATGGACGCGTGCGGAGTCGAGACGATCGTCAACCTCGACGGCAGGTGGGGAGACGAGGTCACCGCCAACGTCGAGCGGTACGACCGCGCCCACCCGGGGCGCTTCCTGACCTTCTGCCAGCTCGACTGGGCCGAGCTCGCGTCCGAGGACGGCGCCCGGCGTCTCCGCGCCTCGCTCGACGACAGCGCGGCTCGCGGCGCACGCGGGGTCAAGATCTGGAAGGACCTCGGCCTCACGATCCGCGACGCGGATGGCGCGCTCATCCTGCCCGACGACCCGCGCGTCATCGACGTCGTGCGGCACGCGGGCGAGCTCGGCCTCCCGGTGCTCATCCACACCGCCGACCCGAAGGCGTTCTTCGAGCCGCTCGACGCCCGCAACGAGCGCATCGACGAGCTCATGCAGATGAAGCAGTGGTGGTTCGGCGACCGCTCCGTGCACCCCACGTTCGACCGGCTGCTCGCCGCGCACCGCACGCTCGTGGAGTCGTGCCCCGGCACGCGCTTCATCGGCGCGCACGCCGGCTGCGCCGCCGAGGACCTCGACCTCGTCGAGCGCCTCCTCGACGACTGCCCCCACTACACGATCGACATCGGCGGACGGATGGCGGAGCTCGGTCGGCAGCCGCGGCGCTTCCGCCGCCTGCTGGAGCGCCACCCCGACCGCGTGCTGTTCGGCACCGACATCTACCCCGCGACCCCGGAGCAGTTCCGCCTGCACTTCCGGTTCCTCGAGACGGACGACGAGGCCTTCGCGTACGCGCCCGAGGAGCCCGTGCCTCCCCAGGGTCGCTGGACCGTGTCGGCGCTGGGTCTGCCGTCCGAGCTGCTCGAGCGGGTGTACCGCGCCAATGCGCGCGCGGTGCTGGGCCTCGAGGCCTAGCGCAGCAGCCCCGCGAAGTGCGCCACCGTGCGCGCCATCGCGTCGCGCGCGTGCGCCGTGTAGGGGCGAGGGTCGACGGCATCCGGGTCCTCCGCGAGCGTCGCGCGTACGGCGGCCGTGCCCGCGATGTTGAGCGCCGTGCCGACGTTGACCTTGCGGATGCCGGCCGCCACCGCCGCGCGGATCGTCTCGTCGCCGATGCCCGAGGACCCGTGGAGCACGAGGGGCACGGGCACGCGCTCCGCGATGCGGGCGACGAGCTCGATGTCGACGCCCGCCGTGCGCTCCCGCATGGCGTGCGAGCTGCCGACGGCGACCGCCAGGCCGTCGACACCGGTTGCGGCGACGAACGCGGCCGCCTCGTCGGGGTCGGTGCGCACGCCCGGCGCGTGGGCGCCGTCCTTACCGCCGATCTCGCCGAGCTCCGCCTCGACCCACAAGCCCGCACCGTGGGCGCGACGTGCCGCATCCGCTGTCGCGGCGACGTTGCCCGCGTAGTCGAGCCGCGAGGCGTCGACCATGATCGAGCCGAGGCCCCATGCCTCGGCGTGCGCGAGCGCGAGATCGACGAGCGCCGCATCCTCGATGTGGTCGAGGTGCAGCGCGAGGGGCGCGGATGCCGCCTCGGCCACCGCACGACAGCCCGCGAGGATGGGCCACGGGTCGCCGCGGTGGAACCGGATGGCGTTCTCGCTCAGCTGCAGGATCACGCCGACCCCCGCCTCGGCCGCGCCGAGCGCGATGGCCTCGGCGTGCTCGAGCGTGATGACGTTGAAGCCCGCGACGGCCCCGCCCGAGACGACCGCGGCGTCGAGCAGCTCCCGTGTGGAGACGAGGCTCACGGCAGCACGTGCGGCACGCGACCGCCCAGATCCTCGGGAAGAAGCTCGGCGTGCGCCTCTGTGAGCTCGTCGCACAGCTCCCAGATCTCGGCGGGTGTGAGCGACGAGCTCGCGTTGGGGTCCAGGAGCACGGCGCGGCGCACGAGCTCGGGGTCGCCCTCTCGCGCGGCGCGGATGGCGAGCTCGGCGACGGAGAGATAGGTGCGGTTGAGCGCGGCACCCGCCGGCCACACGTCACCCCACGTGACGGGGTGCACGCCCGAGGCGTCGACGGTGGCCGGCACCTCGACCGCGGCATCCCGCGGGAGGTTCGTGATGTAGCCGCGGTTCGGCACGTTCACATGCACCTCCCGCGGGGTGCCCGTGAGCATCGAGTGGATGATCTGCGGCGCGTACTCGGCGGCGTCGCCCTCCTCGTGCAGCGGGAGGTCGCCGCCCGCGCCGAGGATGGCCCGCGCCTCCTCGAACTCGCGCACGTTCTCCTCCGAGATGCCGATGTACTGCAGCGGCTCGAGGCGGAAGCGCTCGATCTGCGCGTCGTCGCGCAGGAACCAGTCGAGGTACTCGGCCGAGTGCTCGCTCGTCTCGGTCGGGTAGTAGCCGATGCGGCGGAAGATCTCGACGCGCACGCGGCGGGCGAGCTCGGGGTCGGAGGCGATCTTCTCGCGCAGCAGCGGATAAAGGTCGCGGCCGTCGCGGCTCCACTCGGTGAGCCAGGCCTGGTGGTTGACGCCCGCGGCGCGGTAGCGGGTGCCCTCGAGCGGCACGCCGACGAGCTCGCACAGGTCGTTGACGGTCCAGTAGACGCTGTGGCAGAGACCGACCGACTTGAGCTCGGGGGCGACGATCGACATCCACCACACGTTCATCGCCATGGGGTTCGTGTAGTTGAGGAACCACGCGTCGGGGCACAGCTCCGTCATGTCACGCGCGATGCCGGTGAGCACGGGGAAGGTGCGCAGGGCGCGGAAGACGCCGCCCACGCCCGTCGTGTCGCCGATCGTCTGTCGCAGGCCCCTGCGCGCCGGCAGCTCGAGATCGACGCGGGTGGCGTCGATGCCGCCCACCTGGATCATGTTGATGACGAAGTCTGCGCCCGCGAGCGCCTCGCGGCGGTCTGCGGATGCCGTGACGCGCACCTCGCGGCCGAGCTGCCGCGCGACGTTCTCGGCCGTGAGTCGAGCGACGTGGAGCCGTTCGGCGTCGATGTCGTGGAGCGCGATGTCGAGCACCGGCAGGTCGGGGAAGCGCAGCAGGTCGGTGAGCAGCTGTCGCGTGAACACGACACTCCCGGCCCCGAGGAAGACGATCGTCGGCATGCCTCGATTGTCGAGAGTCTGCACAAGTCGCGCAATCAAATGAGCGGATTGACGCCCATTCGCTCATCTGTCATGCTCGCTTCCCATGGCCACCGCCTACAGCACCAGCACCGTCGCCGAGCTCGGCGGCTCCCCCAAGCGCTCCCGGCGCATGGCCGACATCCTCGACGCCATCGCGGAGCGCGGCGAGGTGTCGCTCGCGGAGCTCGCCGAACTGTTCCAGAGCTCCACCGCGACGCTGCGCCGCGACCTCACCGTGCTCGCCGACCAGGGGCTCATCGTGCGCACCCACGGCGGCGCGAAGGCCGCCGGCTCGCTCGCCGAGGTGCCCGTCGCGCTCCGCGACACCCGCTTCCAGGAAGCCAAACGCCGCATCGCGCGCGCCGCCGCCATCCGCATCCCCCGCGAGCGCCACGCCGTCGCCCTCTCGGGCGGCACGACCACGGCGGGGGTCGCCCGCGAGCTCGTCAACCACGCCGACCTCACGATCGTCACGAACTCGCTGTCGATCGCCTCGCTCGTGGCCTCCTACCCCCGCCTCAAGGTCGTCATGACGGGGGGCATCCTGCGCCCCCAATCGCTCGAGCTCGTCGGCGTGCTCGCCGAGGGCACCTTCAAGGCCGTCAACGTGGGCACCGCGATCCTCGGCGCCGACGGCGTCTCGGCCTCCGCCGGCGTCACGACGCACGACGAGACCGAGGCGCGCACGAACCACGCCATGGTGTCGAAGGCGCAGCGCACGATCGTCGTGGCGGACGGCTCCAAGATCGGTCGCGCCGCCCTCGCCCAGATGGCTGAGATCACCGACGTCACGACCCTCATCACCGACGACTCCGCCGACCCCGAGGAGCTGCAGCGCCTGCGCGATGCCGGCGTGGAGGTCGTGCTCGCCTGACGATCGGCGACGAGCCGAGTTCGTGGAGCGCGCGCCTGTCGCCCGCTGTCAAGGCCCTCGATGGCGCGGCCGCCGCGACGTAGACCGGATCGCATGACAGTACGACTCAACGACGACGCCCTCTCCCACGCCCGCGGGCTGCTGCGCGGCGGCGACTACGTGGCCGACGAACGCGACGACTGGAGCGAGCACGCGCCCAGCGCCGACGACGGCAACGCCTTCATCGAGAAGAACGGCATGCCCGAGTACGCGCGCTGGTTCCTCGGCGAGGACACGGAGGCCACCGAGGGCACGAAGGGGCGCTACCTCTTCCCGTACGGCGACTTCCGCAAGCTGCATCGCTGCGCGGTCGTCTCGGGAGAGAGCCGCGCCGCCCAGTACGACCACACCTCGATCGCGAAGGCGCTCAAGGAGCTCCTCGAGCAACTCGATCGGAAGGCCGAGCGCGACTGATCGGGGCTGCGAGGATGCAGTAGTGGGTTCGGCGGGCGAGCGGGCGATCGAGAGCCTGCGCGAGGCGGTGCTCGCCGATCCCGAGAACTCCGCGTTCCGCGCGCTCGGCTACGCGCCCGTGTTCACGGCGCATCCGGATGCCCGCCTCGCGGTGATCGGGCAGGCGCCGGGCCGTCGGGCGCAGGCGAGCCACGTGCCGTTCGACGACGCGAGCGGCGCCCGGCTGAGGGGCTGGCTGGGGATCGACGAGGCGACGTTCCGCGGCCCCGCGGTCGCGCTCGTGCCGATGGACTTCTTCTACCCGGGCCGCGGGCCGGGAGGCGACCTGCCGCCCCGGCCCGGTATCGCCGCGCGCTGGCATCCGCCGCTCCTCGCGCTCATGCCCGGCATCCGGCTCACGCTGCTCGTCGGGTCGTACGCGCAGGCGCACTATCTCGGGGCGCGGCGGCGCGGCTCGCTCACCGAGACGGTGCGCGCCTCGGCCGACTACCTGCCCGAGTTCATGCCGCTCGTGCACCCGTCACCGCTCAACTTCCGCTGGCACGCCCGCAATCCGTGGTTCGAGGCTGACGTGGTGCCGGAGCTGCGAGAGCGCGTGCGGGAGATCCTCGCCGACTGAGCGGCGCCGGCTCGCGGGCGATCAGGTGCTCTCGCGGGGGATCACGCGGTGGGGCACGGCGGATGCGGGCGCCGGCTCCCCGAGGACTGCGGCGACCGCGCGACGCGCGAGCTCGGCCTTGTCGGGCGCGACGGTCGTGAGGCGGGGGTTCGCGAAGCGACCCTCGGGGATGTCGTCGAAGCCCGCCACGGCGATGTCGCGCGGGATGCTCAGCCCCGCGTCGTGCAGGGCGCGCATGACGCCGATCGCCACCTCGTCGGTCACGCAGAAGACCGCGTCGAGCTCGCCCCCGGCCGCGCGCCGAGCGGCCTCGCGGCCGGCGTCGTAGCCGTCCTGCCACGTGTAGTCGTTCACGGCGATGTCGTCGAGCGGCTCGAGCCCCGCCGCATCGCGGCCGGCGCGCGCACCCTGCCGCCGCAGCACGTCGAACCGAGGGGCCGCATCCGACGCCATGCCGAGATAGGCGATCCGCCGCCGCCCGGTCGAGGCGAGGTGCCCCACGAGCTCGGAGGCCGCGGCGGTGTTGTCGATCGCGACCGGCGCCCCGACGCCCCCGCGCTCGCGGCCCACGAAGTGCTCGCCGATGAGGGTCACCGAGGTGCGCGCGGCGATCGCGGCGACGTCGGCGGCCGTGAGTCCGAGCGGGCTCATGATGACCCCGTCCGGCTGCAGTGCGATGATGCGCTCGAGCTCGGCGAGCTCGCGCTCGCGCGATCCGCGCGTCTGCGCGACGAGCGTGCCCAGCCCGCGGGCCGCCGCCTCCTCGACGACGAGGGTTCCGAGCTCGCCGAAGTAGCCGACTCCGATCTCGGGCACCGTGAGCGCGATGACCCCGCTGCGCCCCGTGCGCAGCTGCTGCGCCACGCGATTGGGCACGTAGCCGAGCTCGTCGATCGCCCGCAGCACGCGCGCCCGCACATCCGGGCTCACGTGCGGGAAGCCCGTCACGACGTGCGAGACCGTGCGGCGACCCACGCCCGCGCGATCGGCGACATCCTGCTGGGTGACCACGGTGTCCTCTCGGAGTTCCAGGCGCTACAGTGGCGGGAGATTTTCCACGTGGAAACCACTCTACGACCGATCAGGAACCGACGACGATGTCACACCCGGCCCCCGCATCCGCGAACCCCGCCCGAGTACCCGACGACGGCGGCGATGCCGGCGCCCCCACCAGGCGCGAGCGCCCCGGCGCCCGTGTCTGGTGGACGGTCGTGGTCGTGGGCCTCGTCGGCCAGCTCGCCTGGACCGTCGAGAACATGTACCTCAACGTGTTCGTCTACGACGTCATCACGCCCGACCCGACGGTGATCGCCGCGATGGTCGCCCTCAGCGCGATCGCCGCGACCCTCACGACGATCGTGGTGGGCGCGTGGTCCGACCGCATCGGGCGCCGCCGAGCCTTCATCGCGTTCGGCTATCTGGCGTGGGGCGTGTGCACCGCCGCGTTCGGCCTGCTGGCCCCCGCCGAGGGCGTGGTCGCCGCGCCCTTCGTGCTCGCGGCGATCATCACGGTCATCGCGCTCGACTGCATCATGAGCGTCTTCGGCTCGACCGCGAACGACGCCGCGTTCGGCGCGTGGCTCACGGATGCCACGACGCCCCGCACGCGCGGTCGCGTGGACGGCGTGGTCGCGATCATGCCGCTCATCGCGATGCTCGTCGTGTTCGGCGCCCTCGACGGGCTGACCCGCGCGGGCGAGTGGCGCCTCTTCTTCGCGATCATCGGCGCCGTCACGAGCGTCACCGGCATCGTCGCATGGTTCCTCGTGCGCGACCTGCCCCGCCCCGCGGATGGGGCATCCGGCTCGGGCGGCTCGACCCTCGCGCGCATCGTGCGCGGCTTCCGCCCGTCGACCGTCCGCGCGAACCCCGGTCTCTACCTCTCGCTCGTGCTGTGGCTCGTGATCGGAACGGCGAGCCAGGTGTTCCTGCCGTACGTGATCATCTACCTGCAGCGCTGGCTGCAGATCGAGTCGTACGCGATCGTGCTCGGCGCCTCGCTGCTGGCCGCATCCGTCATCAGCGTGCTCGGCGGCCGCCTCATGGACCGCGTCGGCAAGCGCCGGATGCTGCTGCCCGCGACGGGCCTCTTCGCGATCGGCCTCGTGGGCATGTTCCTCGCGCGCGACATGGTGCCCGTGATCGCCGCGGCATCCGTCGCACTCGGCGGCATGATGCTCGGCATCGCGTCGATCTCGGCCACCGTGCGCGACCAGACGCCCGAGGGCGAGGCGGGCCTCGTGCAGGGCCTGCGCATGGTCATGGCGATCATGGTGCCGATGATCGCGGGGCCCTTCATCGGCGCATGGGTCATCTCGGGCGCCGGCCAGACCTATACCGACCTCGGGGTCGTGAAGCCCGTGCCGGGCCCCGAGATCTTCGTCGGAGCGGCGGTCGTGCTCGTGCTGGTGCCCGTCATCGTGCTCGTGCGGGCGCGCGTGGAGCGTCGCGCTCGATGACGGCGCAGTCCGACGCGGCAGCCGTGCGGCTGCCCGAGTACCCGCGTCCGCAGCTGAGGCGCGGGGCCTTCACGATCCTCAACGGCACGTGGGAGCACGCCTTCACCGCGGCGGACGCATCCGAACCCGCCGTGTGGGACGGGGCCATCGTCGTGCCCTTCTCCCCCGAGACCGAGCTCTCGGGCGTCGGGCGTCAGCTGCAGCCCGATGAGACGCTCTGGTACCGCCGCACCTTCGCGGCCCGGGCCCGCGCCGGCGAGCGCGTCATACTGCACTTCGGCGCCGTCGATCAGCGCTGCAGCGTGCGCGTGAACGGCGTCGAGGTCGCAACCCACGTCGGGGGCTACCTGCCCTTCTCGGTCGATGTCACGGACGCCCTGGACGATCGCGACGTGCACGAGCTCGTCGTCGAGGTGCGTGACGCGAGCGACACCTCGTACCACTCGCGGGGCAAGCAGAAGCTCCGCCGCGGGGGCATCTGGTACACCGCGCAGTCGGGCATCTGGCAGACGGTGTGGCTCGAGACGGTGCCCGAGGTGCACGTCGCGGGACTCCGGATGCGCACGCCCGGCATCCGCGACGGACTCGCCGAGGCGATGCTCGAGCTGCGGGTCGAGGCCTCCGACGGGGGCGGGCACCCCGTCGCGGCGACCGTGCTCGCCGACGGCCAGGTCGTCGTCCGGGCCGATGGCGTCTCGGGCGACGATCTGCGCATCCGGATCCCGGAGCCGCGCACCTGGGCGCCCGAGCATCCGTTCCTCTACGACCTCGAGATCGCCCTCGGCGACGACCGCGTCGAGAGCTACGTGGGACTGCGCACGGTCGAGGTCGCGCCGGATGCCGCGGGCATGCCGCGCCTGCACCTCAACGGCGCGCCGTACCCGCACATCGGCGTGCTCGATCAGGGCTACTGGCCCGGTGGCCTCTACACGGCGCCCGACGACGCGGCGCTCGTGCGCGACATCCAGACCATGAAGGACCTCGGCTTCACGATGCTGCGCAAGCACATCAAGATCGAGCCCCTGCGCTGGTACCACCACTGCGACCGCCTCGGCATGCTCGTGTGGCAGGACATGGTCAACGGCGGGCGCGAGTACACGCCGCGCGTCATCACGCTTCCCGTCGTGCATCCGCGCATCCGCTTCTCCGACACGCGCTACGCGGCGTTCGGGCGAGCGGATGCGGAGGGTCGCGCCGAGTTCCTGCGCGAGCTCGACGAGACGATCGAGCTGCTGCGGAACAGCCCCGCCGTCGTCACCTGGGTGCCGTTCAACGAAGGCTGGGGGCAGTTCGACGCCGCCGAGGTCGCGGCGCGCGTTCGGTCGCTCGACCCCGACCGCGTCATCGACCACGCGAGCGGCTGGCACGACCAGCGCGCGGGCGACCTCCGCAGCCTGCACGTCTACTTCCAGCCGATCCGACCCGCCCGCTGGTGGGGGCGCGATGGGCGCGCGCTCGTCGTGTCGGAGTACGGCGGCTACAACCTGCGCTTGCCGGGCCACGACTACCCCGAGCGCGAGTTCGGCTACCGTCGCGCGAAGGACTCCGCCGAGCTCACGGCGCAGTACGAGCGCCTGCACCGTCGCGAGATCATCCCCGCGCTCGAGCGCGGCCTCTCCGCCACGGTCTACACGCAGCTGTCCGACGTCGAGGACGAATCGAACGGCATCCTCACCGCCGACCGCACCGAGGTGAAGCTGGACGCGGACACCGTGCGGGCCATCAACCACGACATCCGCCGCCGCTTCGCGGCCGTCACCTCTGGAGCACCCGAATGAGCGAGCGCGAGATCATCGCCCCCGTCGCCCTCTGCCGCCCCGACGGCGGCCTCGACCCGGATGCCGTCGGCTGGAGCCGCCGCCCGCTGCACGACACCTCGGGGATCGGGCGCGGCCTGCGCGACAAGGGGCGCAACAAGCGGTGGGAGTACTGGGCGATCGTCTCCCCCACGCACATCGTGTCGGTGACGGTGTCGTCGCTCGACTACGCCGCGGTGCACGGGTTCTGGGTGCGCGACCGCCGCACGGGCGAGACGATCGACCGCGGCCGCATCGGCGGTCCGTGGACGGCGAGCCTGCCCGGCTCGCTCGGCGACGGGCCGGCGCGCGCGAAGTCCGGCCCGCTCGAGATCGACATCCGCGACGAGGAGGGCGGCACCCGCCTCCGGGCCCGCGCCGACGGCCTCTCGGTCGACGTGCTCGCCGAGGCGGACGCCGACCACCAGTCGCTCGCGGACGTCGTGCCCTGGTCGGAGCGCCGCTTCCAGTACACCGTCAAGGACGTCGGCCGCCGAGCGGTCGGCACCCTGAAAGTCGCAGGCGAGACGATCGAGCTCGCGGATGCGTGGGCCGTGCTCGACCACGGGCGCGGGCGCTGGCACCACGACGTGCGCTGGAACTGGGCGGCCGCGGTCGGTCGCACGGGAGGGCACCAGGTGGGCTTGCAGTTCGGCGCCCGCTGGACCGACGGCACGGGCATGACCGAGAACGCCCTCATCGTCGACGGCAACGTCACCAAGATCTCGGAGGACGTGCTGTGGACCTACGACCTCGAGCGTCCGCTCGAGCCGTGGACCATCCGGGGCACCGACGTCGACCTCACCGTGACGCCCGAGTACGACCACGTCTCGCGCACGAACCTCGGCATCATCGGCACGCGTGGCGACCAGGTGTTCGGCGTCTTCGACGGCTGGATCCGCGTCGAGGGCGAGCGCATCGAGGTGCGCGACCTCTTCGGCTGGGCCGAGGACGTAGCCAACCGCTGGTGACGCAGATGGTCGCCTGCTGCGGCGCTCCTCGGTCGGCTACCGCGCGGCGAAGGCGGCCGTGAGGCGGCGGGCGTCGGGGGTGTCGTAGGCGGCTCCGATCGAGCGGGCCTCCTCGGCGAGCTGCTCCGCGAACGAGCGGTGCGCCGCGTCGCGCACGAGCCGCTTGGCGCGACCGTACGCGGATGCGGCCCCCGCCACCCACGAGCGCGCGACGGCCTCCGCGCGCGCCCCGACCTCGGCATCCGGCACGACCTCGGCCGCGAGCCCCCACTCGACGGCCTCGGCGCCCGACAGCATCCGATCGCTCAGCACGAGCTGCAGGGCGCGACGCTCACCGACGGCGCGCGCGAGCTGCGCCGAGACCGAGAGGTCGGGGGTGAGGCCGACGTTCGCGTAGCGGCTGCCGAGCTTCGAGCCCTCGCCGACGACGGCGTAGTCGCCCGCGAGCATGATGCCGAGGCCGCCTCCGACGACGGCACCGTGGGCGGCGACCGCGACGGGCAGCTGCGACTCGGTGAGAGCCAGGATGCCGCGGTTGATGACCTCGGCGAGCTCCGTCATGCCGGCGCCCGAGTCGAGCTCGACCATCGCGCGCACGTCGCCGCCCGCGCAGAACGCGGGGCCCGCGCCCTCGAGGAGCACCGCGCGCACGTCGTCGCGCGCGACGACCTCCGCCGTGATCTCGGCCCAGGCGTGGCCCGTCGGGCCGTCGAAGGCGTTGAGCCGCTCGGGCCGGTTGAGAGTGATGCGGGCGAGGCCCTGATCGACGGACAGCAGGATGGGGTCGGTCATGGCGCGACGGTATCACCGCCCCGCCGGACCGATCGCTCAGTTGAGGGTCGGGGTGTCCTCGGGGATCACGCCGCCTCCGTAGAGCGAGGTGCCGAGGTCGCGCAGCGCGCGCAGGGCCACCCGCTGGGTCAGGGGGCCGTAGGAGATGCGGGCCACGCCCATCCGCTCGTACTCGGATGCGGGCAGGGCGCCCGGCAGGCCGATGATCGAGAGCTTGCCGCCGAAGGCCTCGACGAGCGGTTCGATGAGCTCGGGTGTGGTCGGCCCGGGCACGAAGACGAGCGCGGCGCCCTCCGCGAGGAACGCGCGGCCGCGCGCGATCGCCTCGCCGAGCTTCCACTCGACGTCGCCCTCTCCGCGCACGAACGCGTCGGTGCGGGCGTTGAGCTGGAACGCGACCCCCTCCGCCTCGGCGGCGCGGGTGATCGCCCGCACCCGCGCGACCGCCTCGCCGAGCGGGCGCATCCGGTCCTCGACGTTCGCGCCGACGATGCCGAAGCCGATCGCTCGACGGACGGTCTCGCCCGGCTCGTCGTACCCGTCGTCGAGGTCGGCGCTCACGGGCAGGTCGACCGCCTCCGCCACGATCCGCGCGCCCTCGAGCGCGAGATCGAGCGGCATGCCGCCGTCGGGGTAGCCGTGACTCGCCGCGATCGAGTGGCCGGCCGTCGCCAGGGCGCGCGTGCCGGGGAGGTCGGCGATGACCTTCGCGCTCACGGCATCCCACACGTTGACCACCTGCAGGATATCGGGGGCCTCGTGCAGGGCCTGGAGGGTGAGTGCCTTGTCGTGAGCAGTCGTCATGCTCCGACGCTACGCCGAGCGGAGCACCTTCTGCAGGGCCTTGCCCCGGGCGAGCTCGTCGACGAGCTTGTCGAGGTAGCGGATCCTCTGCATGAGCGGGTCGTCGATCTCCTCGACCCTCATGCCGCAGATGACGCCCGTGATGAGCGTCGCCGCGGGGTTGATCCGCGCCCCGTCGAAGAACTCCCGCAGCGTCGTGCCCGCCTCGACGTGGGCGCGCACCGCGGCGGCGTCATACCCCGTGAGCCACTCGATCACGTCGTCGAGCTCCCGGACCGTGCGGCCCTTCCGCTCGATCTTCTCGACGTAGAGCGGGTAGATGCGCGCGAAGCTCATCCCGAAGATGCGGTGCTCCATGCCGCCAGGCTAACCCGCGTCAGCGACGCCGCATGACGTCGCCGAAGGCCGCCGCGATGCGGTCGACGATCGCCGGGCGCACGAGCGCCCAGCCCGCCGCGATGACGAGGAGGGCCACCACGAAGATGACGAAGCCCACCCCGTCGGATGCGTCGCGCGCCGTGAAGATCGCGTTGAGGTTGCGCAGGGCGTCCGTCGCGAGCACGAGCGCGACGTGCGCGACGGTGAAGGCGATGAAGAGCACCATGACGGGCAGGTGCACGGCCTTCGCGAGCGAGAACGGGTAGGCCGCGTTGAGGCGCGTGGCGTCGCGCGGCCAGAGGGCCGACATCCGCGCGCCCGTGACGATCGCGAGCGGCGCCGCGACGAACACGACGCCGAAGTAGGAGAGCTGCTGGAGGCTGTTGTAGTTGACCCACGCGTGCTCGAGCGGCCAGTCGAGCGAGGCGTACTGGAGCGCCGCCGAGAGGGCGTTCGGGATGACCTCCCAGCTCGTCGGCACGATGCGCACCCACTGGCCGGTCGCGAGGAGCAGCACGACGTAGAGCAGGCCGTTGACGATCCACAGCGCGTCGAGCGCGAGGTGCACCCACACCGTCATGCTCATGCGGCGCCGGCGGTTGCGGCGCGACGTCCACAGGGCGGGCGGCTGCAGCTCGAAGCGCGACTGGAGCCCCGTGCGCACGATGAGCACGAGGAAGAAGGCGTTGAAGAAGTGCTGCCACGCGAGCCACGCGGGGAAGCCGACGGGCGCCCACTCGGGCAGCGGGTAGGAGCCCGGGTTGGCGAACAGGAACTCCTGCACGGGCTCGAGCGTGCGCAGCCAGCGGGCCACGAGCACGACCGCCGCCGCGAGCACGACGAGCGCGAGGCCCGCGGCGAGCCACCGGGGCCAACGGATGCGCCGCGCATGGGTCGCTTCCGGCTGGTGGCTCACAGTCTTGAAACTATCCGATCGCAGGGGCCCGAGAACGGACGGAGGTCCCCCGCCGCCGCGCGAGCGCACGGGGGCGGCTGACGTATCGTGACCGGGTGCAGTGCGACTACTTCGACGCGGGGGTGTGCCGCTCGTGCACGCTCATGGGGGTCGACTACGACGCCCAGCTCGCGGGCAAGGTCGCGCACGCCGAGTCGCTCCTCGGCGCGTGGACGGATGCGGAGTGGCTGCCGCCCGTCCGCTCGCGTCCCGAGGCCTTCCGCAACAAGGCGAAGATGGTGGTCGGCGGCACGATCGAGGCGCCGACCCTCGGCATCCTGGATGCCGCGCGCCGTGGCGTCGACCTGCGCGGATGCGGTGTGCTGCCGGGCGGCCTCCGGGCCGCGTTCCCGGCGATCATCGGCTTCATCACGCTCGCCCGGCTCGAGCCGTACGACGTGCCCGCCCGCCGCGGCGAGCTCAAGCACGTGCTGCTGACCGAGTCGCCCGACGGGCGCCTCATGCTCCGCTTCGTGCTGCGCTCGACCGAGTCGCTCGCGCGGATCCGCAAGCACCTGCCGATGCTGCTCGCCGAGCTGCCGCAGCTGGCCGTCGTGTCGGTCAACCTGCTGCCCGAGCACAAGGCCGTGCTCGAGGGCGAGGTCGAGGTGCCCCTCACCGCCGACGAGTCGCTCGCGATGCGGCTCGACGACGTCGTGCTGCACCTCCGGCCCGGCAGCTTCTTCCAGACGAACACGGAGGTCGCCGCGGGCCTCTACCGGCAGGCACGCGCGTGGATCGACGAGCTCGCCCCCGCGTCCGTGTGGGACCTCTACTGCGGCGTCGGCGGCTTCGCGCTCCACGTGGCCGCCCCGGGGCGCCGCGTGCTCGGCGTCGAGACGAGCGCGCCCGCCGTCGAGAGCGCGCGCCTCTCGGCCGCCGAGGCGGGGCTCGTCGACGTCGCGTTCGAGGTGGGCGACGCGACCGCGGTCGGCGGGGCCGACGCGCCGGATGCCGTCATCGTGAACCCGCCGCGGCGCGGGCTCGGACCGGAGCTGTGCGCGACCCTCGAGTCCTCGAGCGTCGGCGCCGTCGTGTACTCGAGTTGCAACTCCGTCTCGCTCGCGCGCGACCTCGCCGCGATGCCGAGCCTGCGCCCGCGCCGCATCCGCGTGTTCGACATGTTCCCCCAGACCGAGCACTACGAGATCATGGTGCTGCTCGAGCGCGTCCAGTAGCACCGCGCGATCACGGCCGCAACCCCTCCCCGGTTTCTTGGCACGCGCCCGGTCCGCTCGCAGGATGGTGACCACAGCCCGTTCACCACGAGAGGACCGGCACCATGACCGCCACGCTCACCCCCGGGAGCTTCGCCCCCGCGTCCTCCTCGCCCGCCGCCGGCATCCGCTGGGCACTCGTCGCCGAGGGCCTCTGGGCGGGCACGCGCAACGGCGAGTTCCTCGGCACGGTGGAGTTCACCGGCGGCGCGTTCGAGACCTCCGACCATCGGGGTACACGCGTGGGCCGCTCGCACTCGCTCGCCGCAGCCCAGCAGCTCGTCGATGCCCCCGCCCCCGAGTTCACGCCCATGCTCACGTGGCGCGACGACCGGCCCTCGCTCGCGGCCGGCTGGTTGGGCTTCGGCGCCCTCGCTGTCGCGGCCGTGACGATCGCCACTCAGCTCTTCGCCGTCACCGCCTGACGCTCACGGCTGCGACGGCCGCCCCGATCCACCGACCGTCGGCTCCAGCGTCGTGGCCGTCGGCGGTGCCATCTAGGCTGACCGCATGGCCCGACCCCCCGCCCCCGGTTTCGCGTGCTCCGAGTGCGGCTGGACCGGCGCCAAGTGGTTCGGCCGCTGCCCCGAGTGCCAGCAGTGGGGCTCGATTCTCGAGCGGGGAGCCCCGACGGGCAAGGTGAGCGCGGCATCCGTTCCCGAGGCGCGTGCGGCCAAGCCCATCACGGAGCACGTCGTCGAGGATGCCGCGCACCGCCCCACGGGCATCGGCGAGTTCGACCGCGTGCTCGGCGGGGGCCTCGTGCCGGGCGCCGCGGTGCTCGTGTCGGGCGAGCCGGGCGTCGGCAAGTCGACGCTGCTGCTCGAGGTCGCGGCGCGCGCGGCCCGCCGCGGTGCGCGCGTGCTCTACGTCTCGGGTGAGGAGTCGGCCGGGCAGGTGCGCTTGCGCGCCGAGCGCACGGGCGCTCTCGACGACGAACTGTATCTCGCATCCGAGACCGACCTCGCGACCGTGCTCGGCCACGTCGACGCCGTGCGGCCCGGCCTCCTCGTCGTCGACTCCGTGCAGACGATCGCCTCGGGCCTCTCGGATGGCGCCCCCGGCCAGCCCGCGCAGGTGCGCGAGGTCGCGGGCACGCTCATCCGTGTCGCGAAGGAGCGCTCGATCCCGCTGCTGCTCGTCGGCCACGTCACGAAAGACGGCTCGATCGCGGGCCCGCGCGTGCTCGAGCACCTCGTCGACGTCGTGCTGAGCTTCGAGGGCGACCGGCAGACCGCTCTGCGCTTCGTGCGCGCGCTCAAGAACCGCTTCGGACCCACGGATGAGGCGGGCTGCTTCGAGATGGCGGGCGACGGCATCGCCGAGGTGCCCGACCCCTCGGGCCTCTTCCTCTCGCGCACCCACACGCCCGTGCCGGGCACGTGCGTCACGGTCACGCTCGAGGGACGCCGCGCGCTGCCGGTCGAGGTGCAGGCGCTCGTCGTCGACACGACGGCGCCCAACCCGCGCCGCATCGTGAGCGGCGTCGACGGCGCGCGCGTCGCGATGCTGCTCGCGGTGCTCGAGAAGCGCTGCCGCATCAAGCTCTCCGATAAGGAGGTCTACGTGTCGACGGTCGGCGGCATCCGGCTCTCCGAGCCCGGGTCCGACCTCGCGATCGCGCTCGCGATCGCGTCGGCCGCGAAAGACAGGCCGCTGCCGCGCACTCTCGCGGCGATCGGCGAGATCAGCCTCGCGGGTGAGGTGCGCGCCGTCGCGGGTGGGCGCCAACGCGCGGCCGAGGCGACGCGCCTCGGATATCGCACGATCGTCGACGAGGAGGCGGGGTCGATTCAGACGGCGGAGTCGCTCGCGTTCTCGGCGAAGGGCCTCGAGAGAGTGGACGCGCCGGCGTTCTGATCAGCGGGCTGGTTTCGATACGCGCCCTACGGCGCTACTCAACCAGCGGGTGACGCGCCCTACGGGCGCTACTCAACCAGCGGGTGACGCGCCCCCAGTTGCAGGACCGAGCTGCGCGCCGCCGTGCACCGCGACGGCGGAGCTCAGGCCGCGGCCCCGGGGGCGGGGGCGACCTCCCCCGCCCTGTCCTCCTCCGGCACGTCGTCGAGCTCGCGGCCGCGCAGCGCCGCCCACAGCGCGAGCAGCAGACCGGCCGCGACGAGCGGGTCGCCGTAGGCCTGCGCGCCGTACTCGGCGAGCTCGCCGAGCGACACCGACGCATCCGGATCCCGCGCGAGCGCGAGGAACGCGAGCACCGTGATGCCGAAGATGGCGTTCGCGAGCACGAGCTGCACGCGCGAGGGCCGCGGGTAGGCGGGCGAGTCCTCGTTGGCGGCCTTGTAGCCCGTGAGGAACGCCCACACGAAACCGAAGAGCACGACCGCGCCGCCCGCGAAGCCGAGCAGGTACGCGATGGGGTCGGTCACGAACTCGCGGTAGGCGAAGAGCGCCGACATGAGCAGCGCGATGAGCACCGACGTCGCACGCGCGGGCGTGAGCCGGCGCGTCACGAGCGAGACGATGAGCACCGCGAGCGCGAGTACCGAACCGAGGATCGCGAGCGCATCCTGATCCCACACGAGCGGCACCTCGAACAGCACGCCGAGAGCGATGAGCAGGCCCGCGATGCCGACCGCGGCCATGAGCTCGGGGGTCGTGCGGCGGCCCCGGCGCGCCTGCACGAACGCGAGCACGATGAGCACCGCCGCGCCCACGGCGCGCACCGTGAAGATGACCGTCGAGGTCGTGACCCACCCCGCGGCCGAGACGAGGATCGTCGCGACCTCCTGCGGCGCCCCGTAGCCGAGCGCCACCTGGCCGAGCACGAGCACGGGCGTCGCGATGACGGTCGTCGTCGTGAAGGCCGCCACGAGCAGGGCGAGCCCGTCGATGCGGTCGGCCATCGCCTGCGCGGTCGGCTCTCCGCGGTCCGAGCGGATGCGGTGCAGCGCCACCCATGACGCCGCGATGAGCACGAGCAGCAGCGCCGCGATGCCGAGCGAGCGCAGGCTCTCGGCAGCTGCCAGGAGCTCGCCCGCCCCGACCGCGACGTCGTACGTGCGCCAGGCCGCCACGAGGCCGAGCATGATGAACACGGCCACCGGTCCGATGACGCTGCGCACGATCTTCGCAGCCCACAGCGCCGACGACACGGTGACGCTCGCGACGGCGGCACCGGATGCGAGCGCGGCCGGCACCGCGAGCTGGCCGAGGGTCGAGAGGGTGAGGCTCAGCATGAGCGGCATGAAGTCGAAGCCGGCCTCGCGGTTCACCGAGGTGAGCACCGACGCGGTCACGATGAGCGGGCCCCAGACGAGGCCCGCGATCGCCACGAAATCCCACCAGCGGTAGCCGCGTCCGCCCCGCAGCGCGACGTAGACGACGAGCCCGACGCATCCCGCGATCGTGACGATACGGGCCACCGGGATGAGCTCCTGGTCGGGCACCGCGATGAAGAGCATGATCGAGACGACGAAGACCGTCATGACCCAGCGCAGCCACGCGCGCGTGTGCAGCGCCCCGGTCGCCGCGAGCGTCGCGGAGAGCGCCGTGAGCGCGAACACGAGCCACACGATCGAACGGGGCAGGGTCAGCTGGAAGGCGCCCGATTGCGCCGCGAGCGGGATCCACTCGCGCAGCGGTCCCGAGAAGAGCACGAGCAGCGCCGCCACGACGTACCCGACCAGGCCGACGGCGACGAGCGGGCGCAGGCCCAGCGGCCAGTCGATGTCACGCAGTCGTCCCTCGTGCACGGGGGCGAGGATCACCCGGTGCAGGAACTCGTCGCCCGCGCGACGGGCCACCTGCCACGGCGAGCGGCGGGGCGCCGCGGGCGCGGGGGTCTCGGGGAGCGTCTGCGTCATCCGCGCACCTCCATGCCCGTCGTGTTCGACTGCAGCACGCGGATGCCGTGCGGCGTCGGCAGCACCATGCGCGTCACGCCGATGAAGATCTCGCCGAGCTCCACCTCGCCGACGACCTCCCCCGCGGCGTCGCGCACCTCGAGGCCCGAGGTGCTCACGAGCACGAAGCGGCCGTCGCCTCCGAGCAGCTCCTCGCTCGCGGGGCTCGACCAAAGCTCCTCGCCGTCGTCGACCGACCACGCTGCGGTGCCGGCATCGCCCTGCGCCACGACGAGCCCGTCCGACACGAGGATGCTGCGGCCGAGTCCGCGGCGATCCGCGTCCCAGCGCACCGAGCCGTCGCGCGGATCGAGCACCCACACATCCGCATTGACGCCCTGGACGGCGACGACGCCCTCCCCCGCGACGGCGCGCTCGGCGCCCACGAGGTCCGCGGTCCACTCCGACGACCCGTCGGCGAGCGAGCGGGCGCGCACTGCGCCACCCCGGTCGACCACGACGGCCAGCCCGCTGCCGACGGCGGGCGTCGACTCGACATCGGTGCGCAGCGCGGTGGACCACACCGTCTCGCCCGTCGCCAGATCCATGCGCCGCAGCGTGCCGTCGACGCTCACCGCGACGAGGTCGCCGTCGGGGGCGGCCGCGGGCGGCGCCAACACGACATCGGGGAACGACACCGCCCAGAGGCGCGCACCGCGCTCGTCGTAGGCGACGAGGCGCCGTTCGGCGGTCGAGACCACGGTGATGTCGCCGATCGCCGACAGGGCGATGAGGTCGCCCCCCGGCGACGCGAGCCAGCCTCGCGTCGCGGCACCGCCGTCGACCGTGTAGCTCGCGAGCCGACTGCCGACGGCGGCGACGACGGTGCCGTCGGTGAGCGTCGTCGCGAGCCCGTCGAACGGCGTGCCCTGCGGCGACTCACCGAACCCCGGATCGGACACCGTGAACTCGAGCTCCCGCGCTCGCCAGCGCTCCGCATCCGTCCACGCGTACCGCGCGGGTCGCGTGACGAGGTCGGCGCGCCCGAGGCCACCCGACTCGGGCAGCGGGGTGCTCTCGTAGGTCATCTTCTCGCCGTCCACGATCCCGATGTCGTGCACGATGCCCCGCCCGGGGCACCACGTCGCCGTCTCCCGGACGTCGAGCAGCTCGGCGCCCGACGTCGGATCGAGGTAGCGTGTGTCGGTCACCGTGATGAGGCAGCCGCCCTCGCCCGCGGTGACCTCCCCCGTCGTCGTGTAGTCGAGCAGACCCGCGGGCATCGCCGCGCCCTCGCCGGTCCACGTGACCCCCGGCGCGGCATCCGCCGGGAGCACGACGAGCGCGGGGGAGTAGGCGAACCCGACGGCACCGCCCGTTGCGGTGAGCATCGAGACACCGGCATCGTCGAGCGCGTAGAGGGTGGAGACGGCGGAGTTCTCGGGCTGGTCGAGGTAGGTCACCGTCTCGCGCCAGAGCTCCATGGTGCGGACGGTCGACTCGGGGAGCTCGGCGAAGATGCCGTAGGCCGCGTTGGCGGGCAGCTCGAGCAGCATCGCCGGGCCCGTGTCACGCGCGTTCTCGTGCACCGAGCGCGTGCCGTCGGATGCCGTCCACAGCGTCGCGGTTCCGTCGGCCGGCGCGAAACGCGCGGCGATCCCACCGCGTGAGGGGCCGGGGGTGAGGTCGGACGCAGCGAGACCGGTGGTGCCGACCGCGACGACGCCGAGGATGGTCACCCACACGAGGGCACGGCGAAGCGGCGAGACGGTGGTGGTCTGGGCAGCGGGCTGCTCGCTCGGTTCCGCGGCGACGGTGGTGGTGTCGGACATCGGGCTTCCTGGTGCTGCGATGACGCTATCGCAGAGGAACCGTCACGTGCGCACGCCGGGCCCGGCGCCGAGGCTCAGTAGAGGAGGAACGGCTTGTCGGCCTGCGATTTCGCCTCGCCGAGGCTCACGGCGAGGCGGTAGGTGGCGCCGCCGCCGGTCACCTGCGGGCGCTCGGCGTCGCACGTCGTCGCGGAGGAACGGGTGCGGTCCCAGCCGAACGGCGTCGTCGTGAGCTCGACGCCCGGTTCGAGCACCTGCTCGAGCGGCGCGGGGTCGGTCTGGCAGTCGCGGGAGTTCCAGATCGGGTCCGGCCCGCTCACGATCTCGTAGTACTGCGCATCCGTGCCGACCCCGAAGGTGCAGGCGACGGCTCCCGAGTTCTTGATCGTCATCGAGATCATGGGGATCTCCCCCTCGCCGTAGCCGTCCTTGTCGGTCACGGGGGTGACGGTGATCACGGCGGGGTCGCACGCGGCGCTCGGGTCGGCGTCGGTCGTGGCGGGGGCGCTCGGCGTCGAGCTCGCCTTCGGGTCGTCCGCGGCCTTGTCGCCCCCCTCGGATGCCGCGCCGGGCCGCACGATGAGCAGCACGATCACGACGATGACGGCGAGCGCCCCGAGAGCGACGACGAGCCGGCGGCGGCGGTACACCGACGCGGGCAGACGCCCTGGCTGCTGGCTCGTCATGCGGCCAGGGTAGGCCCGCATCCGACGGAACCTGGCGCGCTCGCGCGGCATGGCGCCGACTCCCGGCGGATTCGGAGGCCGGGGCGACCCGCTAGAGCTGCTTGAGCATCCGGGTGTTGCCGAGGGTGTTCTGCTTGACGCGCGCGAGGTCGAGGAACTCGGCGACGCCGTCATCGGGCGAGCGCACGAGCTCGGCGTACACCTCGGGGTCGACGACCTGCTCGCCGATCGGTTGGAAGCCGTGCCCGCCGAAGAACGTCGTCTCGAAGGTGAGGCAGAACAGGCGAGTGAGGCCGAGCTCGCGCGCGTCGTGCTCGAGCTGCTCGAGCAGGGCGTGGCCGACGCCGCGATGCAACCAGTCGTCGGACACGGCGATCGTGCGGATCTCGCCGAGATCCTCCCAGATGACGTGCAGGGCCCCGCAGCCGATGAGCTCGCCCTCGGGGGTCTCGGCCACCCGGAACTCCTGGATGTCCTCGAAGAGGGTCACGCGCTCCTTGCCGAGCAGGATGCGGCGCTCGACATAGGGCTCGATGAGGGCGAGCATCCCGCGGACGTCCGCCGTGCGCGCCCGTCGCACGGTGAAGGGGGAGGCCTCGCTCACCCCCTCACCCTATCCACGGGGGAGCAGCGGAGAGCCTGTCGACGACGCGACGGCGCCGACGAAGGCGCGCACGGCATCCGGCGACTCCTCGACCGTGACAGCGCGCAGCACGAGCTCGTCGATGCAGCCGTCGTAGGCGCGGATGCCGGCTGCGAGCGCCGCGGGATCGGTGCCGCGGATCGTCGAGTCGAGGGCCGAGTGCCCGACGCGCGCGAAGTTGGCGGCGTAGTTCGGGAAGGCCGCGTAGCGCCCGGACTCCGCCTCGAGCGCGGGCAGCGCATCCGGACTCGCCGTCGTGCGCACGTAGAGCACGACGTCGGGCGCCGGCCGGCCGACCTCGCGGGCCGCGGCGACGGCCTCCTCTCGGGAGGCGGATGCGGTGGCCGGCGTGAGCCAGCTCAGCAGCAGCCCGTCGGCCCGCTGCGCACCCAGGCGGCGCATGGCCGGTCCCAGCGCCCCGAGCACGAGATGCACGTCGGGGAGGCGCTCGACGAGCTCGGCGATGCCTGCGCCGACGAGGGGCAGCGGAGGCCGCGCGCCGCCCGAGCCGATGCCGAGCACGAGCCGGTCG
>JAEYVF010000029.1 GCA_023432005.1 Actinomycetes bacterium
CCACGTCTTCCTCACCGGAGCGACGGGGTTCGTGGGCCAGGCCGTGCTCGAGCGGCTGCTGGCGACCCACCCCGGCACGACGATCTCCCTCCTCGTGCGCACCAAGGGCTCGGCGGGTGGCGACGACCGGCTGCGCACGCTGCTGCGCAAGCCCGTGTTCCGCGCCTGGCGCGAGCAGGTCGGCGACGCGGGCGTCGAGGCGGCCGTGCGCGACCGCATCCGCATCGTCGAGGGCGGGCTCGGATCGGTGCCGCCGCTTCCCGCCGACATCGACGTCGTCATCCACTCCGCCTCGACCGTGTCGTTCGACCCGCCCATCGACCAGGCCTTCGACACCAACGTCGGCGGGGCCGTGCAGCTCTACGAGGCGCTGCGCGCATCCGGATCGAGACCGCATGTGGTGCACGTTTCGACGTGCTACGTGGGCGGGCTGCGCAAGGGCGTCGTGCCGGAGGCCAGGCTCGGCCACGCGATCGACTGGCGCGCCGAGTACGCGGCCGCGAGGTCGGCGCGCGAGCGCGTCGAGCTGCTCTCGCGCCACCCCGACCAGCTGCGCGAGTACATGACCCGCGCCCGCGCCGAGCACGGCAAGGAGGGCCCGCAGTCGGTCGCGCGCGCGAGCGAGGAGGCCCGCGTCGAGTGGGTCACGAAAGCCCTCGTCGACGCCGGGCGCACGCGCGCCGAGTCGCTCGGCTGGACCGATGTCTACACGCTCACGAAGGCGTTCGCCGAGCGCGCCGCCGAGGAGCTGTGGGCCGGCACGGGCGGCTCGCTCTCGGTCGTGCGACCCGCGATCATCGAGTCGGCGCTCGCGCATCCGTTCCCCGGCTGGATCGACGGCTTCAAGGTCGCCGACCCGCTCATCCTCGCCTACGGGCGCGGGCTGCTGCCCGAGTTCCCGGGGCTGCCCGACAGCGTGCTCGACCTCATCCCCGTCGACTACGTCGTCAACGCGATCCTCGCGGCGGCCGCCAACCCGCCGGCCGGCGAGCCTGAGTACTTCCACGTGAGTTCGGGCGCCTCCAACCCGCTGCCGTTCCACCGCATGTTCGAGAACGTGCACGAGTACTTCACGGCGAACCCCATGCCGTCGCCGCGCGGCGGCGAGGTGCGCGTGCCGACGTGGCGGTTCCCCGGCGGGCGCAAGGTCGAGCGGGCTCTCGAGCGATCGCGCACGCGGCTCGAGCGCCGCGAGCGCTGGCTGAACCGGATGCCGTCGACCCCCCGCACGCGCGCGCGCCTCGCCGAGCTCGGCACGCGCCGCAGCGACCTCGAGACCCTCGAGAACTTCGCCGAGCTGTACCGGGCCTACGTGCAGACGGAGATCATCTTCGACGACGCCAACACGCGCGCCCTGCACGCGGCGATCCCGACGAAGCTGCAGGCCGACCGTGGCTTCGACATCGCCGCGATCGACTGGGAGGACTACCTGCAGCGCGTGCACTTCCCGGCGATCACGACCCTCACGCGGGCGTTCTCGCGCCGGCCCGAGGGCTCGTCGACCGAGGGGCGCCCCGCGAAGCAGCTGCCCGAGCGCACGGATGTCGTGGCCGTCTTCGACCTCGAGGGCACCGTCGTCGACACGAACCTCGTGCGCCAGTACCTGTGGGTGCGCGCGGCGGGGTGGGGCTGGGCCGCGTGGCCCGCATCCGTCGTCGCGATCCTCGCGCAGCTGCCCGCCTACCTGCGGGCCGAACGTCGCGACCGCGGCGAGTTCATCCGCACCTTCCTGCGCAGATACGAGGGGATGAGCCAGGCGCGTCTCGAGAAGACCGTCGAGGGGGGTTACGCCCACACGATGCTCGGCCGCACCGCCACCGCGGCCCTCGAGCGGGCTGCCGCACACCGCGCCGCCGGGCACCGCACGGTGCTCGTGACGGGGTCGATCGGCACGCTCGCCGAGCCCGTCGCATCCGCGTTCGACGAGGTGGTCGCGGGCGCCATGCACGTGCGCGACGGGCAGCTCACGGGCTACCTCGCTCGCCCGCCGCTCGTCGACGAGGCGCGCGCCAACTGGCTGCGGCAGTACGCCGAGCGCGGCGGCTACGACCTCTCGGCGTCGTACGGCTACGGCGACAGCCACGCCGACCTCGTGTGGCTCGAGCTGCTCGGCCACCCGCACGCCGTCAACCCCGACCACCGCCTCGCGCGCGAGGCCGGCCGCAAGCGTTGGCGGATCGATACCTGGAAGCGGGGCTCGCGCGCCGCGAACCGTGCTTTGATGGCGGCGAGCACCGCCGCATCCGCCCCTGCGCCCGAGGAAGGAGCGGACGGAGAGCGCTGAGCCTCCGCCCGGACAGCCATGGCCTTCGACATCGACAAGTACACGACGAACTCGGCCGCGGTCGCGTGGGCGGACCTCGACTTCGACGTCTTCGACGAGCGCCCGCTGCCCGAGGACACGCTGCGCACCCTGCGCTACATGTGCGACATCGAGTACCACACGACGTGCTACCTGCGCGACCTGCTCACGACCCCGTCGCACAACGAGCCCGAGGTGGGCGCGTTCATGACGATGTGGAACCGCGAGGAGTTCTGGCACGGCGAGGCCCTCGCCGCGGTGCTCGCCAAGCACGGCGTCACCGTCGACTACGACGTGCTCAAGGCGACGCGCCTCAAGCTCGGGTGGAAGGACCGCCTCGACCCCATCAAGCAGTCGATCATGGGCGGGCTCGTCGGGAACGACTTCGTCGCCGTGCACATGGCGTGGGGCGCCGCCAACGAGTGGTCGGCCAACGCCGCCTACCTGCGCATGGCCGAGCTCGAGGGCGAACCCGTGCTCGCCGAGCTGCTCAAGCGGATCGCGAAGCAGGAGACGCGGCACGTCGCGTTCTACGCGTCGCAGGCCCGCGACCGGCTCAAGGACTCGAAGAAGGCGCAGAAGCTCGCGCGCTTCGCCCTCTCCCGCTTCTGGGGCCCCGTCGGCTCGGGCGTGCAGGAGGAGGCCGAGGTGACGCACGTCATGAACCACCTCTTCGCCGGCCCCGAGGGCCGCAAGCTCGTGCGCGACGTCGACTCGCACATCGCCAAGCTGCCGGGGCTCGAGGGGCTCACGATCGTCGAGGACTCGCTCGAGAAGCGGGGCATCGCGGCGTGACGGTGCGTCCCCCGGCGGGTGCCACGGCATCCGCTTCTCTCCGTTCGCCGCTGCTGTGGATCGACGTCGCGCTCTACCTCGTGCTGCCGCTCGCGGGCCTGCTGTGGCTCGGGTGGGACTGGCGACCCATCGTGCTGCTCTACTGGCTCGAGAACGTGACGATCGGCGGCGTGACGTTCATCAGGCTGCGTCGCCGCGCGAAGCAGGGAGTGGATGGCGGCCTCGGCTTCCCCGCGTCGTTCTTCCTCATGCACTACGGCATCTTCACGGCCGTGCACGGCGTGTTCGTGATCGTGCTCATCGCGATCATGCCCGTCATCACGCGCGTCGAGGCCACCTCGTTCAACCCGCTATGGGTCGTGCTCGCGTGGGTCGTGGCGACGCTCGTGCAGTGGTACGCGGCGCTGCGCGCCGACCCGGTTCCGCGCGCGAGCGTCGGGCGTGCCTACGCGCGCGTGCTCGTGCTGCATGCCGTCGTGCTCGGCGCGGTGTGGCTCATCACGGCGCTCGGCCTGCCGTCGATCGTCGCGATCGCGCTCGTCGTGCTGCACGCGGTCGTCGACATCGTGGCGATCGTGCTCGGCTCGCTCGTCGGCGGCGGCCGCTACCAGTTCGTGCCCACCGGCAGGAGCTCGTGGGCGCTGCGTCGCCTGCCGGATCCCGCGCGGGATCCGACCTCGAAGCGCTGAGTCAGGCGGGGCTCACTCCGGTTCGTCGGCGGGAGGGATGGGGCTGTCGCCCTCCGCCTCGACGATGTCCATGAGCGTCTCGCGGTCGGAGGTGCCCTGACCCGTGAGGCTGTTCTCGATGTCGTCGGACTGGCCGCTGTTGACCACGTCCCACGTCTCCGCGGAGCCGCCCGACTGATTGCCGCTTGCGTTCGTTCCCATGCCGCAGAGTCTGCGCCTCGACGCGGCGCACGTCTACGGGTTGACCTCGTGGCACCATGAGTGCATGAGCGCCCCCCGCCCGTCGACCAAGGAGTCGATCCGCGCGGCCGCGGCGAAGCTCTTCCCCGTGCACGGCTACACCGGCACCTCGGTGCGCGACATCGCATCCGAGGCGGGCGTCGACCCGGCCCTCGTCATCCGGCACTTCGGCTCGAAGGAGGACCTCTTCCTCGAGACGATGCAGCTCGACGACGAGCTGCAGCCCCTGCTCGAGGGCCCCCTCGAGGAGCTCGGCGAGCACTTCATCGACTACCTGCTGAGCACGGGCGAGCGCGTGCGCGGCGTCTACCTCGCCCTCATCCGCGCGAGCGAGTCGGACGGCGTCGTGCCGCGCCTGCGCGAGATGCACGAAACCGCGTTCGTGCTGCCCCTGCAGTCGCGGCTCGAGGGCCCGGATGCCGAGCTGCGCGCCCGGCTCGCGGCCGCCGTCGTCGGCGGTCTGCTCTACGCCCTGTGGGTCGTGCAGGACGAGCACCTGCTCGCCACCGACCAGGCCGAGATCGTGACGCGTTACGGCGCGCTCGTGCAGGCGGTCATCGCGCCCGCCCCCACCGCCACCCCCTGACGCGAGAGTTCCCGTTCCGCGCGTTCGTTCCCGAAGGAACGGGTGCGAACACGCGGAACGGGAACTATGGCGGGGTTACTGGATCGACCAGCCGCCGTCGGACGCGAGGATGGCGCCGTTGATGTTGACGCCGTCGTCGGAGAGCAGGAACGTGATCGATGCCGCGAGCTGCTCGGCGGTCGCGAGGGTCGGGATCTGCATCTGGTACGGGTGCAGCTTCGCCGAGCCCCACTCCGAGACCTTCGGCGGGAACGGGATGCCGGTCGCAACGCCGCCGGGGGCGACGGCGTTGACGCGGATGCCCTCGCGGCCGTACATGAACGCGGCCGACTTCGTGAGCCCGATCACGCCGTGCTTCGACACCGTGTAGGCGTTGCCCGACGCGTTACCGCGCAGGCCGGCCTCCGACGACACGTTGACGATCGAGCCCGTGTGGGCGGCGAGCATCGCGGGGATGACGGCGCGGCTGAGCTTGAAGACGCCCGTGAGATTGACGCCGATGACGCGGTCCCACATGGCGTCCTCGGTCTCGTGCAGCGGCGAGAAGTCGTCGTTGATGCCGGCGACGTTCGCGAGGCCGTCGATCCTGTCGCCCGCGGCGGCGACGATCGCGTCGACCGACTCCTGCTTCGTGATGTCGCCCGCGACCGTGACGATGTCGGCGTCGGGCAGCGAGGCCTTGAACGCGTCGAGCTTCTCGGCCGAGATGTCGACGGCGACGACGCGGCCGCCCTCGCGCGCGATGCGCGACGCGGTCGCGAGTCCGATGCCAGAGGCGGCGCCCGTCACGATGACGGTCTTGCCGGCGAAGCGGCCGGGGGTGACGGCCTCCTCCCACGGCTCGAGCTCGACGTCGTCGTCGGCGTCCGCGGCGGCGGGAGCGGCATCCGCGGGCTCCTCCTCGGCGGGGGCCGGCGCGCTCGCGAGCGAGGCGAGCACGGCGGGGTCGTTGCTGTTGGCCTTCTCCACGAGGTCGTCGATGACCGACTGCGGCATCTTGCCCTGGCTCATCGCCACGAGGTTCTTGAGGGGCAGGAGCTTGACGGGGGTGAGCACCTTCTCGTCGACTCCGGCGTCGGCGAGCATCTTGCGGATGAGAGGGCCGCCGACCGGATGCTTGAGCCAGGCTCCGACGGTGTTCTTCTCGGTGATCGGCTTGTCGGCCATGAGGGTGTGTCCCTTCCGAGCGCCGCGGGGTGTGCGGTGTCGAGGACAAGTCTCCTCCCGCGAAAGGCGGGTGTCAACGGTGTTGACACCCGCCTTCTCAGGGGCACCCGAAGGGGGTCAGGCGGCGACGAGCGCCTCGCGCAGGCCGTCGAGCACGCGGTCGAAGACGTCCTCGACCGAGCCGACGGCATCCAGCTCCACGACGCGACCGCGGTAGTGGCCGAGCAGCGCCTCCTCGGCCGCACGGAAGCCTGCGATGCGCGTCGCGACGACGTCGGGGGTGTCGTCGGAGCGGTCGCGACCCGCGAGGCGGGAGGTGAGCTCAGCATCCGGCACATCGAAGTGCAGCGCCACGTCGACCTCCGCCGCCCGCGCCCGCAGGAAGCGGTCGAGCATCTTCGCCTGCGCGATCGAGCGCGGGAAGCCGTCGAGCACGAAGCCCGCGGTGTGCGGTTCGATCGCCTGCTCGACGACGCCCACGACGAGGTGGTCGGGCACGAGGTCGCCGCGGTCGACGAACTCGCGGGCGCGCTCGCCGAGCGGCGAGCCCGACGCGATGTGCTCGCGCAGCAGATCGCCGACCACGATGCGCGGCACCGACAGCCGCTCGGCGATGAGCTCGCCCTGCGTCCCCTTGCCCGCACCGGGCGGGCCCACGAGCACGATGCGCATCAGGCCGCCCTCCCCGCACCGGCCGCGGTCGCGACGGGACCGGTGGCGAGCGCCGAGATCGCCTCGCGCGCCTCCGGCTCCACGAGGAAGCGCGAGTACGCCTCGATCGTGAGGAAGGTCGGGAACTCGTCCTCGAGGGCGAGCGAGCGCACGAGGTCGGCGGCACCCTCGAAGCGGCCGCCGGGGGCGCGACGCGCCTCGAGCTCCTCGTCGAGGAGGCGGGCCACGAGCGCACCCGTCACGCGCGTGCCCTCCTTCGTGACGACGCCCTGGCGGATCCACTGCCACAGCTGGGAGCGGCTGATCTCGGCGGTCGCGGCGTCCTCCATGAGGTCGTCGATCGCCGCGGCGCCGACGCCGCGCAGCCAGGACTCGAGGTAGCGGAGCGCGATCGACACGTTCGCGGCGACGCCGGCATCCGTCACCTCGCCGTCGATGCGCAGGTCGACGAGCTGGCGGGCCTCGACGTGCACGTCGTCTCGCAGTCGGTCGACCTGGTTCGGGCGCTCGCCCAGCACGGCGTCGAACTCGGCGCGTGCCGTGTCGATGAGGTCCGGATGCGCGACCCACGTGCCGTCGAACCCGTCGCCGGCCTCGCGGCGCTTGTCGTTCGCCACCTGCTCGAGCGCGCGCGCCGTGACCTCGGGGTCGCGGCGGTTCGGGATGAACGCGCTCATGCCGCCGATGGCATGCGCCCCGCGCTTGTGGCACGTCGCGACGAGCAGCTCGGTGTAGGCGCGCATGAACGGCACCGTCATCGTGATCTTCGAGCGGTCCGGCAGGGTGAAGGCGGCGCCGCGTCCGCGGAAGTTCTTGATGATCGAGAAGATGTAGTCCCACCGGCCCGCGTTGAGGCCCGCACAGTGGTCGCGCAGCTCGTAGAGGATCTCCTCCATCTCGAAGGCCGCGGGGATCGTCTCGATGAGCACCGTCGCGCGGATGGTGCCGTGCGGGATGCCGAGCGCCTGCTCCGTGAAGGTGAAGACGTCGTCCCAGAGTCGCGCCTCGTGATGCGACTCGAGCTTCGGCAGGTAGAAGTACGGCCCGCTGCCGCGCGCGATCAACTCATGCGCGTTGTGGAATGCGTAGAGCCCGAAGTCGACGAGCGACCCGGATGCGGGACCGGCGATGCCCGGCGCGTCCGTGTAGCGCAGGTGCTTCTCGACGAGGTGCCACCCGCGCGGTCGGAACACGATCGTCGGCGTCTCCTCGCCGAGGCGGTACTCCTTGCCCTCGGCGCTCGTGAAGTCGATCTGGCGACGGATGGCGTCGAACAGGTTGAGCTGCCCGCCCACGACGTTCGCCCACGTGGGGCTCGTCGCGTCCTCGTGGTCGGCGAGCCAGACCTTCGCGCCCGAGTTCATCGCGTTGATCGTCATCTTGCGATCGGTCGGCCCGGTGATCTCGACGCGGCGGTCCTCGAGGCCGGGGCCGGCCCCCGCGACGCGCCAGCTCGTGTCCTCGCGGATCTCGCGGGTCTCCGGCAGGAAGCGCAGGTCGCGCCCGTTCTCGATCGCGCGGCGCCGCTCCATCCGGGCGCTCAGGATCTCGTGTCGACGGCCGACGAAGCGGTCGTGCAGCTCGGTGAGGAAGCTGAGGGCCTCCGGGGTCAGGATCTCGTCGAAGCGCTCCGCCCGCGGGCCGAGCACCTC
>JAEYVF010000082.1 GCA_023432005.1 Actinomycetes bacterium
CGTCCGCTGCGAGGAAGGGGGCATCGTCGCCGTAGGCGGGGGTGCCGAAGTGCCGGTCCCATCCGGTGTGCAGCAGCACGGCCTTGCCTCGCACGTCGCGATCCCACAGCACCGAGGCGGGGATGCCGCGCGCGCCGAGATCGGTGAGGTGGAAGACCTCCGCGGGCAGGTCGACGAGCGAGGCGAGATCGAGACCCGCGAGGTCGGGGCCCTCGGCGTAGCGGTGGTACGGGCTGTCGAGGTAGGTGCCCGTGTTGCCGATCATCGTGATGACGTCCATCGCGAACTCGGTGCCGGCCTCGTAGTGGCCCCGCGAGTCCTCGCGCGTGAGGTGCGGCGTGATGACGGGGGCGGGCAGACCGGGATAGGTCACGAGGCCCGCGCGGATGCGGTGGCTCAGGTCGACGACGCGGCGACCGGATGCCGCGGGCGCGCCGCCGTCGATCCCTCGCGTGCCGCGGTGCGCCTCCTCGACGATCTCGAGGTGGTCGAGCTCCACCGAGCCGACGAGCGCGAGGCCGAGGTGCTGCACGAAGAGGCGGCCCACCTCATCCGAGTCGAGATCCGGACTCGGGAGGTCGATGCGGAACCCCTCGGCGGTGAGGCCACCGCCGTTGACGAAGGTCACGCGGGCGTCGAAGTGTGCGCGGTACTGCGGGTCACGAGCGGGCACGGATCCTCCTGATGACGGTCACCGCGAGCGCGGCGAGGGTGACCACTGCGGGCACGAGCAGGTTCGCCCACGCGAGGGCGAGGAGCGCGCCCGTGAGCACGACCGAGAGGAGCGCCATCCACCAGCCGAGGGTGCCGCGCTCGAGCAGCCGCACGGCGGCGAGCATGCCGAGGAAGTACAGCGCCACCATGGCGCTCGTGTGGATGAGGATGAACGTCTGCAGCTCGAAGCCGAAGGCGAAGAACACGGATGCGTAGCCCAGGTTGAGCACAGCGACGAGCGCGATGGCGCGGCGCGGCACCGCCCCCGCCTCGGCGCCCTTCGCGAACGCGCGAGGCAGGTGGCCGTCGCGGCCGAGCGAGGCGGCGAGGTTGCCGAAGGCCGGCACGTAGGCGTTGAGCACACCGAGCACGATGACGGCAGCGATGCCGGCGACGAGGGCGGGGCCCGCATCGGGCAGGTTGATCGCGACGAGGTCGATGAGCGGGGCCTGCGACGCCGCGCGGGTCGAGCCGAAGACTCCGACCGTCACGAACTGCAGCGAGAGGTAGGCCAGTCCCACGATGCCCATGCCGATGACCGTCGCCCACGCGACCGTACGGCGCGGGTTGCGGAACTCGTGAGCGAGGTGCGTGATCGCCTCGCCACCCGCGAACGCCCACACGAAGAGGCTCACGGCGAGGCCCACGCCCGCCCACCCGTGGGGCATGAAGGGGGTGAAGTTGGCGGTGTCGACCGAGGGCGCCGCGACGAGGATGACGCTCGCCACGACGACGACGAGCAGGCCCGAGAGGCCGAGCTGCGCGCGCCCGGAGACGCGGAGCCCGAACAGGTTGAGCAGCAGGGACGCGGTGAGGAAGCCGATGCCGATGACGGCGACCCACACGCGATCGAGGCCGAGGGCCGCGCTCAGGTACTCCCCTCCGAGGGCGGCGACCACGGGGGCGCCGAATCCCACGCCGAAGAGGAAGAGGTAGCCCGTGATCCGCGCTGCCGTGTCGCCGAAGGCGAGCCGCACGAAGGTGGCGACGCCCCCGCCGTCCGGGAAGCGACCCGCGAGCGCCGCGAAGGTCGCGGCGAGCGGGATGGAGAGGGCGAACACGGCGGCCACGGCGAGGATCGACGCGGGGCCGGCCGCGGCGACGCCGAGACCCGGCAGCACGAGGATGCCCGTGCCGAGCACGGCGGCGACGTAGAGGGCGGATGCCGTGGGCAACCCGATGCGCCCGTGCGTCGCCGAGGCGGGCGCCTCTGTCGTCGTCATCGTCTCGCTCACGCTCTCATCTTGGGCTGGCGCGATCTCGCGCTCCAGCGACTTTCCGCCATCCTGGTGCGACATCCCGCCGCCATGGTTTCGTTCCACGTGTGCGCACCCGTACCTGCGGCATCGAACACGCGGAACGGGGACTGTGGCGGGGTCAGATGCGCTCGAGGGTCTCGAGCACGTCGGCGACCAGGTCGTCGACGCCCTCGATGCCCACCGACAGGCGCACGACCGCGGGCGACACCTCGAGCGCGGTGCCGCGCACGGATGCGTGGGTCATCTCCGCCGGGTAGCAGACGAGCGACTCGACACCGCCGAGGGACTCCGCGAGCGTGAACAGCTGCGTCGACTCGGCGAACCGCAGGGCGGCGGCCGCGTCCCTGAGCTGCAGCGAGAGCATGCCGCCGAAGTGCCGCATCTGGCGGGCCGCGATCTCGTGGCCGGGGTGCTCGGGCAGACCCGGGTAGTAGACGGCCTCGAGCTTCGCGTGCCCAGCGACCGCCTCCGCGATCGCCTGAGCGTTCTGAGAGTGGCGCTCCATGCGCAGGTGCAAGGTCTTGAGCCCGCGCGTCGTGAGCCACGCATCCATCGGCCCGCTCACGGCCCCCGCGGCGAACTGCGTGAAGCCGATGCGGTCGGCGAGGTCCTCCCCCTGCACCTCGAGCCCCGCGTTGAGGATCACGGCGCCGCCGAGCACGTCGCTGTGGCCGCCGATGTACTTGGTCGTGGAGTGCACGACGACGTCGGCGCCGAGGGCGAGCGGCTGCTGCAGATAGGGCGAGGCGAAGGTGTTGTCGACCACGACGATCGCATCGGCGGCGTGGCCGAGCTCGACGAGCGCGGGGATGTCGCTGATCTTCATGAGCGGGTTCGAGGGAGTCTCGAGCCACAGCACGCGCGTGTTCGGGCGGATCGCGGCGCGCACCGCATCCAGGTCGGTCATCTCGACCGTCGAGAGCTCGAGACCCCACGGCACGACGAGCCGGTCGACGAGGCGGTGGGTGCCGCCGTAGACGTCGTTGCCCATGAGCACGTGATCGCCCGGCCGCAGCACCGAGCGCAGCAGCGCGTCCTCCGCGGCGAGACCCGACGCGAAGCTGAAACCCCGGTCGCCGCCCTCGAGCGCCGCGAGCTGGATCTCGAGCGAGGTGCGCGTCGGGTTGGTGCCGCGGCTGTACTCGTAACCGTTGCGGAAGCCGCCGACGCCGTCCTGCTTGTACGTGGTCGACTGGTACAGCGGCGGGATGACCGCGCCGGTCGTCGGGTCGGCCTCCTGACCGGCGTGGATGGCGCGGGTGGCGAAGTCGTCGAAGGTGCTGCTCATGGGACTCTCTGTTCTGATCCGTGCAGGTGCAGGTGCGCGGGCTACTCGGCGAGGAACGCGAGCAGGTCGTGCCGGGTGACCACGGCGGCGGGCTTGCCGTCGGCGGTGACGAGCAGCGCATCCGCGTCCGCGAGCGCGTCGCGGGCGGCGACGACGGAGTCGTTCATGCCGATGAGGGGCAGCGGCGCGCCGACGAACGCGGCGAGCGCATCCGTCATCTTCGCGTCGCCGTGGAAGACCGCGTCGATGAGGCTCTTCTCGTCGATCGAGCCGACGACCTCGCCCATGACGACGGGCGGCTCGGCCGACAGCACGGGCATCTGCGAGATGTCGAAGCGGCGCATCTTGTCGATGACGTGCCGCACCGTGTCGCTCGGGTGCACGTGCACGAGACCCTGGAGCTCGGCGTCTTTCGTGCCGACGAGGTCGGCGACCGTCTTCTCGCCCTCCGCGGGCAGGAAGCCGTAGGAGCGCATCCAGCGGTCGTTGAAGACCTTGCCGAGGTAGCCGCGGCCGCCGTCCGGCAGCAGGATGACCATGACGTCGTCGGGGCCGAGGTCGCGCGCGGCCTTGAGACCGGATGCGACGGCGAGCCCCGAGGAGCCGCCCACGAGCAGCCCCTCCTCGCGCGCGAGGCGACGGGTCATGTCGAACGACTCGGCATCCGAGCTCGCGATGATCTCGTCGACCACGGTGGGGTCGTAGGCCGTCGGCCAGAAGTCCTCGCCGACGCCCTCCACGAGGTAGGGGCGACCCGTGCCGCCGGAGTACACGGAGCCCTCGGGGTCGGCGCCGATCACCCGGATGGCGGGGTTCTGCTCCTTGAGGTAGCGGCCCGCACCCGAGATGGTGCCGCCCGTGCCGACGCCCGCGACGTAGTGCGTGACCTTGCCGTCGGTGTCGCGCCAGATCTCGGGTCCGGTCGTCTCGTAGTGGCTGAGGGGCCCGTTGGGGTTGGAGTACTGGTCGGGCTTGAAGGCGCCCGGGATCTCCTTCGAGAGCCGGTCGCTCACCGAGTAGTAGGAGTCGGGGCTCTCGGGCGCGACGGAGGTCGGGCACACCACGACCTCGGCGCCGTAGGCCTTCAGGGTGTTGATCTTGTCTTCCGAGACCTTGTCGGGGCACACGAAGACGCAGCGGTAGCCGCGCTGCTGGGCGACGAGCGCGAGCCCGATGCCCGTGTTGCCCGAGGTGGGCTCGACGATCGTGCCGCCCGGCTTGAGCTTGCCCTCAGCCTCGGCGGCGTCGATGATGCGCTGCGCGATGCGGTCCTTCGAGCTGCCGCCCGGGTTCACGTACTCGACCTTGACGAGCACGGTGGCCCGGATGCCGTCCGTCACCTTGTTGAGCTTCACGAGCGGGGTGTTGCCCACGAGGTCGAGCACCGTCTCGGCGTACTTCATCCTTCGAGCCTACTCGCGCGCCGAGCCGTGTTACCCGGCCCGGCTGCGCCCCGGGCCGACGCGTCGGCGGGCGCGCTGGCGCCGTTCGGCGGGAGCAACCGCACGTTCGGCGGGAGCAACCGCCCCAGCGGGCGGCGAACCCAGCACCCGGCGGGAGTAGCTGCTCCCGCCGCGTGGTGACAACTCCGCCCGCTAGTCGGCGGCGGCGGCGGCCGCGGCGGAGGCCGTGAGCTGCTCCGCGAAGAGCCGCGCGTACTCGCCGTCCTGCGCGAGCAGCTGCGGATGCGTGCCCGACTCGACGATGCGGCCCGCCCGCACGACGTGGATGACGTCCGCGTCGACGACGGTCGAGAGCCGGTGCGCGATCGCGATCGTCGTGCGCCCGCGCGAGGCCGCGTCGAGGGCGCCCTGCACGATCCGCTCCGAGACCGTGTCGAGCGCGCTCGTCGCCTCGTCGAGGATGAGCACCGCCGGATCCTTGAGCAGCACGCGCGCGATCGCGATGCGCTGCTTCTCGCCGCCCGAGAGCCGATAGCCCCGCTCCCCCACGAGGGTGTCGTAGCCGTCGGGGAAGCCCGCGATCGTGTCGTGGATGTTGGCCGCGCGGCACGCCGCCTCGAGCTCCGCATCTGTCGCATCCGGCCTGGCGTAGCGGAGGTTCTCGGCGATCGTCGCGTGGAAGAGGTAGGTCTCCTGGCTCACGACGCCGATGTGGTCGACGAGGGACGCGTGCCGCAGCTCGCGCACGTCGTCGCCCGCGAACAGGACGGCGCCCTCGCTCGCCTCGTAGAGCCGCGGCACGAGATACGACACCGTCGTCTTGCCCGCGCCCGAGGGCCCCACGAACGCGACGTACTGCCCGGGCTCGATGCGGAACGAGACGTCCTGCAGTGTGCCGGGCGCGTCGGGAGCCGCATCCGGATACCGGAAGGTCACGTCGCGGAACTCCACCTCGCCGAGCCGCGCGGCGTCGACCTCGCGCGCCCCGGGCGCATCCGTGATCGAGGGCACGAGGTCGAGGTACTCGAAGATGCGGGCGAAGAGCGCACGCGAGGTCTGCAGGTCGAGCGCCACGCGCAGCAGCCCCATGAGCGGGAACATGAGCCGCGCCTGCACGGTCGTGAAGGCGACGATCGTGCCCGCCGTCACGGGGATGTCCTGCAGGATGAGCCACGCCGCCACGAGGTAGACGACCGCCGGCACGACCGACATGAACACGCCGACGATCGCGAAGAACCACTGGCCCGACATCTGCTGGCGCACCTGCAGCCGGATCTGCCGCTCGTTCTCGGCGGCGTAGCGCGCGATCTCCGCGGGCTGCCGGTTGAAGGTCTTCGCGAGCAGGATGCCCGACACCGAGAGGGTCTCCTGCGTGATCGCCGTCATCTCCGACAGCGACTCCTGCGTCTGCGTCGCGATGCGCGCCCGCACCTGCCCGACGCGCCGCTGTGCGAGCACGAGCACGGGCAGCAGCACGACCGCCACGATCGTGAGCTGCCAGCTCAGCAGCAGCATCGCCACGAGCGCGCCCACCACGGTCACGGTGTTGCCGACGATGCTCGAGATCGTGTTGTTGAGCACGGATGCGACGCCGCCGACGTCGTTCTGGAGCCGCGACTGGATGACGCCCGTCTTCGTGCGCGTGAAGAACCCGAGCTCCATCGCCTGCAGGTGGCTGAACAGCCGCACGCGCAGTGCGCCCATGACCGAGTTGCCGACCTTCGCCGTGAGGTAGGTCTGCCACACGCCGAGGATCGCCGACACGAGCCACAGTGCGACCATCGCGCCGACGAGCCACAGCAGCACCGGCACATCCGGGCGCCCCTCGGGCGGGAACAGCCCCTCGTCGAACGCGCGCTGCGTGAGCAGCGGAGGCAGCACCCCGAGGCCCGCCGAGACGAGCACGAGCGTCACGGTGATCGCGAGCTGCGCCGAGTACGGGCGGAACAGCTCGCCGATCCGTCCGACGAGGTTCGGGATGCGCGGGGCAGCGGCGTTCTCGGCCCGCTGCACCTCGGCATCCCGGTTGCCGACGCCGCGGCCCATGCCGCCGCGCCCGCCCCCGCCCATGCTCATGTCACGAGCCTAGGCGCCTACCCCTTGGTCGAGCCGGCCAGGAGCCCCCCCACGAAGTAGCGCTGCAGCGAGAAGAACACGATGAGCGGCACCACGAGCCACACGAACGCGCCGGCCGTGAGGCGCTGCCACT
>JAEYVF010000176.1 GCA_023432005.1 Actinomycetes bacterium
CGCTCGCGCTCGTCGAGGCGGTCGACGGTGTCGCCGCGGCGGTCCGCCGCATCCCGACCCTCCGCGCGGTGCTCGACCGCCTCGCCCCGCTGCTCGACGCGCCCGAACGGGTGGGTGGCGACGAGCTCCTCGTCGACGCGGTCACCGCGGTCGAGCTCGACGGCGTGGGGCGGGTGCTGCCCGGCCGTGAGCTCTTCACGGACGTCACGACGTCGCTCGCGCGCGGGGAGCGGCTGCGCATCGAGGGGCCATCGGGCTCCGGCAAGTCGACGCTCCTCGCGATGATCATGGGCTCGATCGTCCCGGATGCCGGCGCGGTACGCGCGGACGGCATCCCCGTCGCGCAGCTCGACCGCACCGACTGGGGTCGCCACGTCGCGTGGTGCCCGCAGGAGGCCCACGTGTTCGACTCGACGATCCGCGGCAATCTGCTGATCGGCCGCGATCGCGCCGACGCGCCGAGCGACGCCGAGCTCGTCGCGGTGCTCGAGCGGTCGGGCCTCGGGGAGCTCTACGACACGCTGCCCGACGGGCTCGCGACGCGTGTCGGGCACGCGGGTCGCGCCCTCTCGGGCGGCGAGCGTCAGCGCCTCGCGATCGCGCGCGCCCTGCTCGCGCGCTCGGAGCTGCTGCTGCTCGACGAGCCGACCGCCCACCTCGACGAGCCGACGGCCCGCGCGCTCATGGCCGACATCCGCTCCGCCACGGCCGACCGCATGGTCGTGCTCGTCTCGCACCGCACGGGCGACCACGACGACGACGACCTCGTCGTGCGATTGGGGGGTTTCCCCCACCCCGCACTGGCCTGACATCCGGATGCCGGGGCGCGTCCGCATCCGGGATGCTGGTCAGCATGGAGACGACGACACGACGCGGGTACGGCAGGTACTGGGCCGGGCTGCTGCCCGAGCTCGGGTTCCTGCTGCCGCTGCTGCCCATCGTGATCGCGGGCATCACGGTGCTCATGACGCTGTTCTGGACGGGCGTCGGCATGATCCCGATCTTCATCGGCGTCTTCATCGTGCTCGCGAGCCTGTTCGCGGCGCGCGGCTTCGGCATCCTCGAGGTGTGGCGCCTGCGCGGCGCCCTCTTCCCGGCCATCACGCCGCCGCGCTGGGATCGGGCCGCGCGCGGGGGCGGCGCGCTCTCCAAGGCGCTCGCGCCCGTCGTCGACGGGCACTACTGGCTCTACCTGCTGCACGGCGCCGTCGTGAACCCCATCGTGGGGATCGTCACGTGGTCGCTCACGATCACCTGGCTCTCGATCGCGCTCGCCGGCACCTTCTTCCCGCTCTGGTCGGCCTTCGTGCCCGACGACTCGATCGGGCTCGTGCGGCTCGGCGAGTACCTCGTCGAATCCGGGGCCGACGTGCCCCCGCTGCTCACGAGCCCCGTGCTCTCCGCGATCGCCGTGTTCGTCGTGGGCCTCGTCTTCCTGCTGACGCTGCCGTTCGTCACCCACGGCCTCACCTGGATCCACCACGCGATCGCACGCGGGATGCTCTCGGCGTGGCGCTCCGAGGAGCTGCGCGTGCAGGTCGCGGACCTCTCGGCATCCCGCACCGCCGCCGTCGCGGCCGAGGGCACCGCTCTCCGCCGACTCGAGCGCGACATCCACGACGGCCCGCAGCAGCGCCTCGTGCGACTGCAGATGGATCTCGCCTCCGCGGAGCGGCAGCTCGAGAAGGATCCGGATGCCGCGCGCGAACTCATCGCGCAGGCCCGCAGCCAGTCGAAGGAGGCGCTCGAGGAGCTCCGTGCCCTCTCGCGCGGCTTCGCCCCGCCCATCCTCATGGACCGCGGCCTCGTGGCGGCCCTCGAGTCGCTCGCGGTGCGCTCGCCGCTGCCGACGCACGTCGAGTCGCTGCTCCCCGCGGAGCCGGCGCTTCAGCCCGAGCTCGAGCGCAACGCCTACTTCATCGCGGCGGAGGCCCTCACGAACGTCGCCAAGCACGCGCGTGCGAGCAACGCCTGGGTGCGGCTCGAGCAGCACGTCGACGAGGCGGGTGAGCCGAGTCGCCTCGACGTCATCGTCACCGACGACGGCGTGGGCGGCGCGACGACGCTCGACGGCCACGGCCTCGCCGGCATCGCCGAGCGGGTGCGCGGCCTCGGCGGCACCGTCGAGGTCGTGAGCCCCGCCGGCGGCCCCACGCACGTCGTCGCGCGCCTGCCGCTCACGAACGGCGTGACCGCGGCTCGCTAACCTGGGGGCGTGAGCGTGCGCGTGGTGGTTGCCGACGATTCCGTCCTGCTGCGGGAGGGCCTCGTGCGCGTGCTCGAGGAGGCCGGCCACGAGGTCGTCGGCGCGTTCGGCGACGCCGACGAGCTCCTCGCCGCGGTCGCGGACCTCGCCCCGGGCCTCGCCGTGCTCGACGTGCGGATGCCGCCCACCTTCCGCGACGAGGGCGTGCGCGCCGCCATCCGGCTCCGGCAGGAGCTGCCCGAGACGGGCATCCTGCTGCTGTCCCAGTACGTCGAGGTCGCCTACGCGCAGGAGCTGCTGGGCGCCGGATCCGGCGGCGTGGGCTACCTGCTCAAGGACCGCGTCGCATCCCTCGACGACCTCACCGACGCGGTCGACCGCATCGCCGCGGGCGGCACGGTGCTCGACCCGGAGGTCGTCGCGCAGCTCATCGGGCGACGCCACGATCCGCTCGCCTCGCTCACGCCGCGCGAGCGCGAGGTGCTCCAGCTCATGGCGGAGGGGCGCAGCAACACCGCGATCGCGAAGGAGCTCTTCATCGGCGTGGGTGCCGTGGAGAAGAACGTCACGGCCATCTTCGGCAAGCTCGGTCTCGAGGACTCGGGCTCGGATCACCGCCGCGTGCTCGCCGTGGTCGCCTGGCTCCAGCGCTGATCGCTGTCACGAACCGGGCGCGGTGGAGGCCGACGCGTGGGCGTATCCGGAGATCTACGCCCACGCGCCGGCAGATAGTCGGTGCACCCACCCGTCGAGTGCGCCGGCTATCGGCTGTGGGTAATTGCAGGTGTAACCGGGGGTCGGATCCGCTGCTCCCGTGGCTAGGCCACGGACGAGCGCGAGACGGTGGAGAAGTCGGCGGTCCAGGTCTGCAGCTCGGGACGGTTCTCCTGGATGTGGTTCGTCCAGGCGATGCCGTTCCACCAGCGCAGCTGGGGGATGCCGAGGGGATCGCGGTACCAGCCGGCGGGGGCGGCTGTCGCGCTGGGGTTCACGACGGTCATGGTGGTTCGCTCCTGTGGGGGTCGGGTAGCCGCGGGCAGGGGGAGAGCGATGCGGCTGAGGTGATGGTACTGCCCCCCGTATGCGGGGGGCAATGGCCACTTTTCCCCGATGGCGCGGGGGTCCGCGAACAGCGGAAGGCCCCTCCGAGGAGGGGCCTTCCGTGAGGGAGCCGAGGATCAGGCCGGCGAGATGTTCGAGGCCTGGGGGCCCTTCGGGCCCGGCACGGTCTCGAACTGGACGCGCTGGCCCTCTTCGAGGTTCTTGTAGCCGGAGCCGGCGATCGCCGAGTGGTGGGCGAAGAGGTCGGCACTGCCGTCGTCGGGGGCGATGAAGCCGTATCCCTTTTCGGCGTTGAACCACTTCACGGTTCCGGTGGTCATGGTGTTCTCCTTTGTATTCGTCGTCATCCGCCGAAGTGCCACCCGGGGGTGGTACGACGCTCCGAAGGAGGCGGCGGACGCATCCGGTCGGCGCGCGGCCTGCCGGACATCTGTATGGGCCTCAGGCTCGCCGGTACTGCGCGAGGATGTGGCACGTGAAGGGGTCGAGCGCGGCGCGTCCGACCTCGTGCATGTGGCGCACGACGGCGGCGTTGGCGCGTGCGAACGTCATCTCGGTGTAGGGGATCTCGTGGGTGGCGCAGAACTCGCGGACGATCTCGCGCGCCTTCGCCAGGTACGGGCGGGGCATGTTCGGGAACAGGTGGTGCTCGACCTGGTAGTTGAGGCCGCCGAGCAGGGCCGACGCCCAGAAGCCGCCCGAGATGTTGCGCGAGGTGCGCACCTGCTTGGTGAAGAAATCGAGCTTCTGGTCGGCGGGGATGATCGGCATGCCGGTGTGGTTCACTGCGAACGAGCTTCCCATATACAGGCCGAACACGGCCATCTGCACTCCGATGAAGGCGAAGGCCATGCCGAGCGGCAGCACCCAGAAGACGGCGCCGAAGTAGATGCCGAAACGCAGCGCGAGGAGCCCGAGCTCCATCCAGCGGCCCTCGACCTTGCGCCGCTCGAGGAGCGAGCGGATCGAGTGGAGATGCAGGTTGAGGCCCTCGAGCAGCAGCAGCGGGTAGAACAGCCATCCCTGCCGGCGCGTGATGACCGCGAGCACACCGCGCTGCGCGGCGGCCGTCTCGCGCGTGAACGCGACGACGTCCACCTCGATGTCGGGGTCCTTGCTCACGCGGTTGGGGTTGGCGTGGTGACGCGTGTGCTTCGTCATCCACCACTGGTAGCTCATGCCGACGCCGAAGACGGCGACGAGGCGTCCGACACGGTCGTTGGCGGGGCCGCTCGTGAGCACCTGCCGGTGGGCGAACTCGTGGCCGATGAAGGCGGTCTGCGTGAAGATGACGCCGAGCGCGCCGGCGATGAGCAGCTGGAACCAGCTCTCGCCCAACAGGATGAAGCCCGCGATCGAGCCGCCGAGGGCGAGCAGGAGGCCGCCGCCGAGAAGGGCGTAGAACCAGGTCGCGCGGCGCAGGAGGCCGGTCTCGCGGACGGTGCGGGAGATCTGGGTGAAGGTGCGGATGGGGTCGATGACCTCGCCCGTGCGGGGGCGCGTCTCGCGGATGCGGCCGGGCGCGGATGCGATGGAGGTGGAGGAGATGAAGGAGTCCGTCCTCTTGGCGACCCGGATGGGCCTGGGTGAAGCCAAGAAGCAAACCGCCTGTCGACTTGGTTCACTCTACCCGGAGGCGTATTCCGGTTCGCTGTGAGTGCGTCCGGCGGTCACGCGGTACGTGCATGGAATTTGTGCATAGAAGTTATGCATGCCATCCTGGCGGGATGACCGACGACACCGGGGACCCCTCGTACACCGGCATGCGACTCGACGCGCGGGCCGTGCGCGTGCTCGCGCATCCGCTGCGCTCGCGCATCCTCAGCAGCCTGCGCCTGCACGGTCCCGCGACGGCGACGGGGCTGGCCGCCGAGCTCTCGAGCAACACGGGCGCCACGAGCTACCACCTGCGCGCGCTCGAGTCGGTGGGGCTCGTCGTCGACACGGGCGACGGGGAGGGCAAGCGCCGGCTCTGGCGCGCGTCGACCGACTTCCACTCGTGGACCGACTCCGACTTCGCGGGCGACGAGGACACGCGGACCGCCCTCGGCTGGCTCGAGCGCGACTATGTGCGCCAGCTCTCCGAGCGCGCCGAGCAGTGGATCGACGTGCGGGAGACCTGGCCCGACGAGTGGGGCGACCTTCTCGGCCTCGGCGACGTGCTCGTCAACGTGACGCCCGAGCAGTTCGCCGCGATGACCTCCGAGCTGCAGGCGCTCGTGGCGCGATACCGCGACGCAGGCGCGGGCGACCCGCGGGCCGTCCGGGTGCACGCCTTCGCGATCGCGCGGCCCGTCGACCTGCGCGCGCCCCGATCGAACGCGACATGAGCCCGCTCTCGGCGCGGCAGGCGGAGCGACGGCTCGTGCTGCTGACCGTGACCCGCTGGCTGCCCGTCGGCCTCGTGTTCGGGCTCACGGTGCTGCTCCCGCTCGAGCGCGGCGTGAGCCTCGCCGAGGTGGGTGTCATGCTCGCCGTGCAGGGCGTCGTCGTCCTCGTCCTCGAGGTGCCCACCGGCGGTCTCGCCGACACCATCGGACGACGGCCCGTGCTGATCGTCGCGAGCGTGCTCGCCGTCGTGTCGTCCCTCGTCTTCGTCGTCGCCGAGGCCTTCTGGATGTTCGCGCTCGCGATGGTGCTGCAGGGGCTCTTCCGCGTCTTCGACTCGGGCCCGCTCGAGGCGTGGTTCGTGGATGCGGCGCACGCCGACGACCCCGCGCATCCCGTGGAGCGCGGGTTGAGTCGTGCCGGCACGGCGCTCGGCCTGTCGATCGCGCTGGGCGCCGCGACGGGCGGCGGGCTCGTCGCGTGGCATCCGCTCGACGGATGGTCGCCGCTCGTGCTTCCCTTCCTCGCGGCGACGGGCGTGATGATCGCGAACCTCGTGCTCGTGGCGCTGCTCGTGCGCGAGACGGTGCGCATCCGCACCGCGTCGACCGTGGTGAGCCTGCGCGCGACGCTCGTGGGCGGATGGGCGGTGCTCGGACGGTCGCGCGTGCTGCGCGGGCTCGTGCTCGTCGAGGTGTTCTGGGTGGTCGCGATGATCGCGTTCGAGGTGCTCACACCGGCGCGGCTCACCGAGCTCGTGGGCACCGAGGCCGTCGCGGCCGCGCTCTTCGGTCCCGCATCGGCGGCGGCGTGGGGGCTCTTCGCGGTGGGCTCGGCGGTCGCGGGCCTCGCCTCCGCTCGTATCGGCGTCGCTCTCACAGCGATCCTCGCGCGGCTGCTGAACGGCGGGTTCGTCGTCGTGATGGGACTCGTCGCAGGGCCCGTGGGCCTGCTCGCGGCCTACGGCGTGACGTACCTGTTCCACGGCTCGGCGGGCCCCATGCACAATGCGCTCCTGCACCGCCAGGCGAGCTCGGGCAATCGGGCCGTCGTGCTCTCGCTCAACTCGATGGTCGCGGGCGGTGCGTCGAGCGTCGCGCTCCTCGTGCTGGGTCCGCTCGCGCAGATGACCTCGACGTCGCTCGCGTTCGTCATCGCGGGGGCGTTCAGCCTCCTCGGCGCGCTCTTCTACCTCCCCGCCCTGCGCGAGGAGCGGGCATGATCACCCGGTGACACGCTCGAGGAAGTCGAGGGTGCTCACGAGCGCGTCCTGCGCGTCGTCGCCGTCGAGGTGGAACTGGTACTCGTGGGGGAGCGCAGGGGTGTGGTCGGCCGCGTAGAAGACGCGCGTCACGTCGACGCCGAGCTCTTCGAGCCGGGTGGCCATCGGCACCGACTGCAGCCAGGTGAGCCCGTCGCCGTTGCCGCCCGAGATCCACGTCGGCGGGAAGTCGGCCGTCGCGAACTCGAGCGACGACATCAGGGCGCCGGGCGCCTCCGACGACCAGTCCTTCGTTCCGGTGTAGGCCCACAGCGCCGACTTGAAGCCCCACGACACGATGCCGTTGAGCTTCGCCATGCCGTCGAGCTCGTACACGCCGCAGTTGAGCACGACGCCCACGAGCTGGTCGGAGCGCAACGCGGGCCGGATGCCGACGAGGTGCGCATAGTCGGGGTTGGTGATCATCGCCGCGAGCTGGCTCGCGAGCTGCGCGCCCGCGGAGTCGCCCGCCAGCACTATGCGGTCGGGGTCGATGTTGAGCTCGGCGGCGTGCTGCACGAGGTGGTCGAGTGCGCTGTTGAGCTGCCGGATCGCCGTCGGGTAGGCGGCCTCGGGGGCGACCGTGTAGTTGAGCCCGACGGTCGTGTAGCCCTCCGCCGCGAGGATGCGCAGATAGGGCGCGACGTCGACCTTGTCGCCCGAGATCCACGCGCCGCCGTGGATCCAGACCACGGTGGGCAGCGCATCCGTCGTGCCCTCGGGCCAGAACACGTCGAAGGTCGTGTCGTGGCCCGCGTCGCCGTAGGGCACGTCGAGCGTCTCGTGCGGGAGCGCATCCGGAAGGTGGCGGTTCAGCTCGGCGATGTTGGCGTCGCGCCCCGACTCGAAAACCCAGCGGATGACCATGGCCGAGGGCCAGGGCGACGCGTTCGCCCACACGATGACGCCGAGCACGACCACGGCGACGGATGCCAGCACGATGTGGCGGGGACGACGGAACCAGTCGGCGACGGCGCGCGCGAGACGTCTCACGTCGTCAGGCTACGCCCGGGCGCGCGTGGAGCGGCGCACGCGGGATCGAGCGTCACGGACTCCGGATGCGGCGGACGAGCGGCACGGTCGCCGCGACCGCGCCGACCAGGGCGACGCCCGCCACGAGCCACAGCCATGTGAGGTCCTCGTCACCTCCCGTGCTCTCACCGGGCTCGCCGGCCCCCGCCGGGATCGTGGGCTCGTCGGTGTCCGGGGCGTCGGGCGCCGTGGAGCTCTCGGAGGGCGACGGCGTCGCGGGGGCCTCGGGCGCGGGAGCGGGCTCCTGCTCACCGCCCGGCGTTCCCGTGGGCGGCGGCGCTGCGGGCGGTCGGCCGGGAACCGGAGCCGCGGCCCGCGGTGCGACCACGAGGGTGAAGTCGCGCGTCGCGGTCGTCGACTCGCCGCCGTCGGTGATCGTCGCCCGCACCGTGAACCCGACGGTGCCCGAGACGACGGGGGTGCCGTCGATCGTCCCGTTCGCGCGGAGCGTGAGCCCCGGGGGGAGCGCCCCGCCGACGAGCGCGTAGCTCGCGGTCGGCGTGCCGAACGCCACGATCGCGGCCTCGTACGGCGCGCCCGCGCGCGCCGTCGGCAGCTCCGTCGTCGCGAACACGGGCACCTGCGGCGTCACCGCGAGCGTGAACTCGCGCTCCGCGGTCGCCTCCGAGCCCTCCTCGCCCGTCGTCGCGGTCACCGTGAAGGTCGCGTCGTCGACCGTCGCGGGGGTTCCGCTGATGAGGCCGTCGGCGGAGAGGGTGAGCCCGGCCGGGAGCGCGCCGGACGTGACGGCGAAGGTCGCCGGGGGCTCGGCATCCGCTGCGATCCACGTGGCGTATGAGACGCCGCGGAGAGCCGCGGCGAGCTGGGGGGGAGTCGTGAAGACGGGCGCGGCGACGTCGGCGGACCCCGTGTCGGGCGGCGCCGAGGCCTCCGTGCTCGGGGTGGGTTCCGGGGGTTCGGCCGCCACGGCGGGCGCGTCGAGGAGCAGCACGCCGCCCACGGCGAGCGTGAGCGCGGCGAGACCCGCGAGTCCGCCGGTCGCCCGGGTGCGACGCATCCTGAAACCCCTCCGGTGGTCCCTCCATCGTTACAGAGGACCGCTCACCACACCGGGGAGGACGCTGTGAAGCGGGAGGTCCCGGAGGAGGAATTCCGTACGTGGAGGGGCGGACGGGAATCGAACCCGCGTAATCAGTTTGGAAGACTGAGGCTCTACCATTGAGCTACCGCCCCGGAGCCCCGCCGAGAACGGCTGGGCAACCCCGCGAGTCTAACGCAGGGCGGAGGTCGGTTCGGTCAGGCGCTCATGAGCTCGGGCGCCTCGGCGTCGATGCGCGCGGCGACGCACACGTGCGCCTCCTCCCACGCCATCGCCCAGAAGACGCTCGTCTCGATGGGGCCCGTCTCGCCGCACTCGAGGCAGCGGGGCTCGAACGCGCGGATCTCCATGATGTCGATGTCAGCCATGCAGCCATGGTGCGCCCGCCCTCCGACATCGGAGCGAAGGCGCGCGCGGCACCGGCTAGACTGTGCGAGGCCGTTTTCGGGCCGGATCGCGTCCGTCACCCCGCCCGACAGCCGGCTGCGAGAAGACCCGGGCATCCGGGGCGTAGCTCAGCTTGGCTAGAGTGCCCGCTTTGGGAGCGGGAGGTCGCAGGTTCAAATCCTGTCGCCCCGACGGAACATCAGCGAACAACCCAGGAGTACATCCCATGGTCTCAACGACCGTCGAGAAGCTGTCGCCCACGCGCACGAAGCTCACCATCACCGTGACGCCCGAGGAGCTCAAGCCCTCGATCGACCACGCCTACAAGCACATCGCGGAGCAGGTGAGCATCCCCGGCTTCCGCAAGGGCAAGGTGCCGCCGCCCATCATCGACCAGCGCGTCGGCCGTGCCGAGGTGCTCAACCACGCCGTGTCGGAGGGCCTCGAGCGCTTCTACCGCGAGGCAGCCAACGAGGAGAAGGTGCGCCCTCTCGGCCGCCCCGAGGCCGACGTTACGACGTGGCCGAGCGAGAAGGACTTCTCGGGCGACCTCGTCTTCACCGTCGAGGTCGACGTGCGTCCCGAGTTCGACCTCCCCAAGTACGACGGCCTCAAGGTCGAGGTGGAGTCGGTCAAGGTGGGCCCGGATGAGGTGGAGGCCGAGCTGGAGAACCTCCGCAGCCGCTTCGGCACGCTCGTCACCGTCGACCGCCCCGCCAAGAAGGGCGACTTCGCGCAGCTCGACCTCGTCGCGACGATCGGCGGCGAGGAGATCGACACCGCGTCGAACATCTCCTACGAGATCGGCTCGGGCGAGCTCATCGAGGGCATCGACGAGGCGCTCGACACCCTCACGGCCGGCGAGTCGACGACCTTCGAGTCGGAGCTCGTGGGCGGCGACCACCAGGGCGAGA
>JAEYVF010000183.1 GCA_023432005.1 Actinomycetes bacterium
CGCCATGCCCGCCGCCGAGGGCTGGGCGCACGGATCGCGCGTCGAGCGCTGGACGGCCCTGGCTTCCGGCTGGCTCGCGCGCGTGCCCACCGAGCTGCAGGACCAGCTGCGCGCCCGCGCCGGCGCCCGGTGGGGCGACGGCCTGCTCGAGTACCTCGGATGGCTGTACCCGGCGGGAGGCGACTGGCTCCCCGCGCGCACGCGCTCGGTCGTGCGCTCCGCGGAGCTGCTCGGGATCGTCGGCGCATCCGTGCCGTCGACCGCCGGCTCCGCGCTCCTGGCCGAGGGGCCGGATGCGGCCGCCGCGGCCGTGGAGGCGCTCTTCCCGCCCGACGTGCGGCAGGTGTACATCCAGCACGACCTCTCCGTCATCGCGCCCGGTCCGCTCGCGGCCGACGTCGACAAGCGGCTGCGTGAGACGGCCGAGGTGGAGTCGGTGGGACTCGCCTCGAGCTACCGCATCACCTCCGCCTCCGTCACGCGCGCCCTCACGACGGGGCTCACGGTCGAGGATGTGCGCGCGCTGCTCGCCGAGATCTCGCTCACCGGCATCCCCCAACCGCTCGACTACCTGCTCACCGAGACCGCGGCGCGCTTCGGCAGCCTGCGCGTCGGCGCCGTCGACCCCCAGCCCGGCGACCCCGACGCGCACGCGCACTCCTATGTGCGCGCCGAGGACACGGCGCTCGTGGGGCAGCTCGTGATCGACCAGGCGCTCGCGCCGATCGGGCTGCGCCGCACGGGCGAGCACCGCGCCGTGAGCCGCTTCGACGCCGAGACCCTGTACTGGGCCCTCGTCGATGCGCGCTACCCGGTGGTCTTCGAGGATCCCGGCGGCGTCATCCGCGCGGTCCGGCGCGCGAGCGCCCGCTCGCTGCCCACCGAGCCGCCGCCCGATCCCGCGCTGCGGATCGTCGCGCGCATCCGCGAGGCCGCCGCCGACCAGCCCGAGGAGAGCGGCGCCGCGTGGAACGCGCGACAGCTCGAGCTCGCCATCCGCGGCAAGCTGCAGGTGACGGTCGTCGTGCGGATGCCGGACGGCACCGAGGTGCCGTACCTGCTCGAGCCCGCCGCGCTCGCGGGCGGGCGCCTGCGCGCGCGCGACCGCCGCGCCGACATCGAGCGCACCCTCCCGCTCTCCCACATCGTCGAGGTCACCCCGGCGTGATCGCCGCCCCGCCGCTAGGCTTGGTCGGTTATGAACGGACCGCTGATCGTGCAGAGCGACCGCACCGTGCTGCTCGAGGTCGCGCACCCGGAGGCGGAGGAGGCCCGGCACGAGCTGGCGATCTTCGCCGAGCTCGAGCGCGCGCCCGAGCACGTGCACACCTACCGCATCACGCGCCTGGGCCTCTGGAATGCCCGCGCCGCCGGCCACACGGCTGAGCAGATGCTCGCGACCCTCGAGCGGTACGCGAAGTTCCCCGTGCCGCAGACGGTGCAGATCGACATCGAGGAGACGGTGGGCCGCTACGGCCGCCTCATCATCGCGCGCGACGACGAGGGCGAGCTCGTCATCCAGGGCGCGGATCCCGCGGTGCTCGCCGAGATCACCCGCAACTCGAAGGTCGCGCCGTTCCTCGGCATCCGCCGCACCTCCACCGAGTGGACGCTGCAGCCGTGGGCACGCGGCCAGGTGAAGCAGGAGCTCCTCAAGATCGGTTGGCCCGCCGAGGACCACGCCGGATACACCCCCGGCACCCCGCACGAGATCGACCTCGTCGAGGACGGCTGGCAACTGCGTCCCTACCAGCAGCAGGCCGTGGAGAACTTCTTCGCGGGCGGCTCCGGGGTCGTCGTGCTGCCGTGCGGTGCGGGCAAGACGCTCGTCGGCGCGGGCGCGATGGCGGCGGCCGACACCAACACCCTCATCCTCGTGACCAACACGGTCTCGGCACGCCAGTGGCGGGCCGAGCTGCTCAAGCGCACGACCCTCACCGAGGACGAGATCGGCGAGTACTCGGGGCAGACCAAGGAGATCAAGCCGGTCACGATCGCGACCTATCAGATCCTCACCGCGAAGCGGAAGGGGGAGTACGCGCACCTGGCGCTCCTCGACGCACTCGACTGGGGGCTCATCGTCTACGACGAGGTGCACCTGCTGCCCGCTCCCGTGTTCAAGCTCACCGCGGAGCTGCAGGCGCGCCGCCGTCTCGGCCTCACCGCGACGCTCGTGCGCGAGGACGGCCGCGAGTCCGACGTCTTCAGCCTCATCGGCCCCAAGCGCTTCGACGCCCCGTGGAAGGAGATCGAGGCGCAGGGCTACATCTCCCCCGCCTCGTGCTTCGAGGTGCGCATCGACCTGCCGCAGTCGGAGCGCCTCTAGTACGCCGCGAGCGCCGACGACGAGCGCTACCGCCTCGCCGCCACCGCACCGGCGAAGCTGCAGGTCGTACGCGACCTCGTCGCGAAGCACGACGGCGAGCGCATCCTCGTGATCGGGCAGTACCTCGACCAGATCGAGGAGCTCTCGGATGCGCTCGGCGCGCCCCAGCTCACGGGCGCGACGCCCGTGCCCGAGCGCGAGCGGCTGTTCCAGGAGTTCCGCGACGGCACGACCAAGGTGCTCGTGGTCTCGAAGGTGGCGAACTTCTCGGTCGACCTCCCGGAGGCGACCGTCGCCATCCAGGTGTCGGGCTCGTTCGGCTCGCGCCAGGAGGAGGCGCAGCGCCTCGGGCGGCTGCTGCGCCCGAAGGAGTCGGGCCTGCCCGCCAACTTCTACACGCTCGTCGCGCGCGACACGGTCGACCAGGACTTCGCGCAGAACCGCCAGCGCTTCCTCGCCGAGCAGGGCTACAGCTACACGATCCTCGACGCGCACGAGCTCGCCGCCTGACGGGAGCGCCGCCCAGCGCGGCGTGACCGCGGATGCGGGGTGCTCGCGGATCGCGGATGCGCGGGGTCGCTTCCGAGTCGCATGCCCCAGCGCGCCTGGACGGCGCGCTCCCGCCCGACCCGATGCCAGCGTCTCGGAAGCGACCCCGCACATCCGCTGCGCCCCTCGCCGGCTCACGGCGGGGGGCCGCCCCGCTGCGCGGCTACTCGACCAGCGGGGGGCGGCCGCCGCGCCACTACTCGACCAGCGGTGCCGCGCGGCGGTAGCGCAGCAGCAGCGTCGAGCC
>JAEYVF010000187.1 GCA_023432005.1 Actinomycetes bacterium
CGTGGCCGACCGCCGCCGCACGACCCGCAACGCCCTCGTCGACACGGTCACGTCGCTCGAGTTCTCGGGAACCCGCGCCCTCGGCGTCCTGGTCGCGAACGTCGGTGCGCGCTCGCGCGTCGACCTCCCGGCGACGTGGACGGAGGCCGACCGCGTCGAGCTGCCGGCGGTGGCCGTGAAGGCGCCGACAGCCCGCAAGGCGCGTGCGACCCGACACCGGCGCCCCGCGACGTCGCGGGCCCGCGCGAGCGCCGCCTCCGACACGCCGACGCAGGAGACCGCCGAGCAGGCGGCGGCGGTCGTGGACGAGACGCCGTCCCTCGCCGACGACACGCTGCCCGGTCTCGAGGCCGCCTTCGCCGACGCGGATGCGGACGCGGGTGCTGGGTCGGAAGCCGAGTCGGAAGCGGAGTCGGACGCCGAGTCGGAGTCGGAGGCGCATCCCGCGCACGAACCGGAGCCCGAGCCCGCATGACGAGCGCCCCGCACACCACACCGCGGGGCCACGAGCGGGAGAGAGCCGGCGCCCCGAGCACCGGCACGGGCATCGGCACGGGCATCGGCACCGCGCACGGCGTGGCCGTGGTGGCGATCGCGCTCGTCACGATCGTGAGCGTCGTCTCGTGGCGCACGGGCGCGATCTTCGACGGCGGCATCGACGGCGTCGTGATCGCCAAGGCGGCCCTCGCGGCGACCGCCCTCGCGGGCGCCATCGCGACCCGGATGCTGAGCCGATCCCGCCATCCGCTCGGCGAGCGGGCGATCCTCGTGCTCGTGCTCGTGCTCGGCGTCGCCCTCGTCGGGGCGCTCGCTTCGGGCAACGCCGTCGCGAGCGGCATCGTCACGGTGCGCATCGCGGTGCTCGCGGCGATCGTGCTCGTGCTGCTCTCGTGCACGCCGTGGCGGTTCGTGCTGGGGGCGATCCTGGCTGCGATGGGAAGCGTCGCCGTCGTCGCGGCCGTGACGGGTGCGCCCAGCTACCCCGCCACCGGACGGCTCGCGGGCGGCATCCCCGAGGTGCAGGAGAACGAGCTCGCGGGACTCGCGGCGCTCCCCCTGCTCGCGCTCGTCGTGCTGCTCATCCGCCGCGGCGTCCGCTGGTGGCTCGTGACCCCCGCCGCCGTGCTCGCGGCGATCCTCTGGGCGACGCAGTCGCGCACCGCCCTGCTCGCACTCGGCCTCGCGGTCGTCGTGGCGTTCGTCGTCGCCCAGCGCGTGCACTGGACCGCCATCGTGCTCGTGCTCGCCTCGATCCCCGTGGGCTATGCGACCCTCGCCTTCACCTCCCTCGTGCGCGACCTGCTCATCCGCGATCAGACCGCGGCCGAGATCGCCTCGCTCAGCGCGCGCACGGATGCGTGGAAGGTCGTGCTCGACTGGGACCTCCTCTCGTGGGAGCGGTGGATCGGCCTCGGGCTCTCGGTCAAGCAGATCCAGGTCGACCTGCCCTTCCGAGACGTGCAGGTGTTCGACAGCAGCTGGGTGTCGCTGCTGGCGCAGGCGGGCGTCGTCGGAACGCTCGTGTTCGCGGGCTGGATGGTCGTCTCCTTCGCCGACGCGGCCCGCGACGTCGCCGCGCGTCCGCTCGTCATCCCGCTGCTCGTGCTGCTGTTCGTGCGCGGCTTCACCGAGAACGGCCTGCTCGACGCGAGCCCCGCGTTCCTCATCGTCTTCTGCCTCGCGGCCGCGGTCGAACCCGCCGCGCACCGCGAGCCCGTGCTCGGCGCCGTCCCGACGGCGCCGCCCTTCGCGCGCTCCCCCGCGCGCTTCACCCCCCTCACCCCCTCCACCCCCCGAGGAGCCACGCCATGACCCGAGTCGGCTACGCCGCAGGTGCGTACGACCTGTTCCACATCGGACACCTCAACATCCTCAAGCACGCCCGGAGCGCGTGCGATCACCTCATCGCGGGCGTCGTCTCCGACGCGATGCTCGTCCAGACGAAGGGCCGCGCGCCCGTCATCCCGCTCGCCGAGCGCCTCGAGATCGTGCGCAGCGTGCGCTATGTCGACGAGGCGGTGGCCGAGGTGGTCCCCGACAAGCTCGACACGTGGCGCGAGCTGCGCTTCGACGTCTTCTTCAAGGGCGACGACTGGCGCGGCACCGAGAAGGGGCTGCGCCTCGAGCGGGAGTTCGCCGAGGTCGGCGTCGAGGTCGTCTACTTCCCCTACACCGTGACGACCTCGAGCACGGCGCTGCGCCGCACCCTCGACATCATCATGGCCGGGGCGGATGCGGCCGACACCGCGGAGGCCGACGTTCCGCGAGCCTGAGCCGCGTCATCCGCTCGCGCCGCGGGCTGGTTCCTGAGCACGTACCCCCAATTCGGGGCCGCGTACCCCGGACCCCTCGCCGTCTCGCCCGGAAGGATCTATCCTGGAAGGGATTCGACCGGACGAGGAATGGGGGGACGGTGAATCGCTACTCGGCACGTCGCGCGCGCTCCATCGCCGTGCGCCTCCTCGCCTACCGCGCCTGGTCCGTCGACCCCGCGAACGGCGCGATCCCCGCGATCGGCGTCCTGAGCGACCCGCGCCTGCACGCGCTCGAGCACGAGCGCGTACTGCGTCGCGCGCAGAACGGCGTCTTCGACTCGCCGGTGCGCCACCGCGAGCCCGCCCTGCGCCGCGTCTCCTGACGACGACGCGGCATCCGCCGTTCGGCGGCCCGCGCGTTCTCCGTCCGCGAGGTCTCCGTCCGCGAGTTCCCGCGCGCACTAGCGCGAACGACGGACCCGAGTCAAGGGGATGTCCGCAAACGCCCGCTTCCGGTTGGCTGAAGGCATGCGGGGCACACCTGCCCCACACCCAAACCGCTCCCCGACCACGGGGGCGGAGAAGGAGACGCCACCATGAACATCCTCGCCATCATCATCGCGATCGTCGCCCTGATCCTGCTGTTCACGGGCGGTTTCGTGCAGTCCCTGAACTTCCTCCTGTGGGTGGGGATCGTGCTGCTCGTCATCGCCGCCATCGTGTTCCTGATGCGCTTCATCAGCGGGCGCCGCGTGTAACGCACGTCCACACGGGACGAACCGGGTGCGGACTCGCCGTCATGACGACGGCGGCCGCACCCGGCTCGCATTAACGTGGGGTGATGTCGTGCATCCGCTTCAACACCCCGGCCCAGCGGGCGCAGATGGCAGCGCTCGCACCCAGCATGCTGACGCCCGCGGAGGTCGCCGCGCAGCATCCCGCTCCCCCCGTGACCGAGTCGAAGCTCCGTCGCCTGCGGCTGCTCGCCGAGGACGCCAACCCCAAGATCCGCGAGGCGGCCGCGAGCTCGTACCACGCGCCGGTCGAGCTCTACGAGCAGCTCGCGCACGATGACGACGAGGGTGTGCGCGCCGTCGTCGCCCGCAACACCGCGACGCCCTGCGACGTGCTGCGCGAGCTCGCCCGCGACGAGTCGGCCGTCGTGCGCGGCTGGGTCGCGGTGAACTTCTTCGTGCCCGCGGATGTCATGGAGCAGCTCGCCGAGGACGAGTCGCCGGTCGTGCGCGGCCTCGTGCAGTGGAAGGCGGCCCTCGCCGCCGACGCCGACGCGAGCGCACACGCGCAGGAGCCCGTCGGAGCCCTCTCCCGCTAGGCGCGGATCGCCGCCGCGAGCTCGGGGTCGAGCTCCGCGAGCTCCGCACGCCATCCCGGCCACCCCGCGGCCACTCCCGGGTGCAGCGGGAGCTGCTCGACCTCTCCGAAAGGCACCCAGCGCAACGAGACCGACTCGGCGTCCCCGATGACCGGCTCGAACAGCTCGACCGCCCGTGCGAGCACCGTCGTGTACGACCAGTACCCGAGGTCGAGGGCCGATTCGGCGAGCACCGTGACGAGCTCGGGTCGCACCCCGGCCTCCTCCTCCGCCTCTCGGAGGGCGCCTGCGACGGCGCTCTCGTGCTCGTCGTGGCGCGCCCCGCCGGGGATGCCCCATGTTCCGCCGAGGTGGCTCCACTCGGCGCGCAACTGGAGCAGCACGCCGGCGACCGGGTGGGCGAGCAGCAGGCCCGCCGCGCCGAAGCGGCCCCAGTAACGGCCCTGCGGGCCGTCGACCCACGCGTCGCCGGGACCGTGCGGCCGTCGGGCGCGCGGGTCGTGAGGTGCGCGGGTCATGCCGCCAGCCTACGTGGCGCACTGCTCCGGGC
>JAEYVF010000001.1 GCA_023432005.1 Actinomycetes bacterium
CTCCGCGACGGCCGAGGTGGCGAGCGCCGCTAGAGTGAGGTGGGATCTGGCCATGGCGACAGGGTAGGTCTGCCCCGCCCCGGCCGCCCGGCACGCCACGCCCGACGCGCGGTTCTCGCAGGCGATCGAGGGCCAGGATGGGATGCGGATGAGCGATTCGACGTTCGGGTCGGTGCGACCCCCGAGGCGCCCCCCGATCGCGCCCGCCCTGGCGCGCTCCGAGCTCGACCGCGACTACCTCTCGCGGCTCGGCGGGGTGGACGCGCTCCTCGAGGACTCGTCGACGCGCTTGGTGGTGCTGCACGAGGGGCGTGCCCTCGGCACCTCGGAGGGGGCGCTCGCGCTCGTCGACCCGACGGCGGTCGAGGTCGACCCGGATGCCGTGGTGTTCCTCGGCCGGGCGCGCGCCTCATCCGCCGACCTCGAGCAGGGTGCCGCGGTGCTCGCGCTCGTCGTGTCGGAGGCGGATGCCGTGCGGCTCGGCGAGCAGGGCTCGTGGCTCGACCTGCGGCGCGTGGGCGCCCTGTTGACGCCGCGCGACGCGGGCCTCTTCACGCAGGCGCTCGCGCTCGCCAACTGGCACGGCACGGCCGCGTTCTCGTCGGCGACGGGGGAGGCGACGAGCGTCGCGCAGGCCGGCTGGGTGCGGATCGACCCCTCGACGGGGCGGGAGAGCTATCCGCGCACCGATCCCGCCGTGATCGTGGCGGTGCTCGACGACGACGACCGCATCCTGCTCGGGTCGAACGTCGAATGGGATGAGCGCCGCTTCTCGCTGCTGGCGGGGTTCGTCGAGCCGGGGGAGTCGCTCGAGGCGGCCGTCATCCGCGAGATCTTCGAGGAGGCGGGACTCGTCGTGGAGGACCCGGAGTACCGCGGCAGTCAGCCCTGGCCGTTCCCCGCGTCGCTCATGGTCGGCTTCGAGGCCCGCGTCGCCGCGGGCGAGCCGAGCGAGCCGCGCCCCGACGGCACGGAGCTCCGCGAGCTGCGGTGGTTCACACGCGAGGAGCTCGCAGCGGATGCCGCGTCCGGCCGCGTGCTGCTGCCCGGCCCCGCGTCGATCGCCCGCGCGATCGTGGAGGACTGGTTCGGCGGCCCGATCGACGAGCGCGCATGACCGGCATCCTCGAGGCTCTCGACGAGCAGCAGCGCCAGGCTGCCGAGGCGCTGCTCGGGCCCGTGTGCATTCTCGCGGGTGCCGGAACGGGGAAGACCCGCACCCTCACCCATCGCATCGCGCACGGCGTCGCCTCCGGGGTCTACACGCCGGAGCGGGTCATGGCCCTCACCTTCACGACGCGCGCCGCGGGGGAGCTGCGCTCGCGTCTACGGGTGCTCGGCGCCGGCCGGGTCGCGGCGCGCACCTTCCATTCGGCCGCCCTCGCGCAGCTGAGCTTCTTCTGGCCGCAGCTCGTGGGCGGGCGACTGCCCGAGATCCTGCCCGGCAAGGCCCGCATGCTCGGCCAGGCCGCCGAGTCGCTGCGGATGCGGGTCGACACGGCCGTGCTGCGCGACCTCGCCGCCGAGATCGAGTGGCGCAAGGTGCGCCGCGTCTCCCTCGACGACTACGCGCGCCTCGGCTCGCGCCCGCTGCCGCCCGGCCTCGACCTGCACGCCGTCGTCGAGCTGCAGCAGCGCTACGAGGACCTCAAGGACGAGCAGCGCCGCCTCGACTTCGAGGACGTGCTGCTCGTGACCGCGGGCATGCTCGAGGCCGAGCAGCGGGTGGCCGACCAGGTGCGCGAGCAGTACCGGTTCTTCGTGGTCGACGAGTACCAGGACGTGTCACCGCTCCAGCAGGAGCTGCTCGAGCTGTGGCTCGGCGCGCGCACCGACGTGTGCGTCGTGGGGGATGCCTCCCAGACGATCTACTCGTTCGCGGGTGCGTCGAGCGACTACCTGCTCGGATTCTCGAGCCGCTACCCCGAGGCGATCGAGGTGCGCCTCGAGCGCAACCACCGCTCCACTCCCGCCATCCTGGGTGCCGCGAACCGCCTCATGCGCGGCCGCCCCGGCGCGCTCGAGCTCGTCGCGGTCGACGGCGACATCGCCTCGCCCGAGCCGACCGTGACGCGCTGGGACTCGGATGCCGCGGAGGCGAACGGCGTCGCCGACGCGATCGCCGCCCAGCTCGCGGTGGGCGTCGCGCCCGAGCGGATCGCCGTGCTCTACCGCGTCAACGCGCAGGCCGTCGCGCTCGCGGCGGCGCTCGCCGAGCGCGGCATCAGCTCGCGTCAGGTGGGCGGCACGAGGTTCTTCGAGCTCGAGGCGATCAAGCGCGCCGTGCTCGAGCTCACGAGCCTGGCCCGCACGGGCTCGCCCAAGGGCCTCTACGAGACCGTCGCGGATGTCGCGCTCGCGAACGGCTGGTCGGCCCACGCGCCCGAGAGCCAGGGCGCGGTGCGCGAGCGCTGGGAGGCGCTCGGCGCCCTCGTCGAGCTCGCCGATCAGGCACCCGAGGGGGCGACCCTCGCGGAGTTCGTGGCCGAGCTGCAGGAGCGCCAGAGCATGCAGCACGAGCCGACCATGCCCTCCGTCGTGCTCTCGACCCTGCACGGCGCGAAGGGCCTCGAGTGGGACCACGTGCACATCGTGGGCCTCACCGAGGGGCTGCTGCCGATCTCGCACGCGAAGGGCTTCGAGGCGGTCGACGAGGAGCGCCGGCTGCTCTACGTCGGCATCACGCGGGCGCGGCGGACGCTCGCGCTGCACTGGTCGGCGGAGGGGCTGCGCTCGCGCCCGCGGGAGCCCAGTCGCTTCCTGGCGGAGTTGCGCAGCGGCACTCCGCGTGCTGCTCGATCGGCTGCTCGCTGAGCTGCGAGC
>JAEYVF010000037.1 GCA_023432005.1 Actinomycetes bacterium
GTGCACGACCTTGCCGGTGTCACCGGAGACCGAGAAGTTGGCCGCCGAGTTCACCGTCCACGCGCCGCCCACGGGAGCCGAGCCCCAGCCCGACGCCGCCGACCGCGCGAACGCATCCGACGCGAGCGTCGCGCTCGGCGGGTCGGTCGTGACCACCGTCGCGGTCGTCGACGAGCTCGCGCCGTCGTCGTCCGTCACCGTGAGGGTCACGGTGCGGCTGCCCGCGGAGGCGTAGGTGTGGCTCGCGGTCGCGCCCGTGCTCGTCGGCGTGCCGTCGCCCCAGCTCCAGGTGTACGACACGATCGAGCCGTCGCTGTCCGTCGAGGTCGACGTGACGCTCACCGTGCGGTTGTCGACGGCGTGCGTGAACGCCGCGACCGGCGCCTGGTTCGGGGCCTCGGTCGTCACCGTGCGGGTGACGGATGCCGTGGCGCCGTCGTCGTCGGTGACCGTGAGCGTGACGGCGTGGTCGCCGCCCGTCGCGAAGGTGTGCGTCGTCGTCGCGCCGGACCCTGCGGGGGAACCGTCGCCGAAGTCCCAGCTGTAGCTGACGACCTGGCCGTCGGCGTCCGTCGAGCTCGTCGCGTCGAGGCTCGCCACGAGCCCGTTCACCGTGTGCGTGAACGCGGCCGTCGGCGGGAGCACGACGACGGTGACCTCGACGTCGTGCGTGCGCACGGCGATGGCGCCGTCGTCATCCGTCACCGTGAGCGTGACCGGGTAGGTGCCGCTCGAGGTGTAGCTGTGCTCGGGCGTCGCGCCCGTGCCGCTCGTGCCGTCGCCGAAGTCCCACGCGTAGCTCGCGATGGTGCCGTCGACGTCGGAGGAGCCGCTCGCGTCGAAGCGGGCGAGCTTTCCGACGGTCTCGAACGTGAACGCCGCGGAGGGGCTGAGGTTGGGCAACGGGGGAGCGCCGAGCACGTAGTGCTGCGACACGGTCGCGGGCGTGAGCACGGCGTCGTACACCGCGTACTCGTCGATGACGCCGTCGAACCAGGCGCTCGAGGAGCCCCACGTCGTGTCACCGCCCACGCGCCAGTAGCCCGTGTAGTTCTCCGCACCCGTCTGGGGGTGCGTGCCGGCGAGCGCGCCGTCGACGTAGAGCTTCATGCCGTCGGAGCCCTGGGTCGCGACGACGTGGTGCCAGAGGCCGTCGTTGTACGCCGCGGGGGTCGTGATCGTGTTCGTGGCACCCGTGTAGGTGCCGAACACGAGCTTGCCGTCGTCCTGCATGTAGACGTGCCGGTCGTAGCTCGTGGAGGTGCCCGTCTGGCGGTTGCCGAAGCCCATGATCTTGCCGCCGGAGGTCGTGCTCGTCTTGAACCACGCCTCCTGCGAGTAGACCGTCGGGTTGGTCCACGTGTTCGCGGAGCTCACGATCGCGTTCGTGGCGCCGAAGCGCACGGCCGTGTCGGGGATCTCGTCGAGCACGCCGGGCACGCCGCGCACGGTCGAGCCGCGGTAGCCACCCGGCGAGCCCACGGGGCTCGCGTCGGCCGCGACCGTGCCGGCCGTCTCGCCGAGACGCCAGTAGAGGAAGGGCTCGCTCGCGTACACGGCTGCGCCGTACGGGTCGGCCGGTGCGGGCGGCACGGTCGAGGTGCGCCCCGAGAGCGTGTAGTGCGAGAGCACCTGCGCCTGGCTCAGCGGCTGCGTGTAGACGGCGACCTCGTCGATCCAGCCGTTGAGGTACGGCGCGCCGCTCCACGTGTTGTCGCCGCCGATGCGCCAGTAGCCCCAGTAGTTCTGGCCGTAGGTCACCGCGGCGTTGCGCGCGACGCGCACGCCGTCGACGTAGAGGGCCATGCCGCCGGATCCCATGGTCGCCACGACGTGGTGCCACTGCCCGTCGTTGTACGCCTTGGGGCCGCCGATGGTCTGGGACGAGTTCGGGTAGACCCCGAAGAGGATCTGGCCCGACGCCGTCATGTACACGTGACGGTCGTAGCTCGAGGAGTTCCCGGTCGCCGACGAGCCGAAGCCCACGATCTTGCCGCCCTGGGTGGATGTCGTGCGCACCCAGGCCTCGATCGAGAGCGTGTTGTCGCGCCACAGGCGCACGGCGCCCGATGCGCGGCCCTGCGTCGTGCCGCTGAAGCGCGCGGCGGTGTTCGAGTCGCCGATGATGGCGCCCGCGGCGCCCCACGTGACGCCCGTGCCGGTCGTGCCGTTGTTGGCACCCGTCGCGTCGTTGATCACGGTGCCGCTCGACTCGCCGAGGCGCCAGTAGTAGCTGGGCTGGTCGGCGAGCACGCCGGCGGCGTACGCGCTCAGCTCGCCCGTGGTCGCGACGGTGCCGCTCACGGTGGAGCCCCATCCGTTGTTGCCCCACGGGTCGATCGCCCGGATGCGGTAGGTATGGGTCGAGCCGGGTTCGAGCCCCGTGTCGACGAAGGTGATCGTCGGGCGGTCCCACGAGCGGGCCTCGACCTCGGTCGTGTAGACCGGGCTGGCCGTACGGCCGTCGCGGATCACCTGATACTGCAGCTTGGCGTCGTCGCGATCCCAGTCGGCCGTCCACGACACCCGCATGACGCCCGCCGCGGGCGACTCGAGCCGGGGGGCCAGATCGTCGCCGGTCAGGCGCGGGCCGTCGAGGTTGGGCGCGATCGAGCGGTTCGCGAAGCGCACGATGCCCTGGAAGTCGCGGTTGTTCACGCGCGTGAACTCGCCGCCGAAGACGACGTACCGGCTGTCTCCGGCGACCGACCAGGGTCCCTGGCCCATGCCCGTGTAGCTGCCGGCGTTGATCGACGGATACCAGCTCAGCTGGCTCGGCGCGGGCGTGTTCTGCCAGTTGTAGTAGCCGTGCGGATCGGCCGACGCGACCTGCGTGGCGGCCTTCGTCACCGCGGTCGCGCGGTTGAACTGCCACGGGTCGTACTGGGGCGGGCCCTCGAGGTTGCCGCAGTAGTGCTTGTGCGAGGCCTGGTAGATGACGTCGCCGACGGGCGCGATCGAGTAGGTGTCGCCGTGGCAGTCCTCCGCCCACGTGAGCTCGCCCGTGCTCCAGCTGGCCCGGAAGCTGCCTTCGAGGTTGCCGCCGGATCCGAACACGTAGCCGCTGCCGTAGAAGCTGTCGCCGTCGGACGCGAGGTCGAAGATCGCGGCGTCGACGCCGGCGTTGCGCACCTTGGCGTTGAGAGGGAGCGGGAGCGATGCCCCGACGGTCGCGTCGAGGAGCGCGAGACCGTAGCCGGGGTTGTTGCTGCCGTTGGCCGTCAGGAAGTCACCGCCGACGGCGACGCGTGTGCCGTCGGGGTTGACCTCGATCGCGTACGGGCGGCCGCCCTCCGTGACGGGCGCCCAGGCGGTGGTCTGCCCGTCGGACGCGTTGACCGCGCCGAGGAAGACGCGGTCGACGCCGCTGATGCGGCTGAAGACGCCGCCGAGGTAGACGGTGGAGTTCGTGGCGGCGAGGGCGCTCACGTAGTTGTTGACGTTCGCCGCGAACGAGCCGACGACGGCACCCGTGGCGGTGTTGAACGCGACGACCCGGTTCCGGGTGGCGCCGTTGACCTGCGTGAAGTCACCGCCCACGTAGAGGCGCGCGCCGTCGGGCGAGGCCGCGAGCGTGCGCACCTTCGCGTTGAGCGTCGGCGCCCACGAGAGCAGCGCGCCCGTCGTGACGTCGAACGACAGCAGGTGGCTGCGATCGACCTCGTTCGTGCCGGCTGCGGCGCCCGCGGGACGGGCCTTGGTGAACTCGCCGCCCACGTAGACCGTGTTGCCCACGATCACCTGCGCCCACACGACGCCGTTGATCTGCGGCGCGGGAAGGGGATCGCTGCTGACCGTCTGGGGCGGCGGAGGGGGCGGGTCGTCGGCCGCGACGGCAGGTGCGGTGCCGAGCGCGGGGGCGACGAGAGCGGAAAGGGCGAGCGGGAGAGCGGCGACGATGGCGATGGCGCGGGTACGCCAATGCCTCGTGGGTAGGGGGTTACCCATCATGACC
>JAEYVF010000050.1 GCA_023432005.1 Actinomycetes bacterium
ACCCTCAACGTCGCCGACCTCGACGCGATGACCCGCTACTACCGCGACGCGGTCGGCCTCGACGCGGTCGACGCATCCGGACCCCGCGTCGTGCTCGGCCGCCGCACGCCCGACGGCGACCGCCCGGTCGTGATCCTCGTGCACACGCCCGAGCTGCGGCACGCGGGACCGCGCGAGGCCGGCCTGTTCCACACCGCGATCCTCTTCGACACGAAGGCCGCGCTCGCCGCCGCCGTCTACTCGGTCGCCCAGAAGCATCCGGGCACCTTCACGGGCTCCTCCGACCACTTCGTGTCGAACGCGTTCTACTTCGACGACCCCGAGGGCAACGGCGTCGAGCTCTACTGGGACCGCGACCGCACGCAGTGGAGCTGGGTGCACGGCACGATCGAGATGGGCACCGTCTACCTCGACCCGAACCGCTTCCTGCAGGAGAACCTCACCGAGGAGGGTCTCGCCGGCCCGCTCCCCGGCGATGCTCGCGTCGGCCACGTGCACCTCTCGGTCGGCGACACCGAGACCGCGCGCGCGTTCTATGTCGACCGCCTCGGCTTCGACGAGACCATCAGCATCCCCGACCAGGCCGTGTTCGTGTCGGCGGGCGGGTACCACCACCACATGGCGATGAACGTGTGGAACTCGCGCGGCGCCGGACGACGCCAGCAGACGCTCGGCCTCGGCCGGGTCGACATCGAGGTGCCGGATGCCGACGCGCTCGGCGAGCTCGGCGAGCGCCTCGCGCACCACGGCATCGACGCGCGCGACGACGGCCGCACCGTCGAGATCGAGGACCCGTGGGCCAACCGCATCCTCGTGACGACGCCCGGTCGCGGCTGAGCGAAACCTCGGGGACGCTCGCCTACACTCGCACAGTGACCGACCCCGTGGAGCCCCGCGCGCTGCGTGCCAGCCGCGCGTTCCTCGTGCTGCACGGGCTCCGCATCCTGAGCCAGAAGCGCAAGCTCGAGGCGATGGTCGAGCGGCTCCCGGATGCCGCACTCCCCTGGGAGGGCAAGCTCGACGGCGCGGACCCGCTGCGCCTCCTCGTGATCGGCGACTCGACCGCGGCGGGCGTCGGTGCGGCGACGCAGGAGGAGGCCCTGCCGGGCTCGCTCGCGCGCGAGCTCCAGGCGCGCACGGGCCGTGGCGTGATCTGGCGCGCGGTCGGCGAGAACGGCGCGAACACGCGCGAGTTCCTCGACCGGCACCTCACCGACGCCCTCGCGCGCCCCGCCGACCTCGTGTTCGTGAGCCTCGGCGCCAACGACGCCCTCCACGCGCGCTCGGCCGGCGCGTTCGCGCGCGACTTGCGCACGCTCCTCGAGACGCTCAGCGACCGCCTGCCCGAGGCGCGGATCCTCGTGGCCAACCTGCCGATCTTCATCCGCTTCGAGCTGCTGCCCGAGCCGCTGCGCACGACGCTCTACCGGCACTCGCGCAACCTCGAGCGCGCGGCCCGGCGCGTGGTCGCGCGCGACGCCCGCTGGATGATCACGGATCGGGTGCCGCCGCCCTACGGGCCGGGCTTCTTCGCGACCGACCGCTTCCATCCCTCCGCGTCCGGCTACGCCGACTGGGCGCGCTGGGCCGTCGAGGACGCCTGGCCCCGCGGCCTCGCCGAGATCGCGCACCCACCCGTCGTAGACTGAGGACGTTCCCCCGCCCCTCGAACATCCGGGAGTCGTCCGTGCCCACCATCGTCGTCGAGGTCATGCCGAAGCCCGAGCTGCTCGACCCGGCCGGCAAGGCCACCTCGGGGGCCATCGCCAAGCAGGGCTCGACCACGTTCAGCTCCGTGCGCATCGGCAAGCGCTTCGAGCTCACGGTCGACGGCGAGGTCACGGATGCCGTGCTCGCCGAGGCGCAGCGCCTCGCCGAGGAGTTCCTGTCGAACCAGGTCATCGAGGACGTCGTCAAGGTCGAGGTCGCCTGATGACGGTGCGGATCGGCGTCGTCACCTTCCCGGGTTCGCTCGACGACCGTGACGCGCAGCGCGCCGTGCGGCTCGCGGGCGGCGAGTCCGTCGCGCTCTGGCACGGCGACCACGAGCTGCAGGGCGTCGACGCGATCGTGCTGCCGGGCGGCTTCAGCTACGGCGACTACCTGCGTTGCGGCGCGATCGCCGCGCACGCGCCCATCATGTCCGAGGTGATCGACGCGGCGAACGCCGGGATGCCCGTGCTCGGCATCTGCAACGGCTTCCAGATCCTCGTCGAGGCGCAGCTGCTGCCGGGCGGCCTCATCCGCAACGACCACGGCGACTTCGTGTGCCGCGACCAGCGCCTGCGCGTCGAGAACGCGTCGACCGCGTGGACGAGCGCGTTCGACGTCGGCGACGAGATCACCATCCCGCTCAAGAACGGCGAGGGCGGCTACATCGCGACCGAGGAGACGCTCGACCGCCTCGAGGGCGAGGGCCTCGTGGCGTTCCGCTACCTCGACGCGAACCCGAACGGCTCGCTGCGCGACATCGCCGGCCTCACGAACGAGCGCGGCAACGTCGTGGGCCTCATGCCGCACCCCGAGCACGCGACCGAGCCCGGCTTCGGCCCCGACATGCCGGATGCGATGCGCTCGGGCGTCGACGGCCTCAAGTTCTTCCAGTCGGCGATCGACGCGGTGCTCGCGCGCGTCTGACGCGTCAGCCCTTCACGCGCTCCCACGCCTGGCGCACGAGGGTCTCGAGCACGCTCTCGTCGACCGCGTCGAGACGCTTGATGTACAGGCAGCCCTTGCCCGTGGTGTGTGCGCCGAGCTGCTCCATGAGCGGCTCGACGGGGCCGTCGTCGTCGTAGACGCCGTAGATCGTGAGGGCCGCCTTGCGGGGTGAGAACCCGACGACGAACCACTCGCCCGAGCTCGCCGCGCCCTGGTAGCGGTAGCTGCCGAAGCCGACCATCGTGGGCCCCCACATGACGGGCTTCTCGCCCGTGACGCGCTCCATGAGGGCCCGGACGGCGTGGCCCTCGGCGCGGCGGCGCGCATCGGGCACCGCGTCGAGGAACGCGGCGACGTCGACATCCGTGGGCTGGGTCTTGATCGCCATGCCCCGAGGCTACGCCCCGGGGCGGAGGGCCCGTCGCCGAGGATCGGCGCCGTATTCAGCCGGCCGTCAGCGCGAGCGTCACGGTTGCGGCGAGGAGGAGAGCGGAGGTCGGGAGCCACACCGCGCGCTCGACGCGACTGCGGGTGATCGCGTTGAGCACGACCGCCGCGGCCCCGAGCGCGACCCCGACCCACACGGCGGCGGGGAGCCAGCCATCGGGGAGCGGCGCCCAGCCGACCAGCTGGACGCGGCGGAGCACGACGAGGGCGAAGCCCGCCCACACGACCGCGGCGACGGCACTCGAGACGCGCAGCCGCACGGGGAGCTCGGCGCGCTGCCCGCCGTAGGCGGCGCGGCCCCAGGGCGCCCCGCCCGCGAGCGCGAGCTGGAACGCGACGATGCCGACGCACAGCGCGGCCGCGACGATCGCAGCCGCCGTCGGAAGCGCACCTGGCTCGTTCATCCGTAAACCTCTCTGTCAGATATGTCAATATGTCTAGCAGATATGATCAACGCGTGCCACGCGCGACCCAGACCGATCTCGCCGTGCTCGCCGCCCTGAGCGTTGAGCCCATGAGCGGCTATGCCCTGCGCGAGGCGATCCTCGAGCACCTCGGCGCGTTCTGGAGCGAGAGCTTCGGCCAGATCTACCCCGCGCTGGCCCGCCTGCGCCGGGAGGGGCTCCTCGAGGCGGTCGACGGATCCCGCACGGGTTCGTCGACCTATCGGCTCACGGCAGCCGGGCGTGCGCGCCTCGTCGAGCTCATGCGCGAGCCGCCCGTGCGCACCCCGCCGCGCAACGGCATGCTCCTGCGGCTCTTCTTCGGTGACGCGATCGGCGCGAGCGCGTGCCGCGAGCTCGTCGCGGAGCATCGCGCCCTCGCCGAGCGACGGCTCGCCGAGCTCGCGGACGCGCGACGGGCGACGCTGGAGGACCCGGGGGATGCACACCGCCCGTACCAGCTCATGACGATCTCCGCGGGGGAGCACTCGGCGCGTGCGGCGATCGCGTGGGCGGACGAGACGCTCGTCGCGCTCGACGCACTCATCGCCAGGCACGCGGGCCGCGCGGGCGGCGGCACCGGGCGGGACGGTTAGCGGAGGCGCTCGGCGAGCTCGGGCAGCGTCGTCACGCCCTCCGACTCGCAGAAGTGCGCTGCACCCGGCACGACGACCTCCTCGGCGGCGAGACCCGCGACGACGGGCCGTGCGAGCTCGATCGGCACCTCGGGATCCGCGTCGGAGCGGATGACGAGCCGTCGGTCGATGCGCGCCGCGAGAGGCGGCAGCTCGGGCACGCCCACCGTGAACGGATCGAGCTCGGGGTAGATGGGAACCGGGTCGACGAACGGTGCGACGAGCGCGAGCGCACCGAGCCGCGCATCCGGCTGCTCGGCGAGAAGGCGGCCGAGCGCGCGGATGGCGGTGATCGTGCCGAGGCTGTGGCCGACGACGGCCGTCTCGCGGTCGAGGCGGCCGATCGCGGCGGCAGCGGCATCCGTCCACGCGGTCGCGTCGGGGTGGTCGGTGTCGGGCAGGGCGGGGATCTCGGTCACGACCCCCGCCGGCGCGAGCTGCTCGCGCAGCCAGCCGAACCAGTGCTTGCCGGGGTGGGCGGTGTAGCCGTGCAGGACGACGACGCGGCGGAGGGTCATCACCCCAGCGTGCCGGATGCGGACCCGGCTCGCGCCGGCTGACCCGCCACCCGGCGTCGAGATCGCGCCAAGACGACAGCGCCCGCTCCGCCCGCGAGGAGCAGGGCGGATGCCGCGAGCAGCCCGCCGGTCCCGGCGCCTGAGGCCGCAAGGGTGCGCGGCGCGTACTCGAGCACGATCGTCCCACCGCTCCCGAGCGGCTCCCGTGCGATCACGGTGACGCCGCTCGTGCGAGCGGGGTCGGCGAAGCTCGCCGCGCCTCCTCCCGCGACGGCGGCGGCGAGATACCCGCTGCCGCGCCCCGGCTCGCCCTGGTTGCCGATGAACCCGTCACCCCCCGGGGCCCCGGGGGCGACCCCGTCCGCGCCGCCCGCCCCCGGGGCGCCGCCTGCCGACGGCGGCACCGGCGCCGTGATCGTGGTCCCGTCGGTGCTCGGGACGGCGGTCGGGTCGAAGGCCGCGAACGCGGCGCCCGGGTCGACTCCGTCGCCGACCGCCACACCCTGGCCCGCGCCGCCGGCCACGAGCACGGTGATCCACGCGGTCCCGTCGAAGAGGAAGAGGAAGCTGCCGCCGGAGCCGCCTGCGCCGCCGCTGCCCCCCGTGCCCCCGTCGCCGCCTGCGCCGCCCGGAAT
>JAEYVF010000091.1 GCA_023432005.1 Actinomycetes bacterium
CTGGAGAGGCTTCCGCACAGGTGGTTGAGGCGCTCGCCCACGCCTTCGGTGCTCAGCCCACACCGGAAGCAGTGAAAGCTGCGATCGAGGCTGATCCCAAAGCCGCCACCAAGGTGCAGGCGATCGAGCGCGAGCGCAGTGCCGAGTGGGTTGCCTACCTCACCATGGCGACGTCGCAGCGCGACCACATGCTGGACCGCGAGGACCAGCGTGGCAGCGTCTTCTCCTGGGGCTGGCGCCCGGCCATGTCGTGGATGTTGCTGTTCCTCTGGTCATGGAACGGCGTGATCTTGCCGGCTGCGAACGCAACCGCCGGCACATCAATCGTGCCGATCCCATGGGAGCACCTGCTAGGCTTCGCCGGCCTCTGGCTCGCGATCTATGGTGGCGGTCACACCATAAAGTCAGTGCTGGGACGATAGGCACAATGCTGAATTGGCCAGTACTGCTCTGCCGCAACAGCTTTCCGTGCTATCAACGCGGTGACCCCGCCAAGGGCGCAGGACCATGTCCGAACGAAGAATGGAGCAAGGAAAGCTGCAACGGGAACGACAAAATCACTTAATAGGCCTACTCCAAAAGAATCTCTCCTTTCTCCTGACCGTTTCGACCGTCCTCGGAATGCTGCTGGCCATTCTTGGGGTATGGCCTCTCCGAGGTGGCGCAGCCGATGTCTCGTCGCTCACTGGCCTTACGATTGTGTATCTCGCGGGCGGCTTGCCGGCCGCCTGGAGAGCACTTTCTACCCTGTGGGACGAGCACATCCTGGACATCGACCTGCTGATGGTCGTCGCTGCGGTTGCGGCTGCAGCCGTTGGAGCACCGTTTGAGGGCGCGATCCTTTTGACGCTGTTCAGTGTCTCTACCACATTGGAGGAGCGGGCGATGGGGCGCGCCCGCCGCGCCATAGAAGCCCTGATGGCTCTCCGGCCCGAGACTGCACTGCGGAGGGGGCCGGACGGCTCAGTCACGGAGGTTCCTGCCGCTGAACTGTCTGTGGGAGATACCGTCGTATTGCGACCAGGGGCCCGTGTCCCCGCCGATGGGACCATCGTCAACGGCCGGGGCGCACTCGACGAGGCGAACATCACTGGCGAGTCCTTGCCGGTAACCAAGGAACCAGGGGCTCAAATATTTGAGGCGACGGTCAACATCGACGGTGTGCTTGAAGCGAAAGTGACGAAGACGGTGCAGGAAAGCACCGTTGCCAAGATGATTGCTTTGGTGACCCAGGCTCAATCGGCCAAGGCGCCCTCCGAGCAATTCAGTGCGTGGTTCGGGCAGCGTTACACGTTTGCGGTGATGGTCGGCGCCGTCCTCGCCTTCGGAGCTTTTTACTTTCTCGGAAGCACCTGGGAGGAGGCGCTGTATCGGTCGGCGACCCTGCTGGTTGCTGCCAGTCCCTGTGCGATCGTTATTTCTGTGCCGGCCGCCATTCTGTCGTCGCTGTCTGCTGCTGCTCGCGGAGGCGTGCTGTTCAAGGGTGGTGAAGCACTGGAAGCACTTGCAGCAGTCGACACCTTCGCCTTCGACAAGACAGGCACACTGACAACCGGCAAGGCGGCCGTAACCAATGTCGTGGCCCTCGATGGCGACGAGAATGATTTCCTGAGGCTGCTCGCCGGGCTGGAGGCCCAGTCAGAACACCCCAGCGCCGCCGCGATACGGCGGGAGGCGGTCAGCCGCGGCCTGCAACCTGCCAAGGTGCTGGATGTGGTCAACAGACCGAGCGAGGGTATTGTCGGCAACGACGGAAAAACGGTGTTGTGGGCAGGCAACCCCCGCATCGCTGCGTTCATGGGCGCGTCCATCGATCACCCGGCTCTGAAGGTCATGGCCGAGGACAGTCAATCGATCATCTATGCCGGGCGGGACGGGCAGGTGCTGGGGGCAGTGACCATCGCCGATCAGGTGCGCGCGACCTCCCGGGCCACGCTTGCTGCGCTAACGGAAGCAGGGATCGGCAGGATCGTCATGATGACCGGCGACCGCCGTCCCGTTGCGCTGCGGATAGGCGAAGAGCTCGGGCTACAGCCCGCACAGATCCATGCCGACATGCTTCCTGAAGACAAGGTCACCATGGTGGGTGAGCTGGCAGCAACGGGCAAGGTTGCCTACGTCGGCGACGGCGTCAACGACGCAGCTGCGCTGGCACGCGCCGACGTGGGTATCGCCATGGGTGCAGCGGGTTCGGATGTGGCGCTGCAAGCAGCCGATGTCGCCCTTTTATCTGAAGACATGGGGCGACTGGCAGAAGCCCGTCGACTGGCGCGCCGGACAGCCCTCATCATCCGTCAAAATCTTATGTTCGCGATATGCGCCATGGCAGTGCTGGTGACCGGCGGGCTGTTCTTCGAACTCCCACTCCCGCTTGCAGTGGTCGGGCATGAAGGCGGAACGGTGCTGGTGGTTCTCAATGGATTGCGGCTGCTCCGAGATCCTATTCGGCGAGGCAAGGCAGCGCCGCCCATGCGGATGTCCAGGTTGGCCTCCTCCGAACGGGCCCCGCCAGATGCGAGCCGGGCGTATCGGAGGAAGGTAACCCGGACAGCAGGCTGACGTCCCTACGGACGGCTCTGTTCCTAATTCAGGAATTTGCAGGATTGACTTGGATAGAACTTATCATCGGTCTTGGACTGCTGCTCGGTGGTGGGGAAGCCCTGGTCAAGGGCAGCGTCAGTTTAGCGACGCGCCTCGGTGTCTCCCAACTGATGATCGGCCTGACCCTCGTCGGCTTCGGAACCTCGATGCCCGAGCTTGTCTCAAGTATTCAGGCCGTGCTGCGCGGAGCACCTGAAATCGCTGTCGGCAACGTCATCGGCAGCAACATCGCGAACGTCCTGCTGATCCTGGGGTGTTCCGCACTGATCCTGCCGATTGCGACAAGAAAAGAGGCGTTCCGTCGCGATGGTGTTGCCTTGATAGGAGCCAGCCTGTTGTTGCTCGTGGTCGCCCTGAGCGGCGAGGTCGGCTTTTGGGAAGGCGTGCTGCTGCTGATGCTGCTGGCCGGTTACCTCGGATACACGTACGTAACCGAGAGCACGGTGCCCGACGCGAGCGCTGAAATGCATGGCGCCCAAGCCGAGGCTTATGCGGGGCAGATGTCGGTCTGGCTCGCGCTCGTGCTCGCTGTCGGCGGTATCGGTGGAGTGGTGTTCGGGGCGGACCTCCTGATCGGAGCGGCTATTGAACTCGCGCCACGCCTCGGACTGTCCGAGGCAGTGGTTGGCCTGACACTTGTGGCGGTCGGTACGTCGATGCCGGAGTTCGCAACTTCGGTTATGGCCGCGATCCGCGGCAAGGGGGATGTTGCCTTTGGCAATGTCGTGGGCAGCAACATCTTCAACGCGCTCGGGATTCTTGGCGGGTGTGCGCTGATCTCACCGGTGACTGTCAGCGCGGAGTTCCTTCGCTTCGATGTCTGGGTTATGGCCGGCACGGCTGTGCTGCTCGTTGTCTTTGCAGCGACCGGCTGGCGCTTGAGCCGGCGCGAGGGGGGTGCCTTCCTCGCCGCCTACGGGCTCTACCTGGTGGCGCAGCTTGCCACGAGCGGGGCATGACGCAACCGGCCAGATCTGAACATCGATCCGACCAAGCCCCGATCGGCATCTGGCCAGACTCCTGCTAACCCAGTTCGAGCAAGCGGCCGAGAACGTCTTCGCGGCGCAATATCCCCACGATCTGTCCCGATCGAAGCACAAGGAAGGCCCGGTGCGGCTCTGACAGGAACATCTCGGCGGCGGCAACGATGTTCGCTTCGGCCTCGATCGTCTTGACCGGATGGCTCATCTGCTCGCCCACGGTGCCCCGCCACTGCCGGTAGTAGCTCGCCATCATGGCGGGGCGGAAGCAGTCCTTCTGCGTCAAAATCCCCACGAGTGCTCCTGAGGGGTCCACGACCGGTGCTGCTTCCTGGCCGTTGGCGTGCAGCAGGCCAGCGGCCTGACGGATCGGCATCTCTGTGTCGAGCGTGAGATAATCTGTTCGCATAACGCTGGCGATAACGTCAGTCATCGCTCTGCACCTGCTGACGTCGCTTAGGGCAGCCCGCACAACGGACATCGTCAGGCAAACAGGCCAACCCCCCGCAGGACGTCTGAAGAACCCGGCCGCGAACCATCAGTCCCAGCGCAAGTCCGCCTGTTGCCAGAATGACGATCAGCGGCGCAATGACAAGCTCCATGTGCGTTCCTCCTCAGGCCAAGTACTCGTCGAAGCGGCCGACCGCCACACGTCGCAGACTCGCCTCCTCGTCGAAAAGGAAAAGCGCGTCCAGCCTGTTCCGCTGGGCCAGTGCAGGGCCTTTGACGCCGGCGGACACAAGCGCAGTTGCCCATCCGTCGGCCAGCATGGCGTTGTCGGCGATGACGGAGACCGATGCAGCGGCCCCCTCTACAGGTTCGTCCGTGGTCGGATCGATGATATGGCTGTAGCGCCTTCCGCCAAAAGTATAACCGTGGACCTTGTCGCCGGATGTGGCGATCGCCCGCTCGTCGAGGGCAATGATCTCGGCCGAACCGAAATGGCCGTGGCGGGGATCCTCCACCGCAATCTGCCATGAACGGCCGCTCGGATGATATCCAACCGCAGCGACTTCACCACCGAGGTCGACGACAAAATCCTCCTCACCGTGCTCGCGCAGCACGCTCACCATCTGGTCAAGCGCATATCCCTTGGCAATGCCACAAAGGTCGACGGTTAGTTCGGGGTGGGACTTGCAAAGGGCAGCATCTGAAATCCGAATCTCAGCGTCTGGGGGAACCTCTGCTGCCGCCATTGGACCGAAGCCCCAGCGTCCTACCTGCGGTCCGACCGCGATGTCGAAGGCCTTCTCGCTGGCACGCCGAACCGACAATGCCCCCCGAACGACCGCAGCGATTTCCCTGTCGATCGGCTGCCATTCCTGGCTTCGCCTCTCGTTGAATGCCGTGATGGCGCTGTCGCGGCGCCATGGCGACATCAATCGGTCGATGCGGGTCAGCGTTCCCAGCAATGCGCTCTGAAGCGATTCCGCGTTGGCTGTGGCGCTGCTCAACGTGGCATTCCAGGAGGTGCCGAAGGCCGGTCCGCCGATCGCCAGGGTGGGAGGTGCGGAACGGGCGAGCGCCGGACAGGCAAGCGCCGATGCCGCTGCAAGGCCCGTCGCGAGGACCCGACGCCGGGTGAGATGGATCTCGTTCATGTCCTCAGCTCCCGAAATCGTCGTTGAAGATGGAATGCGGCTCCACACCCAGATCATCGAGCGTGGAAAGCACCGCAGAGATCATCACCGGTGGCCCGCAGAGATAGTATTCGCAGTCTTCGGGTGCCGCATGGCCCCGCATCGCTTGTCGCAGGACCTCGTGAATAAAGCCGGTGGCGCCGCGCCAGCGGTCACCGGGCGCGGGGTCTGAAAGCGCGACGGTCCAGTCGAAGTTCTCGTGCTGCGCAGCCAGTGCCTCGAACTCCTCAACATAGAAAAGATCGGCGAGAGACCGGGCACCGTAGAAGTACGACATCTTGCGGCTTGTGCCGCGGGCAAGTTGCTCATGGATCATGGCGCGAAGCGGGGCCATACCGACACCGCCGCCGACGAAGACCATCTCGCGCTGGGTTGGCTGGACGTGGAATTCCCCATACGGGCCGGACACGTCAACGCTGTCGCCTGGTTTCAGGCCGAAGAGGTACGATGAGACGATGCCAGGCGGGATATCCGCTTCACGCCCTGCAGGCGGAACTGCTAGGCGGATATTGTGAACCAGGCGGCCACGATCCTCCGGTCGACCCGCGAACGAGTAAGCGCGTGACGTGCGCTCGGTGGTACCTGATCTCAACCCCGACCAGCCCGAAATCCGCCAGGTCAGCTCGTGCTCCGCATCGATCTCGAGATGCGAAAAATCGCGTTCATAGGGCGGCGCGGTAAGCAGCATGAAACCGCCCGCTCGAAAGGTCAGGTCGCGCCCGTCAGGAATCTCCAGAACGAGTTCGCGGATCAACGGAGCGAGCATGCGGTTGCTGAGGACACGGCATGTAAAACCTTCTGCCGACATGATCTCAGGCGCCACGGAAACGTCTACCGGGCCGCGCAGGTTGATTTGGCACGCCAGCCGCACATTTTCACGACGCTCCTTCGCTGACAGCAGACCGCGTTCGGTCGACCTCAGCTCGCCTGCGCCGTCACCAGTGACGGTGACACGGCATTGCCCACAGGTTCCGCTGCCGCCGCAGGCTGCGGGTATGGGAATATCGGCGCCGTGCAGGACCTCGAGGAGCTTCGCGCCGCGCTTTGCGCCAATCGTCCGCCCCTCATTCACTGTCACCCCTAGAGCGACATCAGGCACCAGCCGCGACCGTGCCGCAAGAAGACCGAGAGCAAGACCCAGTATGAGGAGAACGATCAGCGTGCTGCCCAGCGCGACCTCGATCATGGCACCGCCACCTGGGCAAAAGTGGCAAAGCCAAGGGACATCATGCCTGTGAGGATGAAGGCAATCCCCAATCCCTGAAGGCCTGCCGGCATATCTGCGTAGGCCAAACGTCGCCTGATGGCAGACAGCATGATAACAGCCACAGCAAAGCCGGTGCCGGCCCCAAGTCCGAAGACCGTGCTCTCGGCGAGGTCGTAGCTCCGGTCGGCCATGAACAGGCTGCCACCGAGAATCGCGCAATGAACCGCGAGCAGAGAGAGGAAGACACCGAAAGTGGCAAAAAGCGCCGGGAAGGACCGGTCGAGGACCATTTCGACCAGCTGCACCGCCGCCGAAACCACCCCGATAAAGGTGAGAAGGCGCAAATAGCTGAGGTCGAGGTCTGGCATACCAGCCCATGCCCAAGCGCCAGGGGCGAGCAAATAAGTATAAAGCAGGTGATTGAGCGGCACGGTGACGCCCATCACCGCGATCACCGCTATGCCGAGTCCAACCGCCGTTCCTGGTCTGCGCGACAGCGCCAGAAAGGTGCACAGCCCCAGAAACAGTGTCAGAGGCATGTTCTCGATGAACGCCGAGCGTATGAAGAGTGCCCAGAGATCGCTCATCCCCGTGGCTCCTCGGCGGGAGCGAGCGGATGCTCAGGGATCTCCACCTGTTCCGCCCGCCAGCTACGGATCGCCCAGACCAGCCCGCCAAGCAGGAAGAACGCACTCGGTGCCAGCAACATGAGGCTCAGCGGCTCAAACCAGCCGCCCTGTTCGATGGTGCGAAACATCTCGTTACCCAGGAGCGTACCCTGCCCGAACAGCTCACGTATGCTGCCGATGATCACCAGGACGAGCGAGTAGCCGAGGCCATTGCCGAGCGCGTCGGTCATGGCGGGAACTGGCGGATTATGAATTGCGAAGGACTCGGTCCGACCTAGAACGACGCAATTGGTAGCAATGAGGCTGACGAAGACGGAAAGCCGCTGACTCATCTCGTAGAAAAAGGCCTGAAGGAACTGATCCACAACGATGACGAGCGATGCAACAATGATGATCTGGACGATCAGGCGGATTGAGGACGGCAGATGCCGCCGGATGAGGCTGATGATCCCTGCCGCGGCAACCACGACCACCGTCAGTGCCGCCGACATGGTGATGGCAGCCGCGAGTGTGGTCGTCACCGCGAGCGCAGAGCAGATACCGAGTATCTGAAGGGTGACCGGGTTCTGCCGAAGAATCGGATCGGTAAGAGTTCCCCAGAGCCGCATCAGAACTCTCCCCGTCCGACCGCATCGAGAAGTGGACCGTACCCGTTTGGCCCCAGCCAGAACGCAAGCATCTGCGTCATGGCCGTGCTGGTCCGTGTTGCACCCGTGATCGCATCGACCTCGTATTCGGTCGTTGCAGCACCGCGCGCGACGGACAACTGAAGCATGCCGTTTTCGTCCTCGATGCGCTTGCCTGCAAACTGCTGCCGCCAGGCGGCCTCATCTATCCGCGCTCCAAGCCCCGGGGTCTCGTTGTGCGACATCACGGCCAGGCCGGCGACCGTGTTCATGTCGCCCTCGATCGCGATCATCGCCTCGATCGCCCCCCCATAACCCGTTCCACTGATCGGCAGGATCACGAGTTCGACCTGTTCCTCGAGCCCTCGAAGCAGGTAGATCTGCTTCAAGTCGGCTCGGCTGCCGAGATTGGCGATGTCTTCCTGCGGCGACAACTCCGTCCAGTTCGACGAATCCGCCAATGCCCCTGGCAAAGTCTCGGGTGTCACATCCTGTGCAGCCTCGGCACGCCGGAGATCCACCACCACCGTCGACAGCGTCATCTCATCAGAGGCAGCCAGTATCGCGGAAAGCCCGGGAATTTCTGCGAGCAGGGCTTCAAGCCGGGTCTGCTGCTCCAAGGCACGGTTCTGCGCCTGGATCGGACGCAGCACGACCGTAGCAGCCGTGACCAGCAGCGCGCACACGACTGAAACGACGAAGGCAACGGCGATGGTCTTGGTTCGGCTTTCATTGGGCAGCGACAGGATCCCTCGCCACAGCTTGATCGGGTTGAGCTCAGCCATGACGATATCTCCGAACAGCCTGCCAGACGGCGATGGCTATCTCATCCAGTAGAGGTGCTGCGAGCGAAACCAGGAGTGCTGCCGAAACAGCAATCTGCACGGGAGCCGTCTCCCAAAATGCGGCAAAGAGCGCGGTCAAAGCGCCAAAGAACGCTCCATAGAGCCAACGCCCAAGCGGCGTCGATGCACTGATCGCTGGATCGCAGACGAGGAGAACCAGAACGAATGCGACGGCACTAGTCAGCAGGTCCAAGTTGAACCCACCCGCAGCGATGAGCACCACAAGTGCGCCAACCAGGACGCGCCACGGCAGCACGCCAAAGAAAAGCAGTATTGCCGCTGCCGGGATGGCGGCCCAGCCGATCTGAACCGGAAGGTGAGGCCAATCGGCGACAGGAAAGCCGAAGCCGAGGAACATGACGGTAACCACCGCCGGGCTCAGGACGCTCCGCCCCCAACCGCCAAAGGCCAGTTCGCCGAAAACGAAGCCGAAGCTGACGCCGATGGCCAACTGAAGTGGACCAACCTCGGGCGCTAGAACGGCGATCGCAAATGCGGATACTGCTCCGGCCGCGCTCGGCGGCTGAGCGCGGAAAAACGTAAACAGCGCCTGCCATAGCCCGGCCAGGACAAGGACGAACACGAGGCGACCGGTGCCCAAGACCCCTTCGTCCCAGATCCACGACACCGCAACCGGTAGCAATGCCGCCAGCAAAACCATGGCCACGGTCTCACGAGTCCAAATACCACGGATCATGCGTTCGCCTCGATGCGGTTTAGAGCAGCGCGCAGCAGATCCGAAAAGCGCGGCGAGGCCGCGGTAACGTAGTCAACCAGCGCCAAGTCTTCTTCGACCAGCGAAAGGACATCAAGGTCCACTGCGGCCTCGTCGTCCCCAATGGAAAGCGCCCGCAAAAGGGCCATTCCTGGCATAGCGCCCCCCAAAGCCTGCTCGACGGCCGCCGTAGCAATGACCGGTTCGGGGCGAGATGCGCGGCGCAGGGCGGCTTCAAGCCAGTGTCGGGGTGTCGGCTCGCGACGCTCGAGCACCGTAACCTGCCGATCGTGAAAACCGAGCCACCGCGACTCGCGCCCATCGAGGACCGAGCCGGACAGGATAATGCGCGGACCAGGTGACATGAAGGCGTAGCAGAGCTCGCGCAGATCGGCTCCGGGAGGGCAGCGGACGAGCCTCGCCTCGCGCAGTCCTGGCCCGGCAACGGTTACCACTTTCGTTTCGGGCAGCAGGCCCTCGGACAGCAGATGGCCGATGGCAACGACATCTTCGACGAAGATGTCCCAGACCTGTCGGCCGAGACGCGCGGGGAACAGCCGGTGGATCTGGAGGCCCGCAAGACCCTCGGGATGCAGTTCGCCCGTCCGAACTATCTTCAATCCATCGTGCGGGTCAGGGATGTCCGGTCCTCGGTCCTGGCAAAAGAATAGTGGCCCTTCGCAAAGGCGTGAGAGCGCGCGCAATCCGAGATTGAGCCGTGCGATATTCTCCTCTTCGATCGCGTAGCGCGGGTCCGGCGCCAGCGGACGGGTATCAACCGCCATGACAACAATCGCGGCAGGAGCCGTCGATGCATCGGGCACCTTACCGAAAGGTCGTGCCCGCAGTCGCATCCAGAGGCCGGAACTCTGAAGCAGGTGACGCAGCGCCACTGTTCCGCTTCCGCCTTCAAGCTCGCCGAGTGCCAAGCGGGTATCATACTGGTGCCGGTCGCCCGGACCTTCCCCCTGAACGATGAGGCTCGTCAGGCGGCGCCCCGCACCAGTTTCAAGTTCTGCAACCCGTCCCGCAATGGGTGCTGTGATGATGCACTCGGAACGTCGACGATCCCTCAGGACTGGCGCGCCTTGCGCAACAAGGCTGCCGACCTCGACCAAGGGCTCCACCCTGAACTCCAACCAAGGGGGCAGGCTCACCCCGGCTTCGGATGTGCGGACTGTTTCTGGCATCCCTCTCGGGAGGGGCGGCGAACCCGCACGCACGGAGAGGCCGCGTTGCGTCAGACCTAGTATGGCGGATCCCCCCGTGGTTTGATTGAATCGGCGATGCCTTCCGCTTGACATTACAAGGACTACCAGAGAACTTTTTATCCTTCCACCCACGCGAGGAAGCCGCTCATGCAACTCAGATCAATTCTGCTTTTGAGCAGTATCCCCGCCATATTCGTGGTTGCGTCGGCAATCGGACAATCGCCGGAGCGCACTCCTAATATTGAAGAGATCACGCAATGGGCGCGATCCGGGCACGCAAATATCCATTCCGAGTCCTTTGCGCACTGGAACGATGCTGGCGAAATCCCGCCAGTTTGCTCCACCTGTCACTCTGGAGCGGGGTTTCGCTCATTGTACGGGTTCGATGGCAGCACGCCTGGACTTCCGCAGAGTCCCATACCCGTTGGCGGGGTGGTGGACTGCGACACCTGCCACCATCCGGGTCTTCCGAGCGTGACAGAGATCCGGCTCCCATCCGGCACTCAGCATCCGGTCGTCGGTGCTGAAGCGGCATGCATGACATGCCACCAGGGCCGGGCGTCGAGCGCGACAATCGAACGTGCAGTGGCCGACAGCTCTGAAGACCAGGTCAACCCAGAATTGTCTTTCGTCAATCCTCACTACGCGATAGCCGCAGCGAGCCTGCTGGGGGGCTCCGGCGCGTTGGGGTACCAATATCCGGGAAAGGATTACCAGCAGCGGTTTTTCCATGCGCGCCCGGTTTCCACCTGCGTGGGGTGCCATGAACCGCATAACCTGACCGTGGCGGAGGAGACGTGCACCACCTGCCATGAATCGGGCGATTCACGTGCAATCCGTATTTCCCGCCAAAGTTTCGACGGCAACGGCAATCTCGAGCAGGGCATCTTTGCCGACATAGCTAACAACCGGGAGCGGCTGTTCGCTTTGCTTGTCGATTACGCGCGAGAGGTGGCCGGAACAGCGCTGGTTTACGATGGAAATCGCCATCCCTACTTTTTTGCTGACCACAATGGCGACGGCTTGCCGGACCAACGCGAGGGTGCTCCGGTTCCGTACGCAAGCTGGACGCCACGGTTGTTGAAGGCGGCCTACAATTGGAAATTCGTGGGAGCGGACGCTGGAATCCACGTTCACAACCCCCATTACGCGCTCCAACTACTCTATGACTCCGCCGAGGATATCTCGCTCGGCCTTGGTCGCGAGCTGACGGGCATGGCCCGCTAGTGGAGAGCAATGTGAAGGAGATCCTGTTCGCTACCGATTTCTCCGAACGTTCGGATCGTGCGCTACGACGCGCAATACTCATCGCGAAAGTGACCGGCGCTCGGCTGACGCTTCTGCATGTGATCGACGATGATCGTCCTCGACGCATCGTTGACGGGGAACGCGATAGCGCAGAGCAGCTTCTGAATGAGCAGGCGCACACCCTGGCGACTGTGGACGGCATCACGAGCAGAGCGCAGATCATGATGGCTGCTCCGGCCGCCGGCTTGGCCAAGGCTTCGGAGAACTCGGCATACGATCTGCTCATCCTGGGTCAGCATCGGCGGCAACTGATCAGAGACGCTTTTGTCGGCACGACTGCAGAACGCACGATACGGCAGGTTAAGGTGCCCGTACTGATGGTGAGCGGACCGCCCGTCGGCGCCTACCGACACGTACTTGTAGCCACAGATCTCTCGCATGGCTCGCGGGATGCGGCAGAAAAATCTACTCGACTTGGTCTGGGCGCTGGCGCGCAGACCACGCTTCTTCACGTGTTTCTGGCGCCTGCGCTCCGCCTTACGATGGGCCACACCTTAAGCGCAGGCGCGCGGAACGACATTCTTTATGACGAGCGCAAGAATGCGTTGCGCGGTCTCTCTAGCTTTGCCCAATCACTCAGCTTGAACCGTCCCGAATTGGCCGTGAGGCACGAGGATACGACGACTGCGCAGGAAATTCTGACCGCAGCAGACGAGAGCGGCGCGGACCTCATAGTTGTAGCCTCCCAGAGCAAGGGCGGTGTTGAAAGATTCCTGCTAGGAAGCGTCACTGAAAAGGTTCTGGCTGAATCATCGGTAGACGTTCTCGTCATTCCGCCAGCACCTGCAGGTGGCAGTGAAGACGTGCTTCCTGATGTCTAATACAGGCGACGCACGCAAAGCTTATCGTCAAGAAAATTAGGAAGGAATGAACATGCCACTGGCTCGGTTTGCCTATCTGCCGCTGATCACCTACCCCGAACCCGTTTCCGATGACGCTATCGAAGCGGCCATTGAAGTGGCGGAGGCGCTTGGGTGTGACGTTCACGCGACGACCCTTTTCGGCAGACATACCGAGCGTTTCAACACCGATTGGCGGACTATTAATCAACATTCCGGAGATGGTCCGGACTGCGGAAGAAAACAGCCGGAACCATTGTGGGCGCCTGCATAAACTGGTGGTTGACCGGGCAGGCTCACGCGTTAAATCGCATTGCTCAACGCGGAAAGTACACGCTGGTGCCGAGGGCGACGCGGCAGCGGTCGAGGCGCGGTACTATGATCTCACGCTGCTCCCGCTTCCCAAAGGCAGCGCCACGGCGCGCGACCACGCACAATCCGTCATCTTCGGTGCAGGTCGTCCAGCTATTCTGGTCCCTTCCTCTGTCAAATCGGAGCCGCTCAAGCACGTGGCAGTGGCTTGGGACGGAAGTCGAGTCGCTGCCCGTGCGCTCGCCGATGCCATGCCGTTTCTGGCTGAGGATACGCAGCTCACGATCCTTACCGTTCAAGGTGAGAAGGCACTAGAACGACGCGACATTGCTGAAGATTTAGCATCTTCGCTGAAACTGCGCGGCCATAGTGCACGAGCCCAAAACGTGGCTCTCGGCGGCCGAAAAATTGCAGAGGCACTCCAGGATGCGGCGCTTGAATCGGGCTCAGGACTGTTGGTGATGGGCGGCTTCGGCCACTCGCGCGTTCGCGACTTTGTACTCGGCGGCGCAACGCAGGGCGTCTTTGCGGACACCCGTCTGCCGATCCTGCTTTCGCATTAGTGATGAGGTACAGCAACAGCCGCTACTCCTATCGCGGGCGGCGGTAACGTGGACATCCTATCGGCTCTTGCGGGCGGCGACAGGAGATCCATTGGCCGAGTCGGTGCCGTTGTACCATTCGTGCTCGACCATCCAGAGCAACTCTCGGTCCTGGTAGATGGCATGGGGAGCGAAGACGAGGTGCTCCGGATGCGCTGCGCGGATGCTGCAGAAAAGATTTCGATCAGCAGACCTGATTGGTTCGTTCTCCACCGCTCACAGCTTCTCCAGTTGGCGCTCACGAGTACCCAGCAGGAACTGCGCTGGCACATGGCCCAGATGCTGCCGCGCATCGGCCTCGATGCCTCCCAGCGGGAAGTCGCGATTGGGGTTTTGTTGGAGTATCTCAGGGACAAAAGCCGCATTGTCACGACTTCAAGCATGACATCCCTGTTCGAGTTTGCCCGCGAGAACCCGCCTCTTCAACGAAAACTCGTGACCATTTTGGAAGGTTTCCTAGCGAGTGGGAGCGCGGCAGAGCGCAGCCGGGCGGAGAAGCTCCTCAGAGAACTCGACAACTTCGCGGGTGGAGGAGACAGACCATCTGGAAGCGCGCCCAGGCGCCGTTAGGGACGCAGCGCAGATCGCACCCGCTCAGAGATCCCGCGTTTCCGCTTCTCGATCCTTATCATTCCTCCTAGAGAAGGTTGGACGTCAGGCCCGTCCCCTCCGCCACAGTTGCGCACTAAGCGATTGATATTTCGCATTTTATCAAGCGCGAATGGCTTCGATATCCAGCAATAGCCCCAGCAGCTACCGCCGGCTCATTAGTGCGCCGCCATGGGCACCGCAGTGAAGAACAGGTCATTAAAGCCAGTGAACCGATGGTACCGAAAGTGAAGCCGCCGGCGACGCCGGCCATGCGGGTTCTCGAAATCCTGAAGGTGATGGTCGGTCATGATCGCCAACTCCGTGTGCTGCGCATTGTCGACGTTCGTTATCGCAATGAGGCAAGGGAGCGCATTTGGGGCCGCACCGGAGCGGAGCCATCACTAATCT
>JAEYVF010000117.1 GCA_023432005.1 Actinomycetes bacterium
GCCGCGCCCGCGCCCTGCCGCGCCCGCGCCCTGCCGCGCCCGCACCCTCGCGCCCCCAGGTGCTGTCGGCGGCGACCCGTACGCTCCTGCCCCATGGGACGCATCCGCTTCGACACCGCCACCACGATCGACGGCTACATCGCCGACGAGCAGAACTCGCTCGCCTGGCTCTTCGCCGTCCCCGGCTCCGACGACGCCGAACGCGACATCGCCACCCCCGACTCCGCCGTCGACGTCATGGGCTCCACCACCTACGAGTGGATGCTGCGCGAGATGGACCTCATCGCCCACCCCGAGAAGTGGACCGAGTTCTTCGGCACCAAGGCCGTCTACGTCTTCACGAGCCGCGAACTCCCCACCCCAGGCGGCGCCGACATCCGCTTCCTCCGCGGCGCCGTAGCGGATGCGCTCCCCACCATCCGCGAGACCGCGGGCGACGGCGACGTGTGGGTCATCGGCGGCGGCGACCTCGCCGGCCAGTTCCTCGACGCGGGCGCCCTCGACGAGCTCGCCGTGAGCATCGCCCCCGTCACCCTCGGAGCGGGTGCACCGCTCTTCCCGCGGCGCCTCGAGTCCGACCGCCTGCACCTCGTCGAGGCGACGCAGTTCGGGCAGTTCGTGCGCGCGGTGTACGAGGTGCGCGCACCCAGCGCCTAGCCTGGAGCCGTGCGCCAGGTTGTCGTGATCGGCGACGCCCTCATCGACGAGCTCGTCGCCGACGACGGCACCACGACGCACATCGTGGGCGGGTCCGCCCTCAACGTCGCCGTCGGACTCAGCGTGCTCGGCGTGCCGTCCACCCTCATCACCATGATCGGCGACGACGTCGACGGCGCCCTCATCCGCGGGCACCTCGCCGACCATGGCGTCGGGCTGCTCCCGACGATCACCCCGCACGGCACCGGCATCGCCCGCTCGGAACGCGTCCACGGCGAGCCGCACTACACGTTCAGCCACTCGATGGTGCACCGCACGATCGGCTTCGACGACGCCCAGCGCGCCGCGCTCGCGGATGCCGACCTCGTCGCCGTGAGCGGCTACCCCTTCGACGACGCCGACCAGGTCACCCTGCTCACCGAGGCCGTCGCGGACCGCCCGCACGTCGCCGTCGACCCGAACCCGCGCAGCGGCATGCTCCACGACGCCGACGCCTTCCGCGACGCGCTCCTCGGCTTCGGCGGAACCGCCCAGCTCATCAAGCTCGGCGACGACGACACCCAACTCCTCTGGGGCGAACCGGTCGCCGACGTCGCACCCCGTCTCCTCGCGCGCTACCCCTACGTACTCGCGACCGAGGGCAAGGCCGGCGCGAGCATCCGCATCGGCGACGCCCGGTGGCGCCACCCGAGCGTCGTCGAAGCGGATGCCGTGGTCGACACCATGGGCGCCGGCGACTCCGTCTTCGCGGCCGTGCTCGCCGAGATCGCCACCACACCCATCCGCGACATCGACTGGTTCGCCGCCCTGCGCCGCACGATGCGCATCGCGGCGGCGACCGTGGCGCAGCCGGGGGCGTTGCTGCGGGTGCCGGGGGGTTAGCGGGGCGGTGGTCTCGAGACGCGTCGCTTCGCGGCGCTCCTCGCCCACCTGGCAGAGCGGCGGTCTCGGCCATCTGGGGCAGAGCGGCGGTGCCGGGGCCCGGCGTTCCTCGACCGCCGAGAGACACGGCGCTCGGTAGGTGGCGGGCGCGCGGGTGTCAAGGGGGTGCCACCTCCCAGCGAATCCGACGCACGCTCAAGACATGACCGACGAGACGCACACCCACGCCCAGCACGAGCACGCGCAGAACGAGCACGCACTGAACGAGACCGAGCAGGTCAAGGACGACATCACCGCCGCCGAGGTCATCGGCCAGGAGGCACGCGCGCGCCTCAAGGAGCTCGTCGAGGAGATCGACATCGCCGCCCTCACGACCCGGGGTGCACGCGGCAACCTGGTGAGCCGGCCCATGAGCACCCGCGAGGTCGACGAGGCCGGCGACATCTGGTTCTTCACCCTCGACGACAGCAAGAAGGTCGACGAGACCGAGCGCCACCACGAGGTCGGTCTCGCCTACCTCGACACGAGCGGCCACCGCTACGTCTCCATCGCGGGACGAGCGGATGTCGTGCACGACCGCGCGCGCATGGAGCGTCTGTACTCCCCGTCACTCGACATCTGGTTCGAGGACGGTCTCGAGACCGACGGCCTCGCCCTGCTGCGCGTGACCCCCGTGAGCTCGGAGTACTGGGAGCCGCGCCAGGGCAAGCTCGCGACCGCCGCAGGGATGCTCAAGGCCCTCGTGACGCACGACACCCCCGACGACACGATGATCCATGGACGCGTCTGACCCGCTGCTCACCGAGATCGTCACCGAGATCGAGCCGGAGGGAATGGCACGACCTCACCTCCGCGTTGGTCCCGACGTGAAGAAGATCGGGTTCCTCTCCTTCGGCCACTGGTCGAACTCCCCCGGATCGCAGGCGCGCTCGGCATCCGACGTGCTCCTGCAGTCGATCGACCTCGCGGTCGCGGCGGAGGAGCTCGGCGCCGACGGCGCCTACTTCCGCGTGCACCACTACGCACGCCAGCTCGCGAGCCCGTTCCCGCTGCTCGCCGCCGCGGGCGCGAAGACGAGTCGCATCGAACTCGGCACGGGCGTCATCGACATGCGCTACGAGAACTAACTCGTGCATGTCCCGACTCGACGTAAGGGTCTGAACGGCGTCACCTGCTCCCAATAGAGTGACCGCATGAGCGACGTGGATCAGCCATTGGACTATCTCCTTGACTGGCAAGCTGCCGAACTGGCCGCCGTGGAGCATATGAAGACGCTTGGCTTTATTGACGCCCAAACCACCAAATCCGGTGCCGACGGCGGTATCGACGTCGAGAGCAGCGAGGCCGCGGCGCAGGTCAAGTTCTACGCAACTCCCGTCGGTCGACCTGACATTCAGCGTCTGCGGGGCGCCGCCCACGAGTACCGCCTCGCGGTGTTCTACTCCACTGGCGGCTACTCCAGGGAAGCTGTGCAGTATGCGGATCAGGCGGGCATCGCTCTTTACCGGATGGATCCCTTTGGTAACGCTGAGGCAGTTTCGAGGGTCGCGACGGTTCTTCTGGACTCTGCACAGGTGGAAGAAAGAAGAGCCCGTCTAGACGAGGTGAAAGCGACTAGATACCGCCTCGCGCTCCTGTCCTTCGAGCGGGACCTATCCCTCTATGCGCAGTTCATTCGCCAGGCCCCACTGGAATCCAATGAAGCTGCCCTATACGCCCACGTCGCGTCGGCGCTTGACCATGCCGTGCGAGAGTTTGCTACGGCCGTGGAGGCCCGAAAATTCGAGGTGGCCGACGAGGCGTTCGAAGAGATCAACAAGCGCATTGGGTTCTTGGCATGGATCACTGGCTCAGAGCTCCGCGACTCTTACGCCGACCTCGAAGACGCCACGTCAGAAGGATGGTCACTCGACACTTCCGGCGAGTCCGACTTTCTCCTTCAACGCATTGCATTTGGCGCCTTCAAGCTGCGCGACCTCGCACTCGAGTTCCTGAAGGACTGGGATGAGCTTCTCCCGCCGGGGACCACCAATGATCTAGCGGACGAGGAACTGCGAAGAGCGGCTGGGATGCTCGCCACCGTGTCCTTCAACCAGTCGATTCTGTCCCCGGAACTGCTGCACCACCTGAGGGAAACGGTTAGGAACGGTGTCCAACGTCTTCGGACAACCGCGACCGCAAGCTTTCAGATCCTCTTCGACAAGCACATGCAGCTTGACCTGGCCCGCCCGAGAGGGCTGGTCGATGGGAAGCTGAGGGTGGATGCATTGGCAGAGGGCATCCTTCGACAACTCGATTCGCCAACGCAGTAGAAGCTCTGCGAGGCCGTGCGCTCCGCATGGCATAGGGCGAATGAGTGCACTACGAGAACCCGCTCTACATGGCCGAGGATGCGGGCGCAGCCGACCTCATCGCCGGTGGCCGTCTGCAGCTCGGCGTGAGCCGCGGCTCACCCGAGTCGGTCATCGACGGATGGCGCTACTTCGGCTACGAGGCCCCCGAGGGGCAGACGATGGCGGACGTCGCCCGTGCGAACACCGAGGTGTTCCTGCAGGTCATCGACGGCGCCCGCTTCGCCGAGCCCAACCCGCGACCGATGTTCCCGAATCCGCATCCCGGTCCCCTCGGCATCGAGCCGCAGTCGCCCGGCCTCCGCGACCGGATCTGGTGGGGCGCCGGCTCCGACTCGACCGCCGTGTGGGCGGCCGAGCGCGGCATGAACCTCATGAGCTCGACCCTCAAGGAGGATGAGTCGGGCGAGCCGTTCCACGTGCAGCAGCGCAAGCAGATCGAGAAGTTCCACGCCGCGTGGGCGGATGCCGGCCACGAGCGCCGCCCGCGCGTGTCGGTGAGCCGCTCGATCTTCGCCCTGGTCGACGAGATCGACCACCGCTACTTCGGCGGCGGAAAGCGCGACGACGACGACCAGTTCGGGCAGCTCGACGACTACCGCGCCGTCTTCGGCCGCAGCTACGCGGTCGAGCCCGACGTGCTCGTCGAGCAGCTGCGCGCCGACGAGGCGATCGCCGCCGCCGACACGCTCCTGCTCACGATCCCCAACCAGTTGGGCGTCGACTACAACGCGCACGTGATCGAGTCGATCCTCACGCACGTCGCCCCTCCGCTCGGCTGGCGCTAGCGACCGATTCGGCCGGGAGCCTGCCGAGCTGGGCCCCGCGGGGTTAGCGTGCCCTCGTGACCCTCGTGCTCATCGGGCTGGTCGGCGGGCTGCTCACGGGCATCTCGCCCTGCATCCTGCCCGTGCTGCCCGTGGTGTTCCTCGGCGGCGCCTCGCGCGGCATCGCCACGCCGACCGACGCGGATGCCGTGCCGAGTCGCACGCGCTCGGTGCTCATCGTGCTCGGGCTCACCCTGAGCTTCTCGGTGTTCACGCTGCTCGGCACCGCGCTGCTGAGCCTGCTGGGCCTGCCCGCCGACCTCATCCGCTGGCTCGGACTCGCGGTGCTCGTGGTGCTCGGCATCGCGCTCATCGTGCCCGCGATCGGGCACTGGATCGAGAAGCCCTTCGCCTGGATCCCGCAGCGCTACATCGATCCCGATCGGGGCGGGTTCGCCCTCGGCCTCGCCCTCGGCGCCGTGTTCGTGCCGTGCGCCGGACCCGTGCTCGCCGCGATCACCGTCGCGGGGGCGACGGGCGAGCTCGGACCAGGCGTCATCGTGCTCACGCTCGCCTTCGCCGTCGGCTGCGCGATCCCGCTGCTGTTCTTCGCGCTCGCGGGGCGACAGCTCGTGACGCGCATCGCCGCGATCCGGAGGCGGCAGCGCGTCGTGCGGGTCGTGAGCGGCGCCGTCATGATCGCGCTCGCCGCGGGCCTCGCCCTCAACCTCACCGACGTCATCCAGCGCTACATCCCCAACTACACGGAGGCGCTCGCCGGCGCCGCGGGACGCGACGTCTCGAGCGCGCTCGGTGAAGATACGGATGCCGACGACAAGCTCCTGCACTGCCAGCTGCAGGCCGCGTGGGACGTGATCGACGGCGACGACTGCGGACCGGCGCCGGAGCTCGCCGGCATCCAGGAATGGCTCAACACCCCAGGCGGGCAGCCCCTCACCCTCGCGGAACTGCGCGGCCGCGTCGTGCTGCTCGACTTCTGGGCGTACTCGTGCATCAACTGCCAGCGCGAGCTCCCGCACGTGGAGGCGTGGGCACGCGATTACGGGTCGGCGGGGCTCACCGTGATCGGCGTGCACACGCCCGAGTACGCCTTCGAGCACGAGGTCGACAACGTGCGCGCGGGCGCTGAGCGTATCGGCATCACCTTCCCCGTCGCGATCGACAACGACTACGCCACGTGGGACGCCTTCAGCAACGACGTGTGGCCCGCGACCTACCTCATCGACGCGGACGGCCGCGTGCGCTACGTGCTCTACGGCGAGGGCTCGTACACCCACGAGGAGACGCTCATCCGTCAGCTGCTGCAGGAGGCGCGGCCGGATGCGGTGCTCCCGAGTTCGGAGCAGCTGCCCGACACGCGCCCACGCGACTACGGTCTGAGCAGCGAGACGTACCTCGGCGCCGAGCGCAGCGACTACTACGCGGGCGGCGGCGACTACTCCCCCGGCACGCGCCGCTTCGACGACGCGCGGGCGCTGCCCGACGGCGGGTACGAGCTCACGGGAACCTGGACGATCGGCCCCGAGTCGCTCACCGCGGGCCCCGACGCCGGCATCCGTCTCGACTACCGCGCCGCGAAGGTGTATCTCAACGTCGGCGGCACGGGCACGATCACGGTCACCTCGGGTCGGCATCCGGTGAGCATCGAGGTCTCGGGGCCGCCCAACCTCCGGGAGGTGGTCTCTACGACGGAGGCCGCCGACGGCGAGGTGACGATCGAGCTGTCGCCGGGCCTCGAGGCGTACTCCTTCATGTTCGGCTGACGCGCTCGCCCTGCTCCCCCGGCGTCACGAGCCCCGACTCATAGGCGAGCACGACCGCGCGCACGCGATCGCGCAGCCCGAGCTTCGTGAGGATGCGGCTCACGTGGCTCTTCGTCGTCTGCTCGGCGATGACGAGGCGCTCGGCGATCTCGTTCTCGATCGTGAGCCACAGCTCGGCGCCCGTGCGTTCGAGGCCCACGAACACCTCCGCTCCGCGCGCATGCCGCACGACGTTGCTGAGCGACTCCTGCGCGACGCGGTAGAGGGCGAGCTGCAGCGAGGCGGGCAGAGCCTCGGCGTCGATGCCGTCGGCGTCGATGCCATCCGCGCCGAGCGGAAGCGACGACGTGATCGCGACGCCCGCGGCGCGGGTCGCCTCGAGCAGCGCGGGCAGGTCGACGAGCGTCGGCTGCGGTGCCTCGAGCACGCCGTCGCCCTCCCGCAGCACCCCCAGCAGCCCGCGCATCTCGCGGAGCGCGGACCGGGCCTGCTCGGCGATGCCGTCGAACTCGGCGGCGGCATCCGCGTCGAGCCCCGCGAGCCGGAAGCGGGCGGACGTGGCCCGCATGTGCGCGATCGACATGCTGTGCGCCACGACGTCGGCTCGGCGGCGCCGTGCTGCTCGCGGCCTCGCTCAGGACGACGCGTCGCTGAGCGCGCGGCGGATGCCGTCCGCGACCCGCCGCGCCTCGGCATCCGAGGCGTAGGGCCGTCGCGGACCGAGCCAGAAGCGCAGCCCGTCGCCCTTCGTGCGCGGGATGACGTGCTGGTGCAGGTGCGGAACGCTCTGGCTCACGACATTGTTCACGAGCAGCATCGAGCCGCCGGCCTCCTGCGCGCTCTCGACGGCTCGCTCGAGGCGCTGCACGGTGTCGACCCACTCGTGCGCGAGCGCGAGCGGCAGCTCGGCGAACGTCCGCACGTGCACGGTCGGCACGAGCAGGGTGTGGCCCGCGAAGAGCGGCCGCGTGTCGAGGAAGGCGACGAGCGCGTCGGTACGCAGCACCTCGAATGCGGGCGCGTCGCCCGCGACGATGGCGCAGAAGGCGCAGCGCGCGGCGGCGCTCACGCGGTGGGCCCCGCAGCATCCGTGGGGCGCGGGGGCCCGTCGATGTCGGGATGCGCGCGCAGCCCGTACGCGCCCGCGATGGGGTCGACGAACATGTCGGGCTCCTCGGGCGGGTGGAGGGTGAACCGCAGGAACGCCACCACGAGACCCGCGAGGAACGCGGAGGCGAGCGCGATCGTCACCCACGTCGCCGCGAGCTGCTGCAGCGTCAGCACGAAGAGCGTCTGCGCGATCGCGATGATGACGAAGAACACCGCGATGTCGAGCCACAGCAGGTTGCGCCGGGTGAAGCGCTTGTAGAGGAAGACGAGCCCGATCATGCTGACGGGCAGCGAGTACAGGGCCACCGTCGCGGCGGGCACGAACGACGCATACCGCCATCCGCCGGCCGCGAACAGCACGAGCTGCAGGAGCGCGACGGGCCACACCGCGATCTTGATGTGCTCCCAATAGCTCTCGTTGACCGCGCCGAACACCGCTGCGATGCGGTTGTGGCGCGTCCAGTCGAACAGGAAGTGGAGCAGGCTGCCGAGCACGCCGAGCGGGAGGATCATCCACCAGCTCACGGCGGCGATCGCGTCGAGCGTCATACCGCCAGTCTAGGAACGCGCACGCGCCCACGAGGTCTCCCCCGTGGGCGCGTGACGCTGCTCCTACTGCGGGTCGCCGCCGAGCGGGCCGACCGCGGGGATCGGGCCCCCGTCGTCCGCCCCGGTCTTGCGGGCGCGCGCGATGACGTTGCCGAGGTGGTAGATCACGAGGGCCGCGACGGATGCCAGCACGATCGCGCCGAGCTGGAAATCGCCCCACGCGACGGTGAAGCCCGCGATCGCCATGACGAGCGCGACGGCGGCCGTGTACTGGTTCACGGGCCGCGAGAAGTCGACGCGGTTGTCGACCCAGATCTTGATGCCGATGACGCCGATGAGGCCGTAGAGCGCCGTCGTCACGCCGCCGAGCACACCCGCGGGGATCGAGTTGATGACCGCGCCGAGCTTCGGCGAGAGGCTCAGCAGGATCGCGGTCGCGCCCGCCACCCAGTAGGCGGCGGTCGAGTACACGCGCGTCGCCGCCATGACGCCGATGTTCTCGCCGTACGTCGTGGTGCCCGACCCGCCGAAGAGGCCGGCGAAGGTCGTGGCGAGGCCGTCGGCCATGAGCGCGCGACCCGTCGTCTTGTTGACCGAGTCGTCGGTGAGCGCCGCGACCCCGCGCACGTGGCCGACGTTCTCGGCGATGAGCACGAGCACGACGGGCAGGAACATCGCGATGACCGACCACGTGCCGGGCGACGCGAAGTCGGCGAAGTGGAACTCCGGGAGCCCGACCCACGCCGCCTCGTCGACGGGCCCGAAGTCGAGCTCACCCGTGAAGGCGGCCGCGATGTAGCCGACGATGACGCCGAGGAAGATCGAGATCCGCCCGAGGAACCCGCGGAACAGCACGCTGAACAGCACGACGGCGACGAGCGTGATCGTCGCGACGAGCGGGCCCTGCTGGAAGTTCTGCCACGCGACGGGCGCGAGGTTGAATCCGATGAGCGCGACGATCGCGCCGGCCACGACGGGCGGCATGAGCTTGTCGATCCACGCCGTGCCCGTGAGGTGGGCGATGATCCCCACGATCGCGAGCAGGATGCCGACCGCCACGATGCCGGCGAGCGCCGATCCCATGCCCGCCGTCGCGGTCGCCGCCGTGACGGGCGCGATGAACGCGAACGACGACCCCAGGTAGCTGGGGAGCCGGTTGCGCGTGATCAGCAGGAACAGGATCGTGCCGACGCCCGAGAACAGCAGGGTCGTCGAGACGGGGAACCCGGTGAGCACGGGCACGAGGAACGTCGCGCCGAACATGGCGACGACGTGCTGGATGCCGATCGCGACCGTCGACGGCCACGAGAGCCGCTCGCCGGGCTTCACGATCTCGCCGGGTGCGACGGTGCGCCCGTCTCCGTGCAGCTTCCAGATCTTCATGGAACTCCTTCCGCCGGCGACACGTCGCGCGCGCCGCCGGGTGGTGGTGCGGGGCGCGTTGCGCGCCCGGGCGCCTCCTCGTCGAGGCCGCCTGCCGCGATGCTAGCGGGACGGAGGCCGGACGACGTTCCAGACACCGGACGGAGCTCCAGAAGGATGTTTCGGTGGATCTGAGGGGACTCGAACCCCTGACCCCCTGCATGCCATGCAGGTGCGCTACCAGCTGCGCCACAGACCCGTGGGCTGCTCTCCCGGAGGAGACAACTCATCTAGCGTACAGCATCCGGAGACCGCCCCCGCGCACCGGGGCGGCCCGCTCGCTGTCAGACCTGGTCGGGGGCCGGGAGCTCGAGGGGGATGACGGGAGCGTCCTTCCAGAGGCGCTCGAGCGAGTAGAACAGCCGCTCCTCCTCGTGGAAGACGTGCACGACGATGTCGCCGAAGTCGAGCAGCACCCAGCGCCCTTCGGTGCGACCCTCGCGGCGCAGCGGCTTCGCGCCCGCCTCGAGGAGGGCGTCCTCGACGGCGCCCGCGATGGCGAGCACGTTGCGCTCGTTGTCGCCGGAGGCGAGCAGGAACGCGTCGGTGAGGGGCAGGGGGCCTGAGACGTCGAGGGCGACGAGATCGTCGGCCTTCTTGGCGTCGGCGGCGAGGGCAGCGATGCGCACGAGTTCGCGCGCGCGGTCGGATGCGGTCACAGGGGGGTGTTCTTCCGGGTCACGGGCCGTCAGCCGAGCACGCCCGAGGCGAGAGCCACGACGAGGAGGGTGACGACCACGACCGCCATGCCGGCGGCCGCGATGATGAGGGCCGTGAGCGCGCGGTTGCCGCGCTTCGGCTTGATGCTGCCGATGATCTCACGAGAGGACGTGTGCGTGCTGACCGCCCGGATGGCACGCACGGGCTGCGAGCCGGTGGGCGTGACCTGGGCGTCGCCCGGGTCGAGCAGGTTGTCGAGGTCGGACTCGTCGAGCTGCGCGGGAAGCGCGCCCGTCGAGGCGAGGCTCGCGGGCAGCGAGATGGAGCCCGTGACGAGCACGTCGCCCGTGCTCGTGATGGGGCTCACGATCATGCCGGTGTTGGGCACCTCGGGCAGCACGAGCGCGTTCGCGGTTCCCGATCCGACGCCGACGCTGCGCGACAGCGAGCCCGTGGCCGGCTGCGCCTCGTCGTCGAGCTCGGCCTGACGCGACCAGTGATTGTGCGGACGCTCGCCCGGCACGGGCGGCTGCGACGAGCTCGCGGGCGCCTCCGGCTGCTGCGCCTGCGGCACCTCCGCCTGCGACTGCTGCTCCGACTGCGACTCGGTCACGGCGGCCGAGGGCAGGATCACGGTGTCGTCGGTGGGCGACGGCGTGGGCATACCCGGCGAGAGGCCCCAGACGGGCTCGGATGCGGTGACCGGCGGCGCGGACGGGGCAGCCGGCGGCCACGCGAGCGGCTCCGGGGCGAGGTGCACGTGCTCGACGGGCTGCGGCTCCGACTGCGGCTCCGACTGCGGCTCGAAGACCGGCTGAACCGACGGGGGCTGCTCGTACACCGGCTGAACCGACGCAGGCTGCTCCGCCGGGGTCTGCGGCGCCTGCCAGGCGAACGGCTCCGGACGGGTCGGCTCGTCGGCGACGGGCTCGGGCTCGGGCTCGGACTGGGGCGTAGCCTGCTCGGGTACGGCCTGCTCGGGTACGGCCTGCTGAGCGTCGGGCTGCTGAGCCTCGGGCTGCGCGGACTCGGGCTGCGCGGGCTCGGGAACGATGGGGAGCGCACCGCTCTGCGCGCGGAAGAGCGCCTGCAGGCTCGCGATCGCGTCGGTCCGCGGCTCCTCCGGCTCGATGAGCGGCGGCGGGGTGTGCGGCACGGCCTGCTGCTGCTCCGCGGGAGCGTCGGGCTCCGATCGCCCCGCGAGCAGTTCGTCGAACGCCGGCGCGGCGGTGGTCGGCGTCACGGGCACCGACTGCTCGGTCGGGTGCACGGGTGCTGCGGATCCGGTGGCGCGCTCCTGCGCCTCACGCATGGCGCGCAGCTCGCGGCGGCTCATGCCCGACTCGCTCGCAGCCGGGACGGTGCCGGGAGTCGGAACGGCAGCGGCAGGGGGCGGAGCAGCCGTCGACGCGGTGGGCGCCGGGAACGCGGGAGACGTCGAGCCGCCGAACGCGGGAGGCTGCGACATGGGAGGCGGCATCACGGGCTGCGCCGACGCCGTCGGCGAGACGACAGGCGGAGCCGAGGAGGCATCCGGCACCGCGGCGGCGCTCGGGATGAATGGCGTGTTCTCGCGGTTCTGCGTGCGGTGGTCGAGGTCGGACGGCTCCGCGGATGCGGGCGGCCAGCCGAGCCGCGCCGCGCGACGGCCCTCGGGGCTGTAGTCGCGGTAGCGGTAGCCCGCCTGACGCTCCTCCTCCGCCGCATCGGCAGGAACGGGCGCGCCGACGGGCGGGGTGGTCGCATGCGCGGGCGGCGTGGACGCGTTCGGCCCGGCGACGGGCGCGTCGTACTGCGGAAGCGGCGCGCGCTCCTGCGTCACGTAGGTGAGCGGTTCAGGCGTCCACTGCGGCGCGGCGGGATCGCCGGGCTGCGCGTTCGCGGACTGCTCGGCACCGGACTGGTCGCCACCGGTCTGGTCGGCACCGGACTGCTCGGCACCGGACGGGGCGGCCTCCGCTGCGCGGGCGGCAGCGGCCTCGCGCTCCCGGATCTCGCGGCGCGAAAGCGGCTGATCCTGGTAGGTCGTCATGTCGTACTCCGATAGAGGTGGTGCTTGGAGATGTACTGCACAACACCATCGGGGACCAAGTACCACACCGG
>JAEYVF010000012.1 GCA_023432005.1 Actinomycetes bacterium
CGGTGCGCCCTGCCCCGCGGCGTGGCGCGCGTGCGCGTCGGGGTCGCGCCGAGCCGTGCGCGCAGGCCCGCGAAGGTGTCGCCCGTGACGGCGCCGGCCCAGACGAGTTCCCACAGGGTGCGCGCGACATCCGTGTCGGTCACGGGGTCGGCATGCGGGTCGGCGACCGCCGACGCGAGCTGCCGGAAGAAGTAGCCGCCGCCGCCCGCGAGCGCCGCGAGCAGACGATCGCGCATCGGGTCGGGTTCGAGTGCGAGCGGCTCCGGCAGCGTCAGGGGCGCCGCGTCGGCGAGGTGCAGGCTCACCCAGCCGTCGCCGCCGGGCAGCTCGCCGCGTCCCGCCCAGATCACCTCGCCGGATGCCATGAGCTCGTCGAGCATCGCGGGGCTGTAGTCGCGCACGCGGCTCGGCAGCACGAGGCTCTCCCAGCTCGTCGCGGGCAGCGGAAGGCCGGCGAGCTGGTCGATCGCCGAGACGAGGCCGTCGATGCCGCGCAGCCCGCCGCGGCCCGGTTCGGGCGAGACGTGCTGCCAGTCGGGCAGGAAGCGGCCGAGGGCGGCCTGGGGCACGGGCTCGACCTCGGCGCGCAGGGCCGCGAGCGAGCGGGCCCGCAGGCGGCGCAGCACCTCGGGGTCGACCCACTCGGTTCCGGATGCGCCCGGACGGAACTCCCCCTCGACCGCGCGGCGGTCGGCGGCGAGACGGCGGAGCGTGTCGGTGACGACGGCCACGCCGAGCCCCAGCCGGGTGGCTGCCTCGGCGGCCGTGAACGGCGCGTGGGTGCGCAGGTAACGGGAGACGAGATCGCCGACGGGGTCGCCCGCGGGCTCGAGGAACGCCGTGGGAACGCCGATCGGCAGGGGCACGCCGAGCGCGTCGCGCAAGCGCGCCGCATCCTCGACGACGGCCCAGCGCTCGGCGCCCGCGATGTGCACCCGGAGCACGCGGTTGGCCCGCGCGAGCTCGGTGAGCGCGCGCTCGAGCCCCGCGCTCGTCTCCGAGGTGTCACTTTCGGTCGCGACGGGCGCCGCCGAGGCGACCGAAACCGACACCTCGCCGCCCGCCGCGTCCTGCCCGGATATGGCCGCGGCATCCGAGGTGTCACTTTCGGTCGCGACGGGCGCCGCCGAGGCGACCGAAACCGACACCTCGGGGGCGGCAGCGGGGCGCGGGTGGGAGTAGCGGGCGGCGATCTCGTCGAGCGAGAGCGGCCCGAGCACACGCAGCAGGTCGACGACTCCCTCCGCGTCGCGGGCTCGCCGGTCGGGCTCGAGCCGCTGCAGCTCGCGCTCGGTCTGTGCGATGACCTCGGGGTCGAGCAGCTCGCGCAGCTCCGCGCGCCCGAGCAGCTCGGCGAGCAGGGCGGGGTCGAGCGAGAGGGCCGCCGCTCGCCGCTCGGCGAGCGGTGAGTCGCCCTCGTAGAGGAACGCGGCGACGTAGCCGAACAGCAGGGTGCGCGCGAAGGGAGAGGGCGCATCCGTCTCCACCTCGACGAGGCGGATGCGGCGCGTCTCGATCTCGGTCGCGAGCTCGCGCAGCGACGGCAGGTCGTAGACGTCCTGCAGCACCTCGCGCACGGTCTCGAGGATGATCGGGAAGCTGGGGTACTTGCGCGCGACCTCGAGCAGCTGCGCCGAGCGCTGCCGCTGTTGCCAGAGCGGCGAGCGGCGTCCGGGGTTCCGGCGCGGCAGCAGCAGGGCGCGGGCGGCCGACTCGCGGAACCGCGACGCGAAGAGCGCCGAGCCGCCGACCTCCTCGGTCACGAGCGTCTCGAGCTCGCCCGGCTCGAAGGCGAACAGCTCCGCGCCGGGCGGGTCGGCATCCGTCTCGGGCAGCCGCACGACGATGCCGTCGTCGCCCGCCATCGCCGAGCCGTCGACGCCGAGCCGCTGGCGGATGCGCGCCGCGACCGCGAGCGCCCACGGTGCGTGCACGGGGGTTCCGTAAGGGGAGTGCAGCACGAGCCGCCAGTCGCCGAGCTCGTCGCGGAACCGCTCGACGAGCAGGGTGCGGTCGGTCGGCACGACGCCCGTCGCGGCCTTCTGCTCGGCGACGAACGCCGTGAGGTTGCGCGCGGCGCGCTCGTCGAGCCCGTCGGCCTCGAGCCGGGCCTGATCGACGTCGCCGGATGCCAGTTCCCCCGCGAAGGCGCCGATCGCGCGCCCCAACTCGGCCGGCCTGCCGAGCCCGTCGCCCTTCCAGAAGGGCACGCGCCCCGGCTGGCCGAACGCGGGGGAGACGAGCACGCGGTCGGAGGTGATCTCCTCGATGCGCCAGCTCGTGGCCCCGAGCGCGAACACGTCGCCCACCCGTGACTCGTAGACCATCTCCTCGTCGAGCTCGCCGACGCGACGGGCGCCCTCCTCGGTGCCGACGATGAACACGCCGAACATGCCACGGTCGGGGATCGTGCCGCCGCTCGTCACGGCGAGTCGCTGGGCTCCGGGCCGCCCCGAGATGGTGCCCGCCACCCGATCCCACACGACGCGCGGCCGCAGCTCGGCGAACTCATCCGACGGATACCGCCCCGCAAGCAGGTCGAGCGTCGCCTCGTACGCGGACCGGGGGAGCGTCGCGAACGGCGCGGAGCGCCGCACGGTGTCGAACCACTCCTCGACGTCGAGGCTGTCGAGCGCGACCGCCGCCACCGTCTGCTGCGCGAGGATGTCGAGCGGGTTCTGCGGGATGGAGATCGCCTCGATGAGCCCCTCGCGCATCCGCTCGGTCGCGATCGCCGTGTGGAGCAGGTCGGCGCGGTGCTTCGGGAACATCACGCCCTTGGAGATCTCGCCCACCTGGTGTCCGGCGCGGCCCACGCGCTGGAGCCCGGATGCGACGCTCGGCGGCGACTCCACCTGGATCACGAGGTCGACGGCGCCCATGTCGATGCCGAGCTCGAGCGAGCTCGTCGCGACGACGCAGCGCAGGCGGCCCGACTTCAGGTCGTCCTCGATCTGGGCGCGCTGCTCCTTCGAGACGGAGCCGTGGTGGGCGCGCGCGAGCACCGGCTCGGCGCCGCCGGTCTGGCCGGATGCGCCCATGAGCTGGGCGGGCGGTCGCCTCACCGTTGGTTGAGCAGCCGAAGGCGGCGTGTCGAAACCAGCCCCCTGGTCACCCGCCTCCGCCCCCTCCGCGAGCAGCTCCTCGTAGAGCTCGTTCATCGACGCCGTGATGCGCTCCGCGAGCCGCCGGGAGTTCGCGAAGACGATCGTGGAGCGGTGCCGCAGCACTTCCTCGACGATCGCCCGGTCGACGTGCGGCCAGATCGAGCCGCCGGATGCCAGCGCCTTCTCGTCGTCGTCGAGCTCGGCATCCGTCGCCCGTGCGCCGAGCTCGGTCATGTCCTCGACGGGCACCACGACGCGCAACTCGAAGGTCTTCTGGATAGGCGGCGACACGATCTCGACGCGCTCACTGCCCCCGAGGAACCGCGCGACCTCCTCGAGCGGCCGCACGGTCGCCGAGAGCCCGACGCGCTGGGCGGGCCGCGGCAGCATCGCGTCGAGCCGCTCGAGCGACACCGCGAGGTGCGCGCCGCGCTTCGTCGCCGCGACCGCGTGGATCTCGTCGACGATGATCGTCTCCACGCCCGCGAGCGTCGACCGCGCCTGGCTCGTGAGCATGAGGTAGAGCGACTCGGGCGTCGTGATGAGGATGTCGGGGGGCTCGCGCACGAGCAGCCGTCGGTCGGCGGATGCGGTGTCGCCGGAGCGCACGCCCACGCGGATGTCGGGGGGCGCCATCCCGAGCCGCTTCGCCGTCTGCGTGATGCCGACGAGCGGCGAGCGGAGGTTGCGCTCGACGTCGACGCCGAGCGCCTTGAGGGGCGAGATGTAGAGCACGCGCGTGCGCTTGGCGGGGTCGGCGGGCGGCGAGGTCAGCAGCCGGTCGAGCGACCACAGGAACGCCGAGAGCGTCTTGCCGGACCCCGTGGGCGCCACGACGAGCGCGTGCCGCCCCGAGGAGATCGCCTCCCACGCCCCCGCCTGTGCGGCGGTCGGCTGCGGGAATGCCCCGTCGAACCACTCCCGCGTCGCCGGGGAGAAGCGCTCGAGGGCGGGGTCCATCCCCCTATCTTCGCCCTCACCCCCGACGCGCGCCCGGGTGCGCGCGCATCCGCCCACTCCTCCGCCCACCCGCGGCCGCCCCCCGGCACCCCCGCCACCGCCCCCCGGCCCCCCGGCGCCAACCGGGCGGCGAAACCGACATGCGGCGGGAGCAGTTACTCCCGCCGCGTGCGCACGTCGCCGCCCGGATGCGCGGGTTCTCCCGCCGCAGGTGCGGTTGCTCCCGCCGCAGGTGCGGTTGCTCCCGCCGACCGGCACGGGCACACGCACCCGCGGCGGCAGGGGCACCGGGCGCGTCATCCTTCCGGAGTACGCGCCCCGCACCAGATACCTCCCGCGGGGGCCGAGCCGACCCGCCTCCGATTCCTACCTTCGGAACGTATCCCGACGAAGGAGGAGACATGATCGAGGCGAAGGGCCTCACCAAGAGGTACGGCGACAAGGTCGCCGTCGACGACATCAGCTTCACGGTGCGCCCCGGCGCCGTGACGGGCTTCCTCGGCCCGAACGGCGCCGGCAAGTCCACCACGATGCGCATGATCGTCGGCCTCACGCGCCCGACAGCGGGCAGCGTGACGGTCGCCGGCAAGCGCTACGCCGAGCTCCGCTCCCCGCTCACCACCGTGGGCGCGCTGCTCGACGCCAAGGCCGTGCACACCGGCCGCACCGCCTACCACCACCTGCTCGCCCTCGGGGCGACGCACGGCATCCCGAAGCAGCGCGTGCACGAGGTCATCGAGCTCACGGGGCTGGATGCCGTGGCGAACAAGCGCGTCAAGGGCTTCTCGCTCGGCATGGGGCAGCGCCTCGGCATCGCGGCCGCCCTGCTCGGCGACCCGCAGGTGCTCATCTTCGACGAGCCGGTCAACGGCCTCGACCCGGAGGGAGTGCGCTGGGTGCGCAACTTCGCCCGCTACCTCGCGAGCGAGGGCCGCACGGTCTTCCTCTCGAGCCACCTCATGAGCGAGGTCGCCCTCACGGCCGACCACGTCATCGTCATCGGCAAGGGCCGCATCCTCGCGGATGCGCCGGTCGCCGAGTTCGTCGCGGGCGCCGGGCGCCAGGCGGTGCGGGTGCGCACGGATCGGGCTGCCGAGCTCGCCGAGCTGCTCGCGCGCAGCGGGGCGACGGTCGCATCCGAGCAGGCGGGCGTGCTGGAGATCTCGGGTTTCGAGACGGCCGACATCGCCGGTGCGGCGGTCGCGGCGGGTATCGTCCTGCTCGAGCTCACCCCGATCACCACCTCGCTGGAGGACGCGTACATGGCACTCACCGACGATGCGGTCGAATACCGCACGCACGAGGTGCCCGCGGGGGTGACCCGATGAGCGCCACGATCGCGACGCGGGCCGAGTCGGGCCTGCGTCCCACCTTCCCGCGGCTCGTGCGCTCGGAGTGGATCAAGCTCCGCAGCCTCCGCTCGAGCGTCTGGACGGCCGTGCTCACGGTCGGCATCATGGGCGCATTCGCGGGCCTGTTCGCGTGGGCGCTCACGTCGTTCCCCGACGAGGCTCCGACGAGCGCGGGCGTGCTCGTGGTCGGCTACCCGATCGCTCAGCTCGCGATCGCGGTGCTCGGCGTGCTCGTCGTCACCGGCGAGTACGCGACGGGCGCCGTGCGCTCGACGCTCGCGGCCGAGCCGCGCCGCCTGCGCGTCGTGGCGAGCAAGGGCCTCGTGCTTGCGGCCGTGTCGTTCGTCGTGGCGACGGTCTCGGTGGGCCTGTCGGCCCTCATCGCGATCCCCATGCTGCAGGCGGGCGGCGCCGAGGTGCTGTTCGGGGCGGACGACATCCGCGCCCTCGTCGGCACGGTGCTCTACCTGACGGTGTCGTCGCTCTTCGCGTTCGGCATCGGCCTGCTCGTGAAGAACTCCGCGGCGGCCATCACGGCGGTCGTGGGCGTGCTGTTCATCCTGCCGATCATCGTGCAGATCATCGCCGTGACGACGCGCATCGAGTGGATCATGGACGCCTACTCGTACCTGCCGGCCCCCGCGGGCTCGGCGGTGGCGGGCAGCGGCACCGTGAGCATGTCCGACCTCGATCCGTGGCTCGGCTTCGCGATCTTCTGCGGCTACACGGTGGTCGCGCTCGTCGCGGGGGCCGTCGCCTTCTCGAGGCGGGACGACTGATCGACGAGTCCACGCGCCCGGCGGCGCCGCGTCCGAACCCGGATGCGGCGCCGCCGTCGCGCGCGCTCGACCGGCTGCGGCGGTGGCTGCGCCCGCTGCCCGCGCCCACGGCCGACGGGCCCTTCACGGAGCTCGACGCACGCCGCCTGGGCGCCGTCCGCCGCTACTTCGTGCGGCATCCGGTGGCGATGGATGTCCTCGTGGCGCTCTGGTACTCGTTCTTCGCGGG
>JAEYVF010000017.1 GCA_023432005.1 Actinomycetes bacterium
CGCTCGCCTTGCGGAACACGTCGACGATGTCGGGCACGACGGGGAGGTCGGCGAGGCTCTTGTAGACCTTCTGCCCGAGGATCTCGTCGGCGTTGGGGTTCACGAAGTAGAGCTCGTAGTCGCTCGACTGCTGCAGGTAGGTCGCCACGAAGTACGACGAACGCGCCGGGTTCGGCGAGGCGCCGACGATTGCGACTGTCTTCGCCTCCTGGAGGATCTTCAGCCGGTCTTTCGCAGACGGGCCGACCCAGGTGCGCTTCGACTTCAGCAGCTTCGCGAGAGGGCTGGATGCGGGGATGCCGCAGGTCAGCCCGTTGGCGAGGTGAACGGTCTCAAGGTCGGTGTCGACGGTCGCGGTGGACATGGGCTCATTCTCCCTTGGTGGCAGCAGCGAGCGCTTGGTCGAGGTCGTAGATGATGTCGTCGACATCCTCGATGCCGACGCTGATGCGGATGAGGCCCGGCTGCACGCCGGCATCCACCAGCTGCTGCTCGGTGAGCTGCGCGTGCGTCGTCGAACCGGGGTGGATGACGAGAGTCTTCGCGTCGCCGATGTTCGCCAGGTGCGAGGCGAGGTTCACGTTCTCGATGAACCGCTGGCCGGCGGCGCGTCCGCCCTTGACGCCGAACGAGAACACCGAACCCGGGCCCTTCGGCAGGTACTTCTTCGCACGCTCGTGGTGCGGGTGGTTCGGCAGCCCCGCCCAGTTGACGAACTCGATGCGGTCGTCGGCGTCGAGCCATTCGGCGACGGCGCGGGCGTTGTCGACGTGCGCCTGCATCCGGTACGGCAGGGTCTCGACGCCCTGCGCGAGCAGCCACGCGGAGTGCGGGGCGAGGGCGGGGCCGATGTCGCGTAGCTGCTCCGCCCGCAGGCGGGTGAGGAAGGCGTACTCGCCGAAGTTGCCGTGCCAGTTGAGTCCGCCGTAGTGCGGCACCTCCTGGTCGAACAGTGGGAAGCGCTCGTTCGCCCAGTGGAAGCGGCCCGACTCGACGACGACGCCGCCGAGGGTCGTGCCGTGCCCGCCGAGGAACTTCGTGGCCGAGTGGATGACGACATCCGCTCCCCACTCGATGGGCCGGTTGAGGTAGGGGGTCGCCACCGTCGAGTCGACGATGAGCGGGAGGTGGTGCGCGTGCGCGACCTCCGCGAGGCCCTCCAGGTCGGCGATGTCGCCCGAGGGGTTGGTGATCGACTCGACGAAGATGAGCTTCGTCCGGTCGGTGATCGCCGCGGCGTAGTCGGCCGGGTCGGTGCCCGTCACGAACGTCGTCTCGACGCCGAAGCGGCGCAGGGTGACGTCGAGCTGGGTGACCGATCCGCCGTAGAGGCTCTGGGCGGCGACGATGTGGTCGCCCGCGCCCGCGAGCGAGGCGAAGGTGATGAACTCGGCGGAGAGGCCGGATGCCGTGGCGACGGCCCCGAGACCGCCCTCGAGCGAGGCGATGCGCTCCTCGAACGAGGCGACCGTGGGGTTGGCGAGACGCGAGTAGATGTTGCCGTACTTCTGCAGGGCGAAGCGGGCCGCGGCATCCGCGGTGTCGTCGAAGACGAAGGCGCTCGACTGGTAGATGGGCAGGGCGCGGGCGCCGTGGACGGCGTCGGGGATGTTGCCGGCGTGGATCGCGCGCGTGCGGAAACCCCAGGCGTGGTCGGAGCCGTGGGCGGGGCCGCCGTGGGCGGGGGAGGCGGGGGCGGCGGGCGCGGCGGCGTCGCTGTCTGGCATCCGATCAGGCTACCGGCGGCCTTCGAGTGTTGCGGTGTGTTTCAGATCCAGGAGCGGAACCAGTAGTGCAGCTGGTGGAACTCGACGGGCATGGGCTGCGCGGTCCACATCGGCAGGAAGAAGAGCGAGACCGCGATCACGATCCCGAGGTAGACGGCGACGGTCGTGAGTCCCGCGACGCGGCGCGGCCCGGGATCGGCGGGCGAGCCCGCCACCGCCGCGATCGCGGCGACCAGTGCGAGCACCAGGAAGGGCTCGAAGACGATCGTGTAGAACTGGAACACCGTGCGGTGGAGGTAGAGCAGCCACGGCAGGTAGCCCGCCGCCATCCCCGTGAGGATGAAGGCCTCGACGGCCACCGTGCTCCCGCGCCGGAGCTTCTGCACGAGGCGCACGCACACGAAGCCGAGAGCCGCGGTCGCACCCCACCACAGGATCGGGTTGGAGATGTCGAGGATCGCCTCGGCCCATCCGTCGCCCAGGTTCTCGTAGTGCATGCTCGTCGGCCGCACCAGGAAGAGCCACGTGAGCGGGTTGGCCTGATAGTCGTGCGGCGACGTGAGGCCCGCGTGGAAGTTCAGGATGGCCGCCTGGTAGTGCCACCAGTTCTGCACGTCGTGGGGCACCCACGCGAGCGCGCCGTCCCAGGCCGTTCCACCGCCCGTCTCGATCCAGTGCCGGTAGTAGCCGCCGTCGGTGGCGAACCAGCCGGCCCAGCTCGCGACGTAGAGCACGAGCGCGAGCGGCACGAGCAGCACGAAGTTCACAGGCCCTTGCCGCAGCGCCGCGGCGACCCCCCACGTGGGGATTCCCGCGCGCTTGCGCAGGAAGGCATCCGCGATCACCGTGTAGATGCCGAAGATCGCGAGGAAGTAGAAGCCGTTCCACTTGACGCTCGCCGCGCAGCCGAAGGCGACGGATGCCGCGATGAGCCACGGCCGCGCCCACAGCACGGGCCCGTGCTCGAGCGGCAGCCCCGACCCCCGGCGCGCGGCCGCCCACTCCTCGATCCGGTGCGCGACCCATCCGCGGTCCACGAGCGCGAAGTAGGCGCCGAGCAGCGCGAAGAACGCGACGCCCGTGTCGAGGAGGGAGACGCGGCTCATGACGATCGCGTTGCCGTCGATCGCCATGAGGAGGCCGGCGAGCACGGCGAGCGTCGTGGAGGCGAAGAGGCGCTTCGCGACGAGCATGGTGAGGGCGACGAGCAGCACCCCGAGCACGGCGATGCCGATGCGCCAGCCGAACGCGCTGTCGGTGCCGAAGACCGCCATGCCCGCGGCGATGATCCATTTGCCGAGCGGGGGGTGCACGACGAACGAGCCGTCGGTGAGGTGCACGTCGGGGTCGCCTTCCGCGAACGACGTGTTCGCGCCCTCGGGCCAGCGCGCCTCGTAGCCGAGGTGCGAGAGCGTGTAGGCGTCCTTCACGTAGTAGGTCTCGTCGAAGACGATCTGGTGCGGGTGATCGAGGCCGATGAGGCGCGTCGCGGTCGCGACCGCGAGCACGGCGGCGGGGGCGCCCCATTCCCACGCGCGGCGGATGCGGGCGTCGCGCATCCAGCGCCGCCACGCGTCGTCGAGGCTCGAACCGGTGGGCTCGGCGCGGGCCGGAGGCGCGTCCTCGCGCTCGAGCTCGGCGCTCAGGAGCCCGTCGAATACGGCGGCGCGCCGGGCTTCGGCAGCGCGCTCATCCATCCCGGCATCGTAGCCGCGCCGCGTCGGAACGACCCGGCGTCGGGACGACAGGCCGGATGCCGCGCCGCGTCGGCCACAGCGCACGCGGCACATGATCGAGCCTGTAGGCCCTGCGCTACGGGAGGATGGTGGCGTGATCATCCTCGCGGCGACGCCCATCGGCAACCTCGGCGACGCCTCCCGGCGGCTCGTGGAGGCGCTCGAGAACGCCGAGGTGATCGCCGCGGAGGACACCCGCACGACCGTGCAGCTGCTGCGCGCGCTCGGCGTCGAGAACCGCCCGCGCCTCATCGCCCTCCACGAGCACAACGAGACCGCGAAGGCCGCCGAACTCGTCGAGCTCGGCCGCGACGGCGACGTGCTCGTGCTCACCGACGCGGGCATGCCCACCGTCTCCGACCCCGGCTTCCCCCTCGTCGCGGCGGCCGCGGATGCCGGGGTCACCGTGACCGCGCTCCCCGGCCCGAGCGCCGTGCTCACCGCGCTCGCCCTCTCGGGACTGCCCACCGACCGCTTCTGCTTCGAGGGCTTCCTGCCGCGCAAGGGGCGCCTCGCCGCCCTCCGCGCGCTCGCCGCCGAACCGCGCACCCTCATCTTCTTCGAGTCGCCGCACCGCATCGCGGATGCGCTCGCCGACCTCGCAGCCGCCTTCGGCCCCGAGCGCCACGCCGCCGTCTGCCGCGAGCTCACGAAGCTCCACGAAGAGGTCGCGCGCGGCACCCTCGCCGAGCTCGCCGAGCGCTACGCCGACGGCACGCGCGGCGAGCTCGTCATCGTCGTGGCGGGGGCGGCGCCCGCGACCGCGAGCTTCGACGACGCACTCGCGCAGGTGCGGGCCCTCACGACATCCGGCACCCGGCTCAAGGACGCGACGGCCGAGGTGGCCGAGGCGACGGGCCTCTCGCGCCGCGAGCTCTACGAGGCCGCGCTGCGGCCGCCTGCCGAGGGCTGAGAGCAGAGCCGCGGCTCAGCCGAAGTCGCGCGCGATCGCCTGCCGGAACGCGGCGTCCTCGGGGCCCGCCACGGGATCGTCCGCCGAGGCGAGGAACACGGCGACGACCCGTCCGACGGCGCCCTGACTGATGAGCGGGCGGAAGGTGTCGCGCCACAGCCACAGGTTCGGGTGCGGCACCTCGGTGCACGCCTCCGCGGGCTGCAGGGCCGCGATGATGGTGTCGAACGCGGCGAGCGACACCTCGAGCACGCAGGAGCCCCGCCGGTAGCCGAGAACGGATGCCGCGATCACCCCCGGCAGAACGTGGTCGTCGGTGTTCACCACCGGGAAGTGATCGGCCCGCGGCTCCTCACCGAGCGGCACGAAGCCGATTCCCGTCGCCGCCGGCTGCGCCCAGCCGACGAGCGATCGTGCGATACGCGTGCGCGCCGCGATGATCTCGTCCAGGGTCTCCCAGCGTTCCATGCGGGCAGGGTACCTCGCCCGTCACGCGGAGGCTCGCCCAACTAGACTCGAGCCCATGCCGTCCGGCGAGAGCTTCTTCATCACGACGCCCATCTTCTACGTCAACGACGTGCCCCACATCGGGCACGCCTACACGGAGGTGGCGGCCGACGTGCTCGCGCGCTGGCACCGTCAGGCGGGCGACGACACGTGGCTGCTGACCGGCACCGACGAGCACGGCCAGAAGATCCTGCGCACCGCGGTGGCCAACGGCGTCGAGCCGAAGCAGTGGGCCGACCGCCTCGTCGAGCAGGCCTGGCTGCCGCTGCTCGAGACGATCGACATCGCCAACGACGACTTCATCCGCACGACCGAGGCCCGCCACGAGGACGCCGTCGCGCTCTTCCTGCAGAAGCTCTACGACGACGGCTTCATCTACGCGGGCGAGTACGAGGGTTACTACTGCGTCGGCTGCGAGGAGTACAAGCAGCTCGACGACCTCGAGCTCACCGAGGTGGGCGACTACGCGGGCCAGCTCGTGTGCCGCATCCACTCGCGGCCCGTCGAGGTGCTCAAGGAGAAGAACTACTTCTTCCGCATGAGCCAGTTCACGGATGCGCTGCTCGACCTCTACGAGACCCAGCCCGATTTCGTGCAGCCCGAGAGCGTGCGCAACGAGATCATCCAGTTCGTGCGCCAGGGGCTCTCCGACCTCTCGATCTCGCGGTCGAGCTTCGACTGGGGCATCAAGGTGCCGTGGGACCCGAGCCACGTCGTCTACGTGTGGTTCGACGCCCTGCTCAACTACATCACGGCCGTCGGCTACGGCACCGACGACGAGCAGTTCGCGCGCCGCTGGCCCGCGTACCACCTCGTCGGCAAGGACATCGCGCGCTTCCACGCCGTGATCTGGCCCGCCATGCTCATGGCCGCGGGCCTGCCGGTGCCGCGCAGGGTGTTCGGCCACGGCTGGCTGCTCGTGGGCGGCGAGAAGATGTCGAAGTCGAAGCTCACCGGTATCGCGCCGCAGCAGATCACCGACACCTTCGGCTCCGACGCGTTCCGCTATTACTTCCTGCGCGCGATCACCTTCGGCCAGGACGGCTCCTTCAGCTGGGAGGATCTCTCCGCCCGCTACCAGGCCGAGCTCGCGAACGGCTTCGGCAACCTCGCCTCGCGCGTCATCGCGATGGTCGGGCGCTACTACGACGGCGTGCTGCCCGCCCCCGCCGGGTACGCGGATGCCGACCTCGCGATCCAGCGCGTCGTCGCGAAGGCCGCGGCGGATGCGGACGCCGCGATCGAGCGCTTCGCGATCCACGAGGCGATCGCCGCGATCTGGACGATCGTCGACGAGCTCAACGGCTACATCACCGAGCAGGAGCCGTGGGTGCTCGCGAAGGACGAGTCGACGCGCGCGCGCCTCGGCACCGTGCTGTACACGGCATCCGAGGGCCTGCGCTCGCTCGCGACCCTGCTCGCCCCGGTCATGCCGATCGCGACGGGGAAGCTGTGGGCCTCGCTCGTCGGCGACTCGCTCGGTCCGCTCTCCGAGCAGCGCGTGCGCGAGGCCGGGGCGTGGGGCGTGCTCCAGCCGGGGTCGGCGGTGAGCCCGCTCGAGCCGCTCTTCCCGCGCATCGAGGACGCCGCCGACACGGGAGCCGCGTGACCGACGCGTTCCTGCGCGTGAGGGAGGCCCCGGACGGGCCTCCCCGTGACTACCCGCCGCTGCCCGAGGCGCTCGTCGTGCCGGTGTACGACAACCACACGCACCTCGAGGTGGCCGACTCCGGGGAGCCCCTCGACTACCGCGAGCACCTCGACCGCGCGTCCGCGGTCGGCGTGAAGGGCGTCGTGCAGGTGGGCACCGACCTCGCGACCTCGCGGTGGAGCGCGGATGTCGCATCCGTCGAGCCGCGTGTGCTCGCCGCCGTCGCGATCCACCCCAACGACGCCCCCGAGCTGCTGACGCAGGGCCTGCTCGACGAGCAGCTCGCGGGCATCGACGAGCTCGCGGCCCGGCCGCGGGTGCGGGCGATCGGCGAGACCGGGCTCGACTTCTTCCGCACCGACGAGGCGGGCCGCGACGCGCAGTACCGCTCGTTCGAGGCGCACATCGAGATGGCGAAGCGGCACGGCCTCGCGCTGCAGATCCACGACCGGGACGCGCACCACGAGGTCGTCGAGACGCTCGACCGCGTGGGGGCGCCGGAGCTCGTCGTGTTCCACTGCTTCTCGGGCGACGCCGGCTTCGCGCAGCTCGTCGCGGAGCGCGGATGGTACCTGTCGTTCGCGGGCACCGTGACGTTCAAGAACGCGCCGGGCCTGCGCGAGGCGCTCGAGGTGATCCCCCGCTCGCGCATCCTCATCGAGACCGACGCGCCGTACCTCACGCCGACGCCCATGCGCGGCCGCCCCAACGCCCCCTACCTGCTCCCGCACACGCTGCGGGCGATGGCCGCGCACCTCGGCACCGACGCCTCGATGCTCGCCGCGCAGATCAGCTCGACGACCGAGCTCGTCTACGGCCACTGGGACGACGAGCCCGTCGACGCCCCGCGCGGCCCCTTCGAGGACCAGACGTGACCCTGCTGGGCCCCGCCGAGATCCGCGACCTCGCCGACGCCCTCGACCTGCAACCCACCAAGAAGCTCGGTCAGAACTTCGTCGTCGACGGCAACACGGTGCGCAAGATCGTGCGCATCGCATCCGTCGCCGAGGGGGAGCACGTCGTCGAGGTGGGACCGGGCCTCGGCTCGCTCACCCTCGGCCTGCTCGAGGCGGGGGCGCGCGTCACGGCGATCGAGATCGACACGCGCCTCGCCGACCAGCTGCCGCGCACCGTCGAGGCTCTGCAGCCGGGTGCGCCCCTCGAGGTCATCCCCGCGGACGCTCTGCGGGTCGACGGCGTGCCCGGGGAGCCGACGGCGCTCGTCGCCAACCTGCCGTACAACGTCTCGGTGCCCGTGCTGCTGCACCTGCTCGAGGTCGTGCCGAGCCTCGAGAGCGCGCTCGTCATGGTGCAGGCGGAGGTCGGGCATCGGCTCGCCGCCGGCCCCGGGTCGCGCGTGTACGGATCGCCGAGCGTCAAGGCCGCCTGGTACGGCACGTGGTCGATCGCGGGAACCGTCAGCCGCCAGGTGTTCTGGCCGGTGCCGAACGTCGACTCGGTGCTCGTCGGCTTCCGCCGCGGCGAGCTGCCGGGCACCGACGATGAACGCCTCGCGACGTTCGCGCTCGTCGACGCGGCATTCGGGCAGCGCCGCAAGATGCTGCGGCAGGCGCTCGCGGATGCGCTCGGCGGGTCGGCCGCGGCATCCGCGCGACTCGAGGCGGCCGGCGTCGACCCGACAGCGCGCGGAGAGCAGCTCGCCGTGCGGGACTTCCTGCGCATCGCCCGCGCGTAGGAGGATCGGTCACGTGGCGATCAGGGGCAGCGACGAGACGGTCTCCGACGAGGCGCTGACGGCCGCGACCGGTCGGGCGCCCGGCGAGTGGTTCGCGCTGCTCGACGCGGCGGGCGCGACGGGCTGGACGCATAGCGTGATCGCCGATTGGCTGCGCGCCGAGCACGACGTCGACCCGTGGTGGTGCCAATCGATCACGGTGCGCTACGAGCAGGCGCGCGGCCTTCGGCTGCCCGGGCAGCAGGCCGACGGCTCCTTCTCGACGAGCACCTCGCGCACGGTCGACGGCCCGCTCGAGGCTGCGTACGGGCGCGCCGTCGCGGCGTTCCGCGCCGAGCTCGGCGAGCCGGCATCCGCACGCGACACGGGCGCGCGGCCCTACGCGCGCTACCCCGGGCGCGACGCCGGGTCGGTGCTCGTGACCGCCGAGGCGACGTCGAGCGGGCGCGTGCGCGTCACCGCCACGCACGAGCGGCTCACGGGGCCCGAGGCGGTCGCGGATGCCAAGGGCGCGCTCGCGGGCATCCTCGCCCGGCTCTGACAGGGGTCGCGCGCGGGGGCCACAGCGCGGGGTCAGACGACGCGTTCCACCTCCCTTAGGGTGGAGCAATGACCACCTCCGGGCGCGCTGCGGTGCACGTCAAGGCGCCGGGGAAGATCAACGTCTTCCTCAAGGTGGGGGCCATCGACGACACCGGCTACCACGACGTGGCCATCGCCTACCAGGCCGTCTCGCTGTGCGAAGACGTGCGCGTCACCGAGGCGAGCGACTTCTCCGTCGAGGTCACCGGCTCGGTCGAGCTCTCCCGGGTGCCGGTCGACGGCTCCAACATCGCCATCAAGGCGGCCCGCATGCTCGCGGCGCGCACCGGCTACGACGGCGGCGCCCACATCCGCATCGACAAGCACGTGCCCGTCACGGGCGGAATGGGCGGCGGGTCCGCGGATGCCGCGGCCACCCTCGTCGCGTGCGACGCGCTGTGGGGCACCGAGCTGCCGCGCGAGGAGCTGCTCGACCTCGCGCGCAAGCTCGGCGCCGACGTGCCCTTCGCGCTCACGGGCGGCACGGCGATCGGCACCGGACGCGGCGATGAGCTCTCTCCGGCCCTCGCATCCGGCAGCTTCGACTGGGTGCTCGCGCTCGCCGACTTCGGGCTCTCCACGCCCGCCGTCTACTCGGAGCTCGACGAGCACCGCCGCCGCCACGCGCAGGACATCTTCCCCGCCGACCCGCGGCCCCAGGTGGCCACGAACGTGCTGCAGGCGCTGCGCGCGGGCGACCCCCACATGCTCGCCGAGGCCATGCACAACGACCTGCAGGCGCCCGCGCTGCACCTCGAGCCGTCGCTCGCCGAGGTGCTCGAGCTCGGCGAGCAGAACGGCGCCCTCGCGGGCATCGTCTCGGGCTCCGGGCCGACCGTCGCGTTCCTCACAGCGGATGTCGACTCCGCCCTCGAGCTGCAGGTCGCGCTCTCGGCGGCCCGCCTCAACGTCGTGCGGGCCACCGGGCCTGTGCACGGGGCGCGGATCATCCAGGACTGAGTCTTTGCGGCCGCGATGATCCGCGGCCTGCGCCGCGCGTCTCCCGCTGGTTGAGTAGCGCCGCTTCGCGGCGCGCATCGAAACCAGCTCGATGTCGCACGCGCGGCTGGTTTCGACACGCGCCCTCCGGGCGCTACTCAACCAGCGGGAAACCCGACGCGCGATATGATGGCTTCATCATGCCGTTCACCCACTCCGAACGCCCGCTGTACGAGGTGAAGGCGGGCCTCTTCAAGGGCCTCTCGCATCCGTTCCGCATACGCGTGCTCGAACTGCTCGCCGACGGCGAGGAGCACACCGTGGC
>JAEYVF010000083.1 GCA_023432005.1 Actinomycetes bacterium
TCCGCGCCCTCCTGCCCTCGGCCGAGGACTACCGCCCGCTGCGCCGCAGCTGGCGCGGCGACCTCGTCGCGGGCCTCACGGTCGGCATCGTCGCGCTGCCGCTCGCGCTCGGCTTCGGCATCTCGTCGGGCGCGGGGGCGGAGGCCGGCCTCATCACCGCGATCATCGCGGGCGTCGTCGCGGCCGTGTTCGGCGGCTCGAACGTGCAGGTCTCGGGGCCGACGGGCGCCATGGTCGTCGTGCTCGCGCCGATCGTCGCGCAGTACGGCGTGGGCGCCGTCGCGCTGCTGAGCGTCATGGCGGGCGTGATCGTGCTTGTCGCGGGGGCGCTGCGCCTTGGCCGGGCGGTGTCGTTCATCCCGTGGCCCGTCATCGAGGGCTTCACGCTCGGCATCGCCGTCATCATCTTCCTGCAGCAGGTGCCCGCGCTCACGCGCGCCGACACGGGCGGCGCGAGCCACACGAACGTCGTCGTCACCGCGGTCGACACTCTCGTGCACGCCGACCCCGCCTACCTGCTGTGGGCGCTCGGCGCCGTCGCGGTCGTCGCGCTGTGCATGGTGCTGCTGCCGAAGCTGCACCCCTCGATCCCGGGCTCGCTCATCGGCATCGCGCTCGTCGCCGTCCTCGCGCTCCTGCTGCCCACACCCCTCGCCGACATCGGCGAGCTGCCGAGCAGCCTGCCGCCGCCGAGCTTCCCCGCCCTCGACCTCGGCACGCTCGGCCACCTCGCGCTGCCGGCGCTCACGGTCGCGGCCCTCGCGGCGATCGAGTCGCTGCTCTCGGCGCGCGTCGCCGCATCCCTCGCCGACACGGGCCCCTACGACCCCGACCGCGAGCTCGTGGGGCAGGGACTCGCATCCGTCGCCGCGGGACTCTTCGGCGGCATGCCCGCGACGGGGGCGATCGCCCGCACCGCCGTCAACGTGCGCTCGGGCGCCCAGACGCGCGTCGCCGCAGTGTTCCATGCGGTCGTGCTGCTGCTCGTCGTGCTCGTCGCCGCCCAGCCCGTGGGCCTCATCCCGCTCGCGGCGCTCTCGGGCGTGCTCATGGTCACGGCGGTGCGGATGGTGCACCGCGCGACCGTGCGCAGCATCCTGCGCTCGACGCGCGCCGACGCGATCGCCTTCGTCGTCACGGCCATCGTCACGATCTCGGTCGACCTCATCGTGGCCGTCGTGATCGGCATGGTCGTGGCGGGCATCTTCGCCATCCGCAGCCTCTCTCGGGCCACCGGCGTCACGCGTGAGGAGCTGGGCGAACCGGTGCCGGGCGACGAGCGCATCGCCCTCATCCGCCTCGACGGTCCGCTGTTCTTCGCCGCCGCCGACCGCGTGTTCGACACCGTGACGGCGCTCGAGAACGTGTCGGTCGTGATCCTGCGGATGTCGCAGATCGAGCTCGTCGACGCGACGGGCGCGCACGTGCTGAGCGAGATCGTGCAGCGACTCGAGGCGCGCGGCATCACAGTGCTCATCAAGGGCGTGCGCGAGGGGCACGTCGAGCTGTTCCGCACCGTCGGGGTGCTCTCGGCGCTGCGCCATCACAAGCACCTCTTCGACGAGCTGCCGGCCGCGATCGAGCACGCCCGCAGCCACATCGCCCGGGAGGCGGCCGGCTGACGCGGCCGTGCAGGTCCGGCCCATCCGCGCCGCCTAGGCTCGACGGGTGGCACACCTGCTCGGCGCCGAAGGCATCTCCCTCTCGTTCCCCACGAAGGACGTCTTCGACGACGTCACGGTCGGCATCGACGAGGGCGACCGCATCGGCGTCGTCGGCCGCAACGGCGACGGCAAGTCGACGCTCCTGCGCATCCTCGCGGGGCGCCAGCAGCCCGACTCGGGCCGCGTCACGGTGCGCGGCGGCACGCGCATCGGCATGCTCGACCAGTCCGACCGCCTGCCCGAGGACGAGACCATCCACCACGCGGTCGTCGGCGACCGCGCCGAGCACGAGTGGGCGGGCGACGCGAAGGTGCGGGATGTCGTGCGGGGCCTCCTCGGCGACCTGCCGTGGGATGCGCGCATCGGCGAGCTCTCGGGCGGCCAGCGTCGCCGGGTGGCGCTCGCGGCGCTGCTCAGCCGCTAGTGGGACGTCGTGTTCCTCGACGAGCCCACCAACCACCTCGACGTCGAGGGCGTGGCGTGGCTCGCCGAGCACCTCAAGCGCCGCTGGTCGAGGAACCAGGGCGGCCTCGTCGTCGTCACCCACGACCGCTGGTTCCTCGACGAGGTCTCGACCGACACGTGGGAGGTGCACGACGGGGTCGTCGAACCCTTCGAGGGGGGCTACGCCGCCTACGTGCTGCAGCGCGTCGAGCGCGACCGGCAGGCGGCGGCATCCGAGGCGCGACGCCAGAACCTCATGCGCAAGGAGCTCGCGTGGCTGCGCCGCGGCGCGCCCGCCCGCACCTCGAAGCCGAAGTTCCGCATCGACGCGGCCAACCAGCTCATCGCCGACGTGCCCCCCGTGCGCGACCGCGTGGCGCTCGAGAAGCTCGCGACCTCGCGGCTCGGCAAGGACGTCGTCGACCTCGAGGGCGTCTCGGTCGCGTTCGACGGCCGCGAGATCCTGCACGACGTGACGTGGCGCATCGCGCCGGGCGAGCGCACCGGCATCCTGGGTGTCAACGGGGCCGGCAAGTCGACGCTGCTGGGGGTCGTCGCAGGCTCGGTCGCACCTGACGCGGGACGAGTGAAGACCGGCAAGACGGTCAAGCTCGCCGTGCTCGACCAGCGACTCTCGGAGCTCGACGAGATCGCCGACGATCGGGTGGCGGATGTCATCGGCCGGCAACGCGCGAGCTACCGCACGGGCGCGGGCGCCGAGCTCACCCCCGGACAGCTCCTCGAGCGGCTCGGGTTCTCCAACGCGCAGCTCTCGACCCCCGTGCGCGATCTCTCGGGCGGTCAGAAGCGTCGCCTGCAGCTGTTGCTCATCCTGCTCGACGAGCCCAACGTGCTCATCCTCGACGAGCCCACCAACGACCTCGACACCGACATGCTTGCTGCCATGGAAGACCTGCTCGACTCCTGGCCCGGCACCCTGCTCGTCGTCTCGCACGACCGCTACCTGCTCGAGCGTGTCACCGACCAGCAGTACGCCGTCATGGGCGGGCGGATGCGGCACCTCCCGGGCGGGGTGGACGAGTACCTGCGGTTGCGTCAGACCGGGGCTGGTTTCGACACGCCCGCGTCGCGGGCTACTCAACCAGCGGGTCATGCCGCTCCCACCGCTGGTCGAGTGCCGTCGCGGAGCGACGGTGTATCGAGACCGGACGGGGCTATGACGTCGGCTGGTTTCGACACGCCCGCGTCGCGGGCTACTCAACCAGCGGTCAAAGCCCTCTCCGGCGCCGAGCGCCGCGCCGCCGAGAAGGAGCTCGCATCCGTGGAGCGCCGCATGGCGAAGGTGGGCGACGCGATCACCGCGATGCACGCCGCGTTCGCGACCGCCGACCAGAGCGACTACGCCGAGCTCCAGCGGCTCCAGGCCGAGCTCGCGGAGCTCGAGGCCGAGTCGGCTGCGCTCGAGGAGCGCTGGCTCGAACTCGGCGAGCAGCTCGAGGACTGACCCGCCTCAGGAACCGGCGGATGCGGATGCCGCGGTCGCGCGCCCGGCGAGCGTCGCGAACGCGGCGGCGAGCTCCGCGGGCTCGGCCGCCGTCACGTCGGCGTCGAAGCGGAGGAGCGAGGCGGCGAGGGCGGCCCACGACCACGAGCCGGCGTGCACGCGTGTGCGGGAGCCGTCCACCGCCTCGACGACGGCGTCGGCCGCGAAGGGCGCGACGCGGTCGACCGGCAGCGCGAGCACGATCGAGCCGCGGCACGGCCACTCGCCGCCGCCGTCGACGCTGCCGCGGAACCGCGAGGCGAGGAACGCGTGCGGGTCGCCGCCCGGCAGCTCGCGCAGCGTGAAACGGGCCCCGCGCGCGGAGCGGGGCCGCATCCGGTCGACGCGGAAGACGCGCCAGTCGGCGCGGTCGACGTCCCACGCGATCACGTACCAGCGGCCGGCGCGCGCCACGAGGTGGTGGGGTTCCGCGCGACGCGGGGGCGCATCCGTCTCGTCGCGGTAGTCGAAGCGCAGCGTCTCGCGCGCCCGGATCGCGGCGCTCACGGCGAGCAGCAGCGTCGGGTCGACGGGACCGACGGGACCGACGGGATCGGCGACCGGCGCCACGGCGGTCGCGAGCGCGTCGACCCGGTGCCGCAGGTGCGACGGCATCACCGTGCGCACGGTCGCGAGGGCGCGCTCGGCGGGCTCGCCGATGTCGGCGCCGGATGCCGTGGCCGTCTGCAGCGCGATCGCCACGGCGACGGCCTGCTCGTCGTCGAACAGCAGCGGCGGCAGCTCGGACCCCGCGTCGAGACGGTAGCCGCCGTCGGGACCCTTGACCGCCTGCACGCGGTAGCCGAGCTCCCGCAGGCGGTCGACGTCGCGGCGAACGGTGCGCACGCTCACCGCGAGCCGCTCGGCGAGCACCTCGCCCGGCCAGTCGCGGCGCGCCTGCAGCAGCGAGAGCAGCTGCAGCATCCGCGAGGTCGTGTCGGCCATGTCTCGAGACTAGATCGAGAAGCGGCCAATAACTGACCTGTACTGCGCGAAGACTGGCGGAGCCGCATCCGGCACCACACCCTCACGAAGGAGATCGCGATGACCATCGCCACCACGCCCCACCTCAACTTCCGCGGCGACGCCCGCGCGGCGCTCGAGTTCTACCAGTCGGTCTTCGGCGGGCAGCTCGCGCTCGTGCGCTACGTCGACGCGGGAGCCGTCACCGACCCCGCCGAGGCCGAGCAGATCATGTGGGGGCAGGTCGCCTCCGACGCGGGCTTCCGCGTCATGGCCTACGACGTGCCCGGCCACACCGAGTGGGCGCCGGGCGTCATCCCGGTGTTCGTCTCGGTGCGCGGCGCCGACGCCGACGAGCTCACCGGCTACTGGCAGAAGCTCGCCGAGGGCGCGACGGTCGTCGTGCCGCTCGCGCCCGCGGGCTGGTCGCCCCTCTACGGCATGCTGCGCGACCGCTTCGGCGTCACGTGGGTGCTCGACCTCGAGGTGCCCTGGTCGCCCGAGTGACCCACGCGGCACGGATGCGGCATGCGCTCTCGCTAGGCTCGCATCCGTGCCGTCGCCCGTCTCCACCCGCGTCGCCGGGCTCGGTGTGCACCTGCCCGAGCGCGTGCGCACGACGGCCGAGACCGAGGACGAGCTGCGGCGCCGCAATAGAGGAGTACGCCTACCGACGGGCCTCATCCGCCGGATGACGGGCGTCGAGACGGTGCACCTGCGGCCCGACGGATGGGACGCCTCCGACCTCGCGGTCGCCGCAGCCCGCGAGGCGCTCACCGAGTCGCCGGGAGACGTCGACCTCGTGCTGTTCGCCTCCGCGAGCCAGGATCTCGTCGAGCCCGCCACGAGCCACATCGTCGCCGCGAAGCTCGGCGTCGACGCACCCGTCATGGACGTCAAGAACGCGTGCAACTCGGTCGTCAACGCGATGCAGGTGGCCGACGCGTTCATCCGCACGGGGCAGTACCGCCGCGTGCTCATCGCGAGCGGCGAGGCGCCGACGGTCGCCGTGCGCTGGGACGTCGACGGCCACGGGCGCTTCCTGCGCTCGTTCCCCGGCTACACGATGAGCGATGGCGGTGCCGCGCTCGTGCTCGAGGCGTCCGACGCGCCGGATGTCGGCATCCGATCGACGCGCTTCCTCGCCGTCTCGCGCCACTGGGACGTCGGCACGCTGCCCGGCGGCGGCACGATGCGCCCGCGCGACGTCGACGCCGAGTACTTCGACATGGACGGGCACGGGCTGCAGCAGGCGTTCCTCGAGCTCGGCCCCGAGCCCGTGCTCGGCCTGCTGCGCGACCGCGGCCTCACGTGGGACGACTTCGACCTCGTCGCCATCCACCAGGTCGCCCTGCCCTACCTGCCGCCGATCTTCGAGCGTCTCGGCGTGCCCGACGACCGCACCGTCATCACGGTGCGCGACCACGGCAACCTCGCCTCGGTGACCCTGCCGCTGCAGCTCAAGCTCGCGCGCGAGCGCGGGATGCTGAGCGAGGGCTCGCGCGTGCTGCTCATCGGGCTCGCGGGGGGTATCTCGCTCGGGCTCGTCGAGGTCGTGTGGTGAGCGGTGCGATGGGCTCGTCGGCGGGCTTGTCGTCGGGCGCGGGGCGGCTCGCGGTCGTCGTGCCCGTCTACCAGGAGGCCGCCGGCATCGCCCCGACGCTCGAGGCGCTCGCCGCCCAGCGCGACGCCGACTTCGACGTCGTCTTCGTCGACAACGGCTCGACCGACGGATCGGCGGATGTCATCCGCGCCTTCGCCACGTCGCGCGGCCTCGGCAGGTGGCGCGTGATCGACGAGCCGCAGAAGGGCACGGGCGCGGCCGCCGACACGGGCATGCGCGCCGCGATCGACGCGGGCGCGACGCTGCTCGCGCGGACGGATGCCGACTGCCTGCCGCGCGAGGACTGGACGGCGTCCGTGCGCCGCGCGCTCACCC
>JAEYVF010000089.1 GCA_023432005.1 Actinomycetes bacterium
CTCATCGACGTGGAGCTCCCGCAGGCGGCCCCCGCGCGCGAGTGGACGCCCGTGCCCGTGCCGAGGCCGCTCTACATCGAGCGGAATGAGGCGCCCCGCGTCTCCGTGACGCCGCCCGTGAACCCCGAGGAGCTGCTGCGCGCGGCGCACGACGAGGCGCAGCGCGCTCTCGCCGCGGCCCACGCGGAGCCCGAGGTCGTGCCGTTCCGTCGCCGCGCCGAGGCGGCATCCGCGGCTCCCGCCGCTGCGGCACCCGCGCGCGAGACCCCCAGTCGATTCGCCTCGATGGGTCTGCTGGGCGACGTCGACACCGCGATGCCCGACCTCGACGAGGTGCTGCGCCGCCGTCGTTCTGGCTGAGTCGCCCGCCCGGCGGTGGTCAGGGACGCCGCCGTCGAGGTGATATCGTGTTCAGGCAGTCGGGGCCCATGGCGCAGTTGGTAGCGCGTCTCGTTCGCAATGAGAAGGTCGGGGGTTCGAATCCCCCTGGGTCCACAGCTGAGAGCCCCTGACGATGTCGGGGGCTTTCGCCGTCTCAGAGCCCGCGGCCGAGAGGGACGCGCTCCTCGGCGCCCGGGTGCGCCGGCTCGTGCCGCGTCACGTGCTCGCGCCGCGTCACGTGCTCGTGACGCGGTCCGACCCGGCCGCTCAGCGCGCATCCCGTTAGGCTGGCGCGAGCGAGAGGGGGCGGTGTGACGGGCTTCAACGAGCGCATCATCGACGAGTTCCGGGCCCACGGCGGCGACGTGACGGTCGGCGGTTTCGGGCGGGCGCGGTTCCTCGACGCGAGCCCCGGCTTCGGCGAGTACGAGCGCCGCACGGAGCGTGTCATCCCCGTCGTCGAATTGCACCGGCGATGAGCGGACGCTCCGCCCGCCCGCCGTTCAGCCCGGTGGTGTCGCTGCTCACGGTCTCGGCCGTGTGGGAGGCGCGTCTCGACCAGGAGCTGCGAGAGCTCGGGCTCACGACGCGCAAGTACGGGCTGCTCGGGCACATCCGCTCGACGCCCGGCATCTCCTTCTCGGAGCTCGCGCGCCGCTCGCGCATCACCGTGCAGTCGGCGCACACGGCCGTGCGCTCGCTCGTCGACGCGGGGGTCGTGGCGGATGCCACGGCCCACGCCGGTGCGGCGTCCGTGCTGCGGGTGACGGATGACGGCCTGCGCGTGCTCGACGCCGCCGAGCGGCGGCTCGCGGCGCTCGACGCCGAGTTCACCGCGGGGGCCGGCGGGCTGAGCGACGCGCTCGAGGGCCTGCACGAGGACCCGTTCACGGGCGAGCGGCGCTGACGCCCTTCAGTTACGCTGAAGGGGTGTTCCGCACCCCCCACTCGCTCTTCCGCGTGCTCGCGATCGCCGAGGTCTTCTCCTGGACCCTGCTCATCGTCGGGCTCATCCTGCGCGCCACGGCCGACCTCGCGCTCGCCGCGACGATCGGCGGCACGATCCACGGCTTCGTCTTCCTCTCCTACGGGGCGACGGCGGTGCTCGTCTCGCTCAACAACCGCTGGCGCCCGCTGCCCACGGTCGTCGCGATCGCGAGCGCCGTCGTGCCGTACGCCACGGTCCCGGCGGAACTGTGGCTCGCGCGCACGGGCCGGCTCGCGGGGGAGTGGCGCACCGAGCCCGCCGCCGACCCCGCCGATCGCCGCTGGTACGACGCCCCCCTGCGCTGGTTCCTGCTGCGGCCCTGGCTGCTCGCGATCCTCATCGCGCTGGCCGTCGTCGTGCTCTTCGCGGTGCTGCTCATCATCGGGCCTCCCGGCGGGCGACACTGACGCCCTATCCGTTTTGACAATCATTATCAATAAGGCGTAGATTCGCGGCATGAGCTCGCGCGCCCTCCTGCCCGTCATGGTCACCGCGACGGCACTCGTGCTCACGGGATGCGCGGCCCCCGCGGACGGCGCGGACGGCGATCCCGCGGGGCTCCGCATCGTCGCCTCGACCAACGTCTACGGCGACATCGCTGCGACGATCGCGGGCGACGCGGCGGACGTGACCTCGATCATCCGCGATGCCGCGCAGGATCCGCACGACTACGAGGCGACCCCGCGCGACGCCCTCGCACTCGCCGACGCCGACCTCGTGATCGTCAACGGCGGCGGCTACGACGCCTTCATGGGCACGCTGCTCGACGCGCATGGCGGCGATGCGGTCGTGCTCGACGCCGTCGAGCTCGCGGGGCTCGACATGGGGGCGGGGCACGACGATCACGATCACGGCGACCACGACCATGCGGTCAACGAGCACGTCTGGTACGACCTGCACGTCATCGAGCACCTCGCCGAGGAGCTCGCGCAGCAGCTCTCCGCTCTCGATCCCGCGAACTCCGAGTCCTTCGCCGCCAACGCGGCCGCCTTCGTCGACGGCGTCGGCGCGCTCGAGGCCGCCGCATCCGGGATCTCCGTCGCGCACGCCGGCGCGCGCGTCGCCATCACCGAGCCGGTGCCCCTGTACCTGCTCGAGGCGGCGGGCCTCGAGGATGCGACCCCCGCCGCATTCAGTGAGGCGATCGAGGAGGGCGCCGACGCGCCCGTGCTCGTGCTGCGGGACGTCGTGACCCTCGTGAGCGACGGCTCGGTCGCCTTCCTCGCCTACAACGCCCAGACGGTCGGCCCGCAGACCGAGGAGGTTCTCGCCGCGGCGCGCGGCGCCGGCACGCCCGTCGTGTCGTTCAGCGAGCTGCTGCCCGAGGGCGAGGACTACCTGGGGTGGATGGCGTCGAACCTCGCCGCCATCGAGGCCGCGCTCGCCTGAGCCGGTTCAGCGGCCCCACGCGGAGCGCGGCGCGGGGACGACGGGCACGGGGTTGTAGTGCCAGTGGGATCCGTTGGCGTAGTGGCCCGATGCCCAGGGCGACGCCCAGATCGCACTCTCGATCGCCGCGGTGCTCGTCCCCGCCATGAACGCCTCGCGGATGCCGGCGTAGCCGCGATTGCGCTGCAGCGCGTCGGCCGCGTTGCGCGCGGCGGCGACGAGATCCACGTTGCTGCCGGTGCCGCCGGGACCGTAGCTCGCGCCCCATCCGTTGTTGAGCGGGTTGTTGCGCGTCCACCAGCTGTCGACGTAGTTCTCCTGACGCATCCAGCGCGTGATGACGGTGACGTTGACGTCGTTGACCGGGAAGCCCGCGTAGAGCAGCACGAGCCGCGCCCAGTCGTGGTTGGTGCCGCCCGCGATGAAGGTCTCCTCGCCGTCGGTCGCGTCGTACTCGTCGCGCGCCACGCCCCCCGTCGCCTCGAGGTGCTGCTGCGCCGCGAGGGTCGAGACGTCGACGTCCTGCGCGTGCTGGGCGGCGTAGGCCGCGACCGTCGCGACGTCGCTCTGCGGGGCGGGAGGCGCGAGGGCGAAGGTCGCCACGAACCCGAACGCGACGACGATCGATGCCCCCACGAGGGCACCGCGGGCTCGCCGCCCTGCACGGGAGGCGTCGAGCCTCTCGCGAAGCGTGCGGTGGATCGGGGGGAGCTGCGTCATAGACGTTCCGGTGCGCCCGGTGGAGGGCGGGGCGCGCGTCACCCTACCAACGGGGTGTGAGAGGGGCCTGGGAGCGGCGCGACGGATGCCGTCAGCGCTCGAGAGCGGGGTGCAGATGCCGCGTCGCGAGCGCCTCGACCGCCTGCCGCGCGCCGGCCGCGAGGCACGCCTCCGCCTCCGCTCCCGCGAGGTGGGCGTCGAGGAAGCCCGCGAAGAACGCGTCGCCTGCCCCGTTGGTGTCGACGACGTGCGCGGGAGCGGCCTCCGTCGTGGCGCGGCGCCCCTCGGCGTCGAGAGCGATCGCGCCCTGCGCGCCGAGCGTGCAGACCGCGATGCGCGGGCCCGCCGCGACGCAGTGCGCGAGCAGCGCCCACGGGTCGTCGGTGCGGTCGGCGTTCATGAACACGACCTCGGCGGCCTCGAGGAACGGGAGGTGGAAGGCGCTCTCGCCGTCGTAGTCGTGCAGGTCGGTCCAGATCGGGATGCCGGCCGCGCGCGCGATCGGCAGGAGCTCGGCGCCGCGCGGCGCGAGGTCGATGACCGCGAGGTCGGCGTGCGCGAGCACCGCGGGGTCGGTCGCGGAGTGCTCGGGGTCGTCGGGGGTCGCGAGGTAGAGCGAGAGGCGCTCGCCCGCCGGTGTCATGAGGTTGAGGTGCTGCTCGCTGCGCGCGGCCGCGTGCAGGTTCGCCCCGAGCCCCGCGCGGCCGAGGGCGTCGCGGATGCGGCTGCCCGCCTCATCCCCGCCCACGAGCGCATCGAGCACGACCTCGCGGCCGAGGCTCGCGAGGTGCAGCGCCTTGCCGGCCGAGGTGCCGCCGAGGGTGTCGAACCAGTCGCGCGCGAACTCCATGTGCGGCACGGGCGCCGGGAGATCGTCGAGCACGACCATGCGGTTCCACGACACGGGCCCGATGACGCGGATGCTGGTCACGCGGCCTCCTCGGCGCGCAGCAGCTTCCCGGCGGTGCGCATGTGGGCGCGCATCGCCGCGGATGCCGCCTCCGCGTCGCCCGCGGCGATCGCGGCGAGCACGGCGCGGTGCTCCTCGACCGCCACGGATGCGTGGTGGCGGGCCTCGACGCGCCGGCCCGCGAGCGAGCGCAGGAGGCCGTGCGTGATGTCGAGGAGGTCTTGCAGGGTCGTGTTGCCGGTGGACCGGGCGAGCTCGCGATGGAACTCGCGATCGGCGTCGATGAAGGCGGCGAGATCGTCGATGCTCGCGGCGGCCCGGTCGAGGTGGGGGGCGAGACGGGCGGCCGTGGCCGCGGGGTCGCGTGCCGCCGCGAGCCACGCCGCGTGGATCTCGAGGGCGCTGCGCAGCTCGACGATCTCGTCGAGGTCGCGCTCGCCCACGAGCACGCTCCACCGGATGCTCTCGGGGAGCACGGCGCTGCGCTGCGCCCGCAGGTAGGTGCCCGCCCCGGGGCGCGTCTCGACGAGGCCGAGCGTGTCGAGCGTCGCGAGCGCCTCGCGCACCGCCGAGCGGCTGACGCCGAGCACCTCGGCGAGCCTGCGCTCGGGTGGCAGGCGCGTGCCGGGGGCGACCGAGCCGCTCGTGAGCAGCTCGAGCA
>JAEYVF010000106.1 GCA_023432005.1 Actinomycetes bacterium
CCCAGCCCCCGCCAGCCCCCGCCAACCCCGAGCCCCAGCCCCAGCCCCAGCCCAACCCAGCCAGCCCCAGCCAGCACGCCCCCTAGACCTTCTCCACCACCAACGACGCATAAGCCGGAATCAGCACCCGACGCCCATACCGCCGCGACACCACGCGGTACCCCCGCCCGTCCCCGACGAGCAGCTCCAGCACCGCCGCGAGCTCCGCCCGCGCGAGCGGCCCGCCGAGGCACAGGTGCCGCCCCGCACCGAACCACAGCTGGCGGTTGTGCGGCAGGTACGGCCGGTCCATGCGGAACGCGCCCGCGACGTTGTTGGCGGTCCAGGTGAGCACCATGACGCGGTCGCCGGCGCGCAGCATCCGCCCCGCCACCTCCACGTCGGCGAGCACCGAGCGGCCGATGAGCGGCGCCGGGCTCGTCACCCGCAGCGCCTCGCGCACGGTGTCGTCGCGGTGCTCGGGCTGCGCGAGCAGACGCGGTAGCTCGCCGGAGTCGTAGAGGATCGCCGCCATCCGGGCCATCGCGGATGCCGCGGTCTCGGTGCCGGCGACCATGAGCAGTGTCGAGAGGCCCTTCGTCTCCTGCAGCGACAGCCCGAGCTCTCGGCACCGGCCGATGACGGTGTCGGGAGCGGCATCCGGGAACACGGCGTCGATGTGGCCCGTGAGCTCCTCCACGATGCCGCGCGCGAGCGCGATCTTGTCGGGCGGCAGCTGGGTGTCGGCGGTCGTGCCGAGGGCGATGGATGCGAGGCGCTCGCCCGTGGCGAAGATGTCGCGGTAGGCGTCGTCGCCGCGAGCGGGGTCGACGGGCAGCCCGAGGAGCTGCGTCACCATCCGCCCCACGAGGATGCGCGACAGGTCGGCGAGGTCGAGCGGTTCGCCCGCCTCGAACGCGGCACGCGCCTCGCGCAGGCGCTCGCCCCACGCGTGCTCGACGAACGTCGCCGAGGTGCGCTCGGTGAAGAGCTCCTTGCTGCGCGTGCGCAGGTCGTGGTGGCCGGGGCCGTCGAAGAGCTCGTAGACCCAGTCGCCGAGGATCTGCGCCCACAGGTGGCCGACGCCGCCCTCCGACAGCAGCGTGAGGTGGGCGGGGTCGTTGAGCAGGTTGCGGGCGACCACCGGGTCGGAGGTGATCCACCCGAGCCCCGGCACCTTCATGATCGGCCGCGCGAACTGCCCGAGCCAGTTGAGCACCGGCAGCGCGGGTCGTGCGGCGCGCAGCAGGCGGTGCTCGTGGGCGGCGGCGCCGCGCCCGATCCCGTCGGCGAAGAGGCGGATGCGGCGCTCGCGCGGGGCGGCGTCCAATTCGGCGGCGACGGGCACGGCGTCAGCCTACTGACGCGGTCGGTGCCGCTCGCTAACGTGTGCCCATGAACCGCTCGCGAGCATCGGCCGCAGCCGTCGCGACGGCCGCGCTGCTGCTCGTCGGCTGCGCCCCGGCCGCCCCCGCGCCGCCCGACGGCGTCACCGTCGCGATCGTGCAGCAGCGCTCCGACGTCGCCGAGCGGATGGCCGAGGTGCGCGTCTACAACGGCTCCGCCGAGGCCTTCGCCTTCGAGGCGGTGCGCGTCGACGACACGCGCTTCGCGGCATCCGTCGAGATCGACGGGCCGGTGGCGCTCGACCCCGGCCGCACCGCCGACCTGCGCTTCGCCCTTCCCGAGGTCGCATGCGACGGGCACGAGGTGCGGCGGGCGGTCGCGTTCTCCGGCGCCGACGGTGCGGAACTCGTGGCCGACCTCACCGAGGCCGACGATTTCACCCTCGGCCTGCACGAGCGCGAGTGCCTCATGCGCGACATCGAGCGCACGGCGGCGCTCGCGTGGACGGGGTTCGAGCCATCGCCACCCGGTGAGCCCGCGCACGCCATGCTCACCGCGACGCCCACGGGCGAGGGCGACCCGGTCGAGCTCGCGGGCATCCGTTCGACGAACCTGCTGCGGTTCGCCCCGAAGCACGGGGAGCGCTGGCCGCTCGGCCTGCAGCTCGACGCCTCGTCGCCCGTCACCGGCGTCGAGGTGCCGCTCGTGCCGCAGCGCTGCGACCCCCACGTCGTGCAGGAGGACAAGCGCGGCACGATCTTCACGATCGAGGTCGAGGTGCCGCGCGAGGGGATCGTCGAGCTGCCGATGCCGTCCGAGTTGAAGGCCCGCGTGCTCACCTGGGTGGCCGAGTGGTGCGAGTTCGGCACGTGACCACCCAGGTGGTCGAGGAGCGCCGCGCGACGTGTCTCGAGACCGCCGACCCGATGCCTCAGTCGAAGTCGAGGATGAGCTTGCGCAGCAGCCCCGCGAGCCGCTCCTGATCCGCGGGGGAGAGCGCGCCGAGCAGTTCGCGTTCGCGCTTCACGAGATCGACCATGGCGCTGTCGACGGCGGCGCGGCCCGCATCCGTCATCGCGACGACCACGCCCCGCCCGTCGTGCGGATCGGTGCCGCGCTCCACGAAGCCGCGTTCGACGAGCCGGTCGATGCGGTTCGTCATGGTGCCGCTCGAGACGAGCGTCTGCTGCAGGAGCGCCTTGGGGCTCGACTGGAACGGCGCGCCCTCGCGGCGCAGCGCCGCGAGCACGTCGAACTCCCACGGCTCGAGGCCGGAGGTGGCGAACGCGTCGCGGCGGGCGCGGTCGAGGTGCTTCGCGAGCCGACCCACGCGCGAGAGCACCTGGAGGGGCGAGAAGTCGAGCTCGGGGTGCGCCTGCTGCCACGCGGCGACGATCCGGTCGACCTCGTCGTTCTCGGGCATCTGCCCATTATGGCGATCCGGGCGGCCGCTCGGGCTGCGTCAGAATGTTCCGGTGCCGATTCCCGTGATCCTCGACGTCGACACCGGCGTCGACGACGCCCTCGCCCTGCTGTTCGCCGCCTCGCACCCCGGGCTCGACCTCCTGGCGGTGAGCTGCGTCGCCGGCAACGCGAGCCTGCCGCGCGTCGTCGACAACACGCTCCGCGTGCTGCACGCGGTCGGCGCCGGGCACGTGCCGGTGGTCGCGGGAGCGCACCGTCCGCTCATCGAGCCCGTGCGCGACGCGAGCCACGTCCACGGCGCCGACGGCCTCGGAGGCATCCCGCTGCCGCCCGCCGCGCGCGAGGCCGAGCCGGAGGGGGCCGTGGCGTTCCTGCGCCGTGCCATCCTCGAGCACCCCGAGCCCGTGACCCTCGTGACCCTCGCCCCGCAGACCAACATCGCCCTGCTGCTGCGCACGCATCCGGAGGTCACCGCAGGCATCGAGCGCATCGTCTTCATGGGCGGCTCCGCGGGCCCGGGCAACGCCACCGCCGTGGCCGAGTTCAACGTCTGGCACGACCCGGAGGCCGCGGCGATCCTGCTCGGCTCGGGCGTTCCGCTCTTCATGTACGGGCTCGACGTCTTCGAGCGCGTGTCGGTGCCCCAGCACACGGCGATCGAGCTCGCGGCATCCGCCGACCCGGTCGCGTCGCTCGTCGGGCAGCTGCTCGACCACCGCATCCGCGACCTCGACGGCGGGGAGTCCGCGTATCTCGGCCACCTCGGCGACGCGGGGGCCGTGTGCAGCATCGTGGCCCCGGATGCGCTGCGCGTCGAGCGCCTGCCCGTGCGGATCGAGCTCGCGGGCTACGGCCGCGGTCAGACGGTCGTCGACCGGCGCCGGTTGCCGGGCGAGGACCTCTTCCACGGTCTCGCCGACGGCTGGGCCGAGGTCGACGTGGCGCTCGAGATCGACGACGAGCGCGTCGCCGAGCTCTTCCTCGACACCGTCGTGCCCTCGCGGGCGGCGGATGCGGGGCGCGCGGCGGCACGCTGACCCGCGCTGGCAGAATGAGACCGCGCCGCGAGGCGCGATCCGCTTTGGTGTAACGGCAGCACGACGGCCTTTGGAGCCGTGAGGTCCAGGTTCGAATCCTGGAGGCGGAGCGTGCGTCAGGCGGTGGCGAGCAGTCCCGCGACCGCGTCGAGCGAGCCCGGGACGAGGCGGTAGTACGACCAGGTGCCGCGCTTGCTGCGCGTGAGGAAGCCCGCCTCGACGAGCAGCCTCAGGTGGTGTGACACGGTCGGCTGGCTGAGGCCGACGGGCTCGGTGAGATCGCACACACACGCCTCCTGGTCGGCGGATGCCGCGACGATGGAGATGAGGCGCAGGCGCGTGGGGTCGGCGAGGGCCTTGAGCCGGTGGGCGAGGTCCGCCGCCTGCTCCGCCGGGATCGTGTCGCGCGTCAGCGGCGAGCAGCAGGCCGCGAGATCTCGGACAGGCAGCAGCTCGATGGTGGACATGACGGCCAGCCTAGCCTTGAATTGACATTCTTCGATGAAATGCCATACTCGCTTCATCGAAGAACATCGATATCCCGGAAGGCGACCATGACCCTCACCGATCTCGAGCTCCCCGTGCGCGCCGGCTCCCGATCGGACGGGCTGCCCGTCGCCATCATCGGCGCGGGACCGATCGGTCTCGCCGCGGCGGCTCGGCTGGCCGAGCGTGGCAGCGACTTCGTCGTCTTCGAGAAGGGCGACGCCGCGGCCTCGTCCATCGCCTCCTGGGGGCACACCCGCCTGTTCTCCCCGTGGTCGATGCTCGTCGACCCCGCCGCCGAGCGGATGCTGCGTGAGACCGGGTGGCAGGCGCCGCCCGCCGACGCGCTGCCGACGGGCGGCGAGCTCATCTCCGAGTACCTCGCACCGCTCGCCGCGCTCGACCGGATCGCACCGCACATCCGCTACCGCACCGAGGTCGTCTCCGTGTCGCGCGAGGGCATGGACCGCACCCGATCCGCCGGGCGCGACGGCGTGCCCTTCGTGCTGCGCACCCGCCGCGACGGTGGGATCGCGGATGTCACGGCGCGCGCCGTCATCGACGCATCCGGCACCTATGAGACCCCGAATCCGCTCGCCTCCTCGGGCCTCGACCCGCTCGGCCTCGACGAGGTGCGCGACCTCGTCACCCACGCCCTCCCAGACGTGCTCGGACGCGACCGCTCCCGCTTCGCCGGGCGGCACGCACTCGTCGTCGGAGCCGGCCACTCCGCCGCGAACACCCTGCTCGCCCTCGCCCGACTGGCTGAGGAGGAGCCGGGCACCCGCGTCACCTGGGCCATCCGCAACGCGAGCGCCGTGCGTGTCAGCTCGTCCGGAGACGACCGGTTGAGCGCGCGCGCGTCGCTCGGCGGCGCGGTCGACGCGCACGTGGAGAGCGGGCGGATCGCGAAGCTCGACCGCTTCGAGATCGTCTCGCTCTCCCGCGACGGCGAGCGCGTGCGCGTCACGGGTCGCCGCGGCGGCGCGTTCGAGACCGTCGACGCCGACGTGGTGGTGAACGCGACCGGCTTCCGGCCCGACCTCGACATGCTGCGCGAGATCCGTCTCGACCTCGACGAGATCGTCGAGGCGCCGCGGGTGCTCGCTCCGATGATCGACCCGAACCTGCACTCGTGCGGCACCGTCTCGCCGCACGGCGTGCGGGAGCTGCAGCACCCCGAGCAGGACTTCTTCATCGCCGGGATGAAGAGCTACGGACGCGCGCCGACGTTCCTGCTGGCCACCGGCTACGAGCAGGTGCGCTCGATCGTCTCCTGGCTCGCGGGCGATGTCGCGGCGGCCGCACGCGTCGAGCTCGTGCTGCCCGCGACCGGCGTCTGCAGCACCGACATCGCCCCCGGCGGGAGCTGCTGCTCGTGAGCACGAAACCCACCGTCCTCTTCGTCTGCGTCCACAACGCGGGGCGGTCCCAGATGGCCGCCGGCTACCTGCAGGCCCTCGCGGGCGACCGGGTCGAGGTGCTCTCGGCGGGATCCGAGCCGAAGCACGCGATCAACCCGGTCGCGGTGCAGGCCATGGCGGAGGAGGGCATCGACATCGCCGGCAATGCGCCGAAGGTGCTCACCGTCGACGCGGTGAAGGCGTCGGATGTCGTCATCACGATGGGGTGCGGCGACACGTGCCCCGTCTTCCCGGGGAAGCGCTACGAGGACTGGGAGCTCGACGACCCCGCGGGGCAGGGCATCGACACGGTGCGCCCCATCCGCGACGAGATCCGACGTCGCGTCGAGCATCTGATCTCGCAGCTCGACGTGCCCGGGGCCGCTCGGTGACGGTCGAGCTCCGCGAGCTGCGCCCCGAGGACTGGCCCGAGGTCGAGCGCATCTACGCCGAGGGGATCGCCACCGGCCACGCCACCTTCGAGCCCGCGCCGCCCGAGCGCGACGCCTTCCTCGCGACGCGCGTTCCCGGGCTCTCCTGGGTCGCGCAGGGCGTCGGCGGACTCAGCGGATGGGCGGCCGCGTCGCGCGTGTCGGCTCGCGAGGTGTACCGGGGCGTCGTCGAGCACTCGGTGTACGTCTCCGAGGGCGCACGGGGCGCGGGCGTCGCCCGCGCCCTCCTCGAGCGGATGCTGCGCTCCGCCGACGAACTCGGCATCTGGACGGTGCAGTCGTCGATCTTCCCCGAGAACACGGGAAGCCTCGCCCTCCATGAGCGGTGCGGCTTCCGCATCGTCGGCCGCCGCGAGCGCATCGCGCGGATGGCCTACGGCCCGGAGGCCGGACGCTGGCGCGACACGCTCCTGCTGGAACGGCGCAGCCCCGTCGCGGGCGGGGGCTAGCTCCGCAGACGCATCCCGTCGTCAGTCGGGCGCCGCATCCGTTCCGAGCGCGTCGCCGTGCGCCGTGATGTCGCGCAGCACCTCGAGGGCCTGCGCCGAGCTCGCGGGCGTGAAGCCGAACGCCGCCCGGATGCTCGCGTAGATGTCGGGTGCGTGCCGGCGCAGCTCGCTGCCCTCGTGGGTGAGCGTGACGATCACGGTGCGCTCGTCGAGCGTGCTGCGCGTGCGCTTCACGAGACCGCGCTGCTCGAGGCGCTTGAGGAGCGGGGTGATGGTGCCGTACTCGACGCGTAGCCGTTCGGCGAGCTCCCCGACCGTGTGATCGCCGTACTCCCAGAGGCACGCCAGGGCGATGTACTGCGGATAGCTGAGCCCGATGGGTTCGAGCAGTCGCCGGTACTCGGCCATCACCACGCGGGATGCCTGGTACAGGTTCCAGCACACCATCTCGCTGAGGGGGATGGTGCCGTCGCTCGATGCGGTCATGTCAAAAACCTAGCACTCTAAATAAACGAAAGCTATTGACACGCCCACGAGGTATAGGGGTATCTTGGCCGCGAGCACTCGAGGGAGCACCGACATGCGGTCACACGACGAGAACCTCGCCCTTCGCCACGGACGCCTGTCCGAGACGCGACGATCCCCCCATCGGTCGGAGGCGGCCGAGCTGGATGCCGCAGCGCGTCAGTTCCAGGCGCTCAGACCCCGCCTCTTCGGAATCGCCTATCGCGTCGTCGGAACGGTCGCCGAGGCGGAGGATGTCGTCCAGGACGTCTGGATCAAGTGGCACGGCTACGACCGCTCCGTCGTGGAGCACCCCGAGGCGTTCCTCGTGACCACGACGACCCGCACCGCGATCAACGTGCTGCATTCCGCCCGCGCCCGGCGGGAGGCGTACATCGGGCCCTGGCTGCCCGAGCCCATCGACACCGAGGCGAACCCCGAGCTGGAAGCCGAGCACAACGAGTCGCTGTCGTTCGCGCTGCTCGTGGTCCTGGAGTCGCTCTCGCCCGCCGAGCGGGCCGCGTTCGTGCTGCGCGAGGCCTTCGGCTACGAGTACGGCGTCATCGCCGACATCCTCGAGACGACCGAGGTGGCCACCCGCAAGCTCGTCAGCCGGGCACGGGAGCACGTGGCCTCCGGCCGGCGGCGCAGCGTGCCCAAACCGCATCACCGCCGGCTGCTGCGCGCGTTCGTCGTCGCGGCGCGGTCGGGCGACACCGCCCAGCTCGAGCGGCTGCTCGCCGAAGACGTCATCAGCTACTCGGACGGCGGCGACGTTGTGCACGCGGCGCGGATCGCGATCGTCGGCCGTGAACGCGTGGCGAAGTTCGTGGCGGCCTTCTCGCGCTGGTTCTGGGCGGGCATCGAGGTGCGCGAGCTCGAGGTGAACGGCGAGCCGGGGATCGCGATCGTGGCCGACGGCGAACCCGTCACGATCCTGTCGCTGTGCGCCTCGCACGACGGCATCGAGCGCCTCTTCTGGCTGCTGAACCCCCAGAAGCTAGAGCGCATCCAGACCACCTGACGCCTCGCTCCGTCACAGCGCGGCGCCGTCTCCTGTCTCTCCTCATGACGCCCCCGTTCGGGGGGCGCACTCGGATCAGAAGGCAGGCACCCCATGAGCGAACACACCCTCGAACGGGAGGCGGCGGAGATCGTCGCCGCGACCGCGCAGCCGCCGCTCCTCCACGAGCTCGGCGTCGAGGGGGCCCGCAAGGTCCTCGACGACCTGCAGGCGGCCCCCATCGACAAGCCCGATGTCGACGAACGCTGGGTCACCGTGCCCGCATCCGTCGGCGACGTGCGCGCGCGGATCGTGACCGCACCCGGCGCCGCAGGCCCGCTGCCGGTGGTGCTCTACATCCACGGCGGGGGATGGGTGCTCGGCAATGCCGGCACTCATGACCGGCTCGTGCGCGAGCTCGCCGTCGGGACGGGCGCGGCGATCGTGTTCGTCGAGTACGACCGCTCGCCCGAGGCCCGCTACCCCGTCGCCATCGAGCAGGCCTACGCCGTCGCCGAGTGGATCACCGCCTCGGGCGAGGCCGAGGGCTTCGACGCGAGCCGCCTCGCGATCGCGGGCGACTCCGTGGGCGGCAACATGACGGCAGCCGTGACGATCATGGCGAAGCAGCGCGGCACCGTGCGTTTCGTGCACCAGTCGCTCTACTACCCCGTCACGGATGCCGGCCAGGACACCGAGAGCTACCGCGAGTACGCGACGGGCTGGTACCTCACGGCCGCGGGCATGGCCTGGTTCTGGGACTGCTACCTGCCGGAGCACGGCCCGCGGAACGAGATCACGGCCTCGCCGCTGCGCGCGAGCCTCGACGAGCTCGCCGGCCTCCCGCCCGCGTTCGTGATCGTCGACGAGAACGACGTGCTGCGCGACGAGGGGGAGGCCTACGCGCGCAAGCTCACCGACGCCGGGGTGCGCACGACATCCGTCCGCTACAACGGCACGGTCCACGACTTCATGATGCTCAACCCGCTGCGCCCGAGCGCGGCGACCTCGGCCGCGGTCGCGCAGGCGATCGCCGTGCTGCGGTACGTGCTGGGCGCCGACTGACCGATCACCCCCCAACAGAGAGAAGAGAACAATGAGCACACCCACGGTCGTCCTCGTGCACGGCGCCTTCGCCGAGTCCGCGAGCTGGAACGACGTCATCGGCGAGCTGTACCAGAAGGGCGTGACCTCGGTCGCGGTGGCCAACCCCCTGCGCAGCGTGACCATCGATGCCGCCTACCTGCGCGACGTCCTCGACAGCATCGAGGGTCCCGTCGTGCTGGCGGCGCACTCCTACGGCGGCTTCGTCATGACCGAGGCGGGGTCGCATCCCTCCGTCATGGCCCTCGTCTACGTCGCGGCCTTCGCGCCCGCCCAGGGCGAGACGGCGTTCGACCTGTCGACGAGGTTCCCGGGCAGCTCGCTCGGGGAGGCGCTGACGGCATACCCCGTCTCGACGGGCGGCAACGAGCTCGTCATCCGCCGCGACGTCTTCCGGCAGCAGTTCGCCGCCGACGTGGACGTGCAGACGGCCGGGCGGATGGGCGCCACCCAGCGCCCGGTCACCGAGAAGGCCCTCACCGAGCCGCTCCCCACGGCAACGCCCGCCTGGTCGACGCTGCCCTCCTGGTTCGTCTACGGCGAGCTCGACCTCAACATCCCGGCCGAGCTGCAGCGCTTCCAGGTGCAGCGCTCGGGCGCGCGCGCCTCGCGCGAGATCGCGGGCGCGTCGCACGCGCTGAGCGTCTCGCAGCCGCAGGCGGTGGCCGACACCATCCTCGAGGCCGTCGCGGCGGTCTCCTGAACCCGGCGAGGGGCGACGCTCAGCGGGGCGCCGCCCCTCGCTCATCCGGAGGACTCGACATGAGAGACGCAGACACCCGGCTCGACCCGCTCCACACGGTCACCACCCCCGTGCTCGAGATCGCCTACGCGGCGCTCGGACCGGCGGACGGTCGACCCGTCGTGCTCCTGCACGGCTTCCCCTACGACATCCACAGCTACGTCGACGTCGCGCCGATCCTGGCCGGCCGCGGCTACCGGGTGCTCGTGCCCTACCTGCGCGGCCACGGACCGACGCGTTTCCTCTCGCGGGCGACGCCGCGCTCCGGCCAGCAGGCCGCGCTCGGCCGCGACGTCGTCGAGTTCCTCGATGCGCTCGACGTCCCGCGGGCGATCCTCGCGGGCTACGACTGGGGAGGGCGGGCGGCGTGCGTCGCGGCGGCGCTCTGCCCGCAGCGGGTCGACGGGATCGTGTCGGTCAACGGCTACCTCATCCAGGACATCGCTGCCTCGTCCACGCCCCTTCCGCCCGAACGGGAGGCGGGGTTCTGGTACTTCTACTACTTCCTCACGGATCGGGGCTACGCGGGGCTCATGCGGCATCGCCGGGAGCTCGCCGACGTCATCTGGCGGCGCAACTCACCCGACTGGCGCTACGACGAGGCGACGCTCGACCGGGCTGCCGAGGCGTTCCTCAACCCCGACTACGTCGACGTCGTCATCCACTCCTATCGGCACCGCCTGGGACAGGCGGTGGGCGCGGACGAGTACGAGCGCGACGAGACCGCGCTCGCGGCGCTGCCGCCGATCCCCGTGCCGGCCGTGACGCTCGACGGGATGGCCGACGGCAACTTCCCGGCGAGCGACGGCACGGCATCCGCCGCCCGCTTCACGGGCCCGCGGGTGCACCACCAGATCCCGCATGCGGGGCACAACCTCCCGCAGGAGGCGCCCTTCGCGTTCGCGCAGGCCGTGCTCGAGGTCGCGCGGCTCGCGGAGCTCGCCGAGGCCCCACCCGCTCGCGCGGCGATCCGCTAGGAACCGCGAAGGCCCCGCGTGCGATACGCGGGGCCTTCGCCGTGGGCGGTCAGCGCTGGGACTCGAGCCATTCCGAGAAGCGGATCGTGCCGAGCTCCGCGCCGGGACCCGGCACGAGCGTGTCCGGCCCGGGGTGCCCGCCGAAGTAGCCCGCCTCCTCGTCGACGACCACCTGGCGGGGGTCGCCGGCGAACACGAGCGCGCGACGCACGAACTCGTCGAGACCGAACCGCTCGGGCCCGCCGATCTCCCGGTCCCCGTCGAGGGGCGCCGCAGCCGCCGTCTTCGCGATCGCGGCAGCGACCTCGCTCGAGGCCATCGGCTGCACGGGGGCGGATGGCAGGCGCACGGTGTCGCCATCGGTCGCCGAGTCACCGATGCCGCGGGCGAACTCGAAGAACTGCGTCGCGTGCACGATCGAGTACGGCACCCCCGACGAGCGGATGAGGCGCTCCTGCGCCTGCTTCGCGCGGAAGTACCCGGCGTCGAGCATGCGCTCGATCCCGACGATCGACAGCGCCACATGGTGCCGCACCCCCGCCTCCTTCTCGGCGGCGAGGATGTTGGTCGTCGAGGTGCGGAAGAAGTCCATGACCGCGTCGTCGGAGAAGTCCGGCGAGTTGGACACGTCGACCACCACATCCGCTCCCGCGAACGCCTCGGCGAGTCCCGTGCCCGCGATGGTGTCCACGCCCGTGCTCGGGGCCGCCGCCACGGCGTCGTGCCCGTGCTCGGTCAAGCGCTCGATGACCTGCCGGCCGATGAGGCCGGTGCCGCCGATCACCACGATCTTCATATCTCTCTCCTTCGTGTCGGGGCCCGGCCGATCGCGCGGGCCCATGAGGTGGACAGGCCACCGGATGCCGTTGTGACGCGGTCAGCGCACGACGACGTCGGCGTACTCTCCGTGGGTCTCGACGAACCGGCGGATCATGGGGCATTCGACGATCACGCGCTCGCCGCGCGCGACCCGATCGTCGAGCACGTGGGCGATGAAGGCGGTGCCGATGCCGAATCCGCGCAGCTGCGGGTCGACGTAGGTGGAGCGCAGCACGGTCGGCCCCTCCCCGAGGTGCGCGTAGCGGATGACGCCGACCTCGCGGTCGCCGATGATGGCGCGGTACTCCTCGGTCACGGTGTCGTCGAGCACGCGGAGGTCGACCTCGGCCTCGGCGCTCGGGGTCAGGAACTCGACCGAGCCGGCCGCCGCGAGCTCGGATGCGGTGCCCTCGTCGAGGAAGCCCGTCCCGTCGGGGTAGCCGGCCGTGTCGGGGTACTCGAAGCTCTCACGCGGCATGGCGGATCCAATCGTCGAAACGGGTCGGCATGAGCACGGCGTCGGGCCCGGGGAGGAGCTCGTCTTCCGTGAGGTCCGTGCCGAAGTAGGTCGCGAGGGGGTCGGCGACGACCTGGCGCGCGTCGTGCTGCACCCAGAGGCGCGTCCTCACGACGCTGTCGAGGCGGAACTGCTCGGGTCCCGCGAACTCGGTGATCGACTGGGTGGGCTCGCCGACGGCCACCCGCAGGAGCGCCTCGGCGACGTCGTCCGCCGCCATCGGCTGCACGCGCGCGTGCGCCACGCGCACGACGCCGTCGCGGGTCGCCGACTCCGCGATGTTCACCAGGAACTCGAAGAACTGGGTCGCGTGCACGATCGAGTAGCGATGCCGGGAGGCCTGGATGAGCCGCTCCTGCTCGAGCTTCGCGGTGAAGTAGCCGCCCTCTGAGGCCGCGAGGCGGTCGGTGCCGACCACCGAGAGCGCGATGTGGTGCGACACCCCTGCGGCGGCGCCGTAGCTCAGCAGGTTGAGGGTGGAGGTCGCGAAGAACTCCTCCGCCCCCGCGTAGTCGGTGTAGGACGAGTTGGTGACGTCGATCACGACGTCGGCGCCATCGAGCGCGCGCGCGAGGCCCTCGCCCGTGAACGTGTTGACGCCCGTGGCGCGCGACGCGGCGACATGCTCGATGCCGCGCCGACGCAGCTGGGCGGCGACCTTCGCGCCGATCAAGCCTGTTCCTCCTGCGATGACGATCTTCATGCAAGGAAGACAAGGCAGCTCGGCCGCGTGTGACGCCCGGGGCGGATATCGGGTGAGAGCCGCCGACGCAAGCCCCCGCACCCGCCGGGCGGGATGCCGCGCGGCCGGGTTAGTGTTTCGCAAACGCGAGGGGGCAGCTTGTCGAGCGCATCCGGACCCAGCACCGCGAGCCGATACCCGCGATTCGGCGTCGAGGAGGAGTTCTTCCTGCTCGACCCCGCCGACGGGCGCAATGCGCCCCTCGCGGCCGCCGTGCTCGACGGGCTGCCGGCATCCGTGCGCGAGCGCGCGAAGAGCGAGTTCCTCGCGAGTCAGGTCGAGCACGCGACGGGGATCTGCGAGTCGGCCGACGACGCCCGCGCGCAGCTGCTCGAGTTCCGCGCGGGGCTCGCCGTAGCATCCGCCGAGGCGGGTGCCGTCGCCGCGGGGGTGGGCACGCCCTTCCGGGCCGAGGAGCACCCGACGCTCTCGCCGGGCGCCCGTTACGCCGAGCTCGCCGAGCGCCACGCGACCCTCATCGACGAGCATCAGGTCGCAGCCGTGCACGTCCACGTGGGGGTGCCCGACCCGGATACGGGCGTTCGTGCGCTGCGCAACCTCGCGAGCTGGCTCCCGTTCCTCAAGGCCGTGTCGGGCAACTCGCCGTGGTGGAGCGCGCACGAAACCGGCTTCGACAGCTGGCGGGCGATCCTGCTGCGGCGCTGGACGACGGGCGGCTGCCCGCCGGACGTGTCGACCGCGGAGGACTACGCGGCACGAGCCGCAGCCCTCGTCGGCGTGGGCGGCACACGTGATGAGGCGACGGTCGCGTGGGATGTGCGCCTGTCCTCGCGCCACCCGACGGTCGAGCTGAGGGTCGTCGACGCGCAGCTGACGGCCGACGACGCGCTCCTCACCGCGCTCATCGCGCGCGGGCTCGTCTCCGCGGCGATCCGGCATCCGGATGCCGTGCCCGCCTACGAGCCGGAGCTCGTCGACGCGGCCATCTGGCACGCCGCGCGCTTCGGGGTCGGGGAGGGTGTCGCGACCCCCGGTGGAGGCGACCTCGTGGCGATCGACGATGCCGTGCGCCAGCTCATGGACGCGCTCGACGCATCCGACGACGACCTGGCGCTCATCGACCGGGGCCTGCGGCGCGTGCGCGAGGAGGGTACGGGCGCCAGGAGGCAGCGCACGGCCGCCGGCGACGCGGGATGGGCGTCGCTGCGCCCGTACCTCGTCGAGGCGCTCGCCGCCGGCTGACGGATCCTCGCGCCTTCCCCGCGGGGCGTCCGACCCTGCGGCAGGATGACCGCATGAGCGAGCAGACGACGTGCGTCATCGTCGGCGGGGGACCGGCGGGCATGATCGCGGGCCTCGTGCTCGCGCGCGCGGGCGTCGAGGTGACGGTGCTCGAGAAGCACGGCGACTTCCTGCGCGACTTCCGTGGAGACACGGTGCACCCGACCACTCTCGAGCTGCTCGACGAGCTGGGGCTCATCGACGAGTTCACGGCGATCCCGCATGCCAAGATCCGGCGCCTCGTCGCGCGCACCGAGGGCGGGGAGCGCGTCACGGTCGCCGACCTCACGCGGCTCAAGGTGAAATACCCCTACATCGCGCTCGCGCCGCAGTGGGACTTCCTGAACATCCTCGCCTCGGCGGGGGAGCGCGAACCGACCTTCCGCCTGCGGCGCAACGCCGAGTTCACCGAGCTCGTGCGCGACGGATCACGTGTCGTGGGCGTGCGCTACCGCTCACCCGACGGGGAGCACGAGCTGCGCGCCGACCTCACCATCGCGGCCGACGGCCGGTGGTCGCGCGCGCGCGAGCGGGCGGGGCTGCGGGTCACGGAATTCCGCGTGCCGTTCGACCTGTGGTGGTTCCGGCTCGAGACCGACGGTCCCGTGGAGGAGTCGGTGCTGCCGACCTCCGCCGACGGCCGCCTCTTCATCGCGATCCCGCGCGCGGGCTACGTGCAGGTGGGCTGCCTCATCCCCAAGGGCACGGATGCCGCGCTGCGCACCGCGGGCATCGACGAGCTCCGGCGCGCGGCGGCGAAGGCGGTCCCGGCGGGGGCGGGCGCGGCGTCCCGCCTCGAGTGGGCCGACGTGAAGCTCCTCGACGTGAAGCTCAACCGCTTGCGCACCTGGTACCTCGACGGGTTCCTGTGCATCGGCGACGCCGCGCACGCGATGTCGCCCGTCGGCGGCGTCGGCGTCAACCTCGCCGTGCAGGACGGCGTCGCGGCGGCGACCCTGCTCGCGCGGCCGCTGCTCGAGGGCACCCTCTCGCCCCGCGACCTCGCCGCGGTGCAGCGGCGCCGCGCATCCGCCGCCGTCTTCACGCAGCGGCTGCAGCGCGTCATGCACCGCGGTCTCGCCCGCGTCGTCACACGGGGCGAAGGGCTCGAGCCGCCGAAGGCGCTCGTGCGTGTGCTCGACCGCCTGCCCGCCCTGCGGGTGGTGCCCGCGCGCCTGCTCGCCATCGGGCGCCGCCCCGAGCACGCGCCGGAGTTCGCGCGACGTTGACGGCCTCGGCGCGGCGCTAGCCTGAATCGGTGACCCACCCGACCACGGTGCGTCGAGCGTCGGCGGCCCGGTGGGGCGTGGCCGCGCTCTTCGTCGCCAACGCCATCGTCTTCGCCTCGATCGCCACCCGCTATCCCGAGATCAAGGAGACCTTCGGGCTCAGCGAGCTCGCGTTCGGCCTCATCGTGGCGTGCGGTCCCGTCGGCTCGATCCTCGGCAGCACGATCGCCGGCCGTCTGGTCGCGCGGCTCGGCGCGATCCCCGTCGCGGTCGGCTCGTCGGTGACGCTCGGCCTGCTGCTCGTGGGCGTCGGCTTCGTAGGCCACCCCGTCCTCCTCGCCGCGGCTCTCGTCGTGGTCGGGTTCGCGGATGCCACGGGCGACGTGGGCAACAACGCGCACGGCCTCGACGTGCAGCGGCTCATGGGCCGCTCGATCATCGTCGGCCTGCACGGCGCGTGGAGCGCGGGCGCGATCGCGGGCGGGCTCGTGGGCCTCGGCGCGCTGCAGCTGGGGGTGCCGGCGAGCATCCAGTTCGCGATCGTCGGCGCGGTGATCGTCGTGGGCAGCCTCGTCGCGCTCGGAACCCTCGCGCTGCCGGAGCCGGTCACGCACGAGACGACGCCCCCGGCATCCGGCCGCCCGCGCCTGCTGAGCTCCGTGCTGCTCGCGGCGTGCGGTATCGCCGTGATCGGCGCGTTCCTCGAGGACCTCGGCTCGACGTGGGGCGGTGTGTTCCTCGTGCAGGAGGCGGGCGCCGACCTCGCCGACTCGGCGCTCCCGTTCGTCGCGCTCATGACGGCGCTCACCCTCGGCCGCTTCGTCGCCGACCGCCTCGTCGATCGCCTCGGCGCGGTCGCGACCGTGCGGCTCGGCGCGGCATCCGCCTTCCTCGGCGTCCTCGCGGTCGTGGCGTTCCCCACGCCCGTCACGGTCGTGGCGGGCTTCGCCCTCGTCGGCCTCGGCGTCGCGCCCATGATCCCTCTCGCGATGGCGGCCGCCGAGCGCGCGCCGGGCCTCGGACGCGGCACGGGTCTCGCGATCGCGGCCACGCTCATGCGCGTCGGCATGCTCGCGTCCCCGCTCCTCGTCGGCGCGCTCGCGCAGCTCAGCACGCTCCGCCTCGCGGTGCTGCTGTGCCTCCTCGTGCCGCTCGTCGCCCTCGCGCTCGCGCGGGCGATGCACCCGACCCGAGAGGCCTGAGTCAGGCACCTCGGATCGGCGACGTCATGGCAGCACGCCGAGAACTCCCCAGCACTTCCCCGGGAACTCAGGCGTATCGTGAGGCGCACCGTCGAGAGGACCCCGGCATGCGCGCATCTGCTTCACACGGCTTCGACCTCTGGGGGGCCGTGGACGGCCTCCGCGAGACCCTCGCCTCCGCGGGCGGGTGGCGCACGCCGCCCGACATCCGTACGGCGGTGCTCGTCTCGCTGCTCGACGAGCCCCTGCACGGCTACGGCGTCATCCAGGCGATCGAGACGCGCACGGGATGGCGGCCGGGCCCCGGCGAGGTCTACCCGACGCTGCAGCTGCTCGTCGACGAGCAGCTCGTCGAGTCGGCTCAGGCGGGCGAGCGCAAGGTGTTCAGCCTCACGGCGACGGGGCGCGCGGCAGCCGAGTCCGCCGCGGAGCCGGACGCCGCATCCGGCGAGTCGACGCGCGACCGCCTCGAGCGCAACATGGCGCTGCCGAAGGCGGGCGCCAAGCTCGCGCAGGCGGCCGCCGCCGTGGCGCAGAGCGGAACGCCCGAGCAGGCCGAGCGCGCCGTCGCAGCCATCGACGAGGCGCGCCGCAAGCTCTACGCGATCCTCGCCGAGGACTGACCGGATGCCGCAGCCGGTCGGCGCGCCAGCGCCCCCCGACACGCGGCAGCTGCGCGGGCGGTACCGGCGCATCATGCGCCTCGCAACGCGCACGCTCGTTCGCGAGTGGTGGTTCGAGCTCGTGCTGCCGCGCATCGGGCTGCGTCGTGTCTCGGAACGCACCCGCCCGGCGCGTATGCAGCGTTTCGCACGCCGCTTCCACGGCCTCGCCGTCGACCTCGGCGGGCTCATGATCAAGGTGGGGCAGTTCATGTCGTCGCGCCTCGACGTGCTGCCGCCCGAGGTCACGCGCGAGCTCGAGGGCCTCCAGGACGAGGTGGCCGCCGAGTCGTTCGACCGCATCCGGGAGCAGACGGAGGCCGAGCTCGGCCTGCCGCTCGACGTCGCCTTCGCGTGGTTCGACCCCGTGCCGATCGCCGCGGCATCCCTCGGGCAGGCGCATCGTGCGCGGCTGTCGCCGGCCATCGCCGGCGATCTCGGCTTCGACGGCGTCGTCGTGAAGGTGCAGCGGCCCGGGATCGCCGAGGTCGTGGACGTCGATCTGCAGGCGCTGCGCCGCGTCGCCCGCATCCTGTCGCGCGTGCGGATGGTGTCGACGCGCGTCGATGTGCCCGCCCTCGTCGAGGAGTTCGCCACCACGAGCCTCGCCGAGATCGACTACCTGCACGAGGCGTCCAACGCCGAGCGCTTCCGCGCCGACTTCGACGGCGACGAGCGCGTCGCAGCCCCCGAGGTCGTGTGGGATCGGACGACCCTCCGCGTGCTGACCCTCGCCGACGTGACGGCCATCAAGATCACCGACGTCGCGGCGCTCCGGCTCGCGGGCATCGCCCCGGACGCCGTGGCGAACGAGCTCGCGCGCGCCACGTTCCAGCAGATCTTCGTGGCGGGGTTCTTCCACGCCGACCCGCATCCGGGCAACATCTTCGTCACGCCCGATCGCGCGAGCCCCGAGGGCTGGCGGCTCACCTTCGTCGACTTCGGGATGATGGGCGAGATCGACGACCACCTGCGCGCGGGCCTGCGGGAGTTCATCCTCGCCGTCGTCGCGCGCGACGGCCGGGCGCTCGTCGCCTCGCTCGAGCGCCTCGGGGTGCTGCTGCCGGGCGCCGACACCGAGGAGCTCGAACGCGCGATGATCGCGTCGTTCGACCGCTTCGGCGGCATGGGCGTCGCCGAGCTGCGGGCCGTCGACCCGCGCGAGCTCGAGGCCTTCGCGCGCCAGTTCGGCGACACCGTGCGCGCGCTGCCCTTCCAGCTGCCCGAGGACTTCCTGCTGCTCATCCGCACCATCTCGCTCGTCTCGGGCGTCACGAGCGCCCTCAACCCGACATTCAACATGTGGGACGCGGTCGACCCCTTCGCGCGCACCGTGCTGCTCGGCTCGAGTCGCGACCTGCGCGCGATCGGGCAGCAGGCCCTGGGCTATGCGACGACCCTGGCCCGGCTCCCTCAGCGCATCGACCAGCTCGCGACGCGGATCGACCGCGGGCAGCTCGCGATCCGCGTGCCGCGGGTCGAGCAGCGCATCTCGGCGATCGAGGGCACACTCCGCCGCCTCATCTCGGCGATCGTGTTCGCCGCGCTGCTGTTCTCGGGCGTGCTGCTGCGCCGCGGCGGCGACGAGGTGCTCGCATGGGTGCTCATGGCGGCATCCGTCGTGCCGCTGCTGCAGCTCGTCCTCACCTGGCGGAGGCGATGAGGCGCAGCACGAGGCCCTGCACGACCGGGGTCAGCAGCATGAGCAGCAGGGCGTAGTAGCCGATCGCCGGCACGAGGAGCGCGACGGCGAGGGCGGTCGCGAACAGCAGCGTCGTGGCGAGGTCGGCCGCGATGCCCGCCGTGAGGTACGGGGTGGGATGCCGACGCAGCTCCGGATGCCGCCGCAGGTAGAGCCGGATGGCGAGCGAGAAGAGCGACGTGGCGATCATGCTGCCGACGTAGAGCACCTTCGCGAGCCGGTCGTCGTCGTCCATGACCCCCGTGAGGGCGGTCGCGACGGGCAGCCACACGATCGTCAGCAGCCAGCCCGCGAGCAGCCACATGAGCGGCGACGTGATCGCCGTGACCTGCGTGAACAGGCGGTGATGGAACATCCAGAACATCGCGATGATCACGAAGCTCAGCACGAAGCTCACGAGCTGCTGATCGTGCTCGACGAGCCAGTGCAGGGTGTCCTCGCCCGCGTCCGCGACGTCGCCCACGCTCTCCATGAGCGGGAGGATGAGCAGGGTCATCGCGATGGCGACGACCGCGTCGATGAACGCCGCAGCGCGTTCCGCCTGGAAGAGAGGCCGTGCGCGTTCCGGCTCGGCCGCGCGACCCTCGCTCGACATGCCCCGAGCATGCCACGGCACCCGGCCCGAGCGGCAGGCCTCAGCGACGGCCCGAGAAGCGGATGCGGATGGCGCGGTACGCGACCCCGACGGCCAGCACCGCGGCGCCCACCGCGATCGACACGGGAGGCAGCGTTGCGACGAGCAGGACGCATCCCATCGCCCCGGCGACGGCGAGGGCGCGCGGATACCGCCGGTGCGGGGCATCCTGCGTGAGCGCCGAGGCGTTCGCGACGAGGTAGTAGAGCAGCACGCCGAAGCTCGAGAA